>NZ_JBVJSJ010000007.1:0-490132 GCF_055606745.1 Streptomyces sp. NPDC037054 | reverse complement strand
GGTCCCGGGCATCGTCAAGGACGAGATCAAGCCGCAGGTCCACACCTGGACGTTCCCGGACGGCAAGAAGATCATCGTGCTGTCCGAGGGCCGCCTGCTGAACCTGGGCAACGCCACGGGTCACCCGTCGTTCGTGATGTCCAACTCCTTCGCGGACCAGACCCTGGCCCAGATCGAGCTGTTCACCAAGCCCGACGAGTACCCGACCGGTGTCTACGTGCTGCCCAAGCACCTGGACGAGAAGGTCGCCCGTCTCCACCTCGACGCGCTCGGCGTGAAGCTGACCACGCTCCGCCCCGAGCAGGCCGAGTACATCGGCGTCGAGGTCGAGGGCCCGTACAAGCCGGACCACTACCGCTACTGAGCAGCCGGAGAATCCACCATGTCAGAGCACTCCGCGCAATCCGAAACCGATGAGCGGGAGCGCGACCCCGAACTCCCCGGCCTGCTGCTCCGCACCGAACGTGACGCACTGATGCCACTGCTTCACGCGGCCGGCAAGGAGCGGTTCGAGCTGCGCACAGCCTGCCCAGGCTGGACAGTGCGCCAACTTCTCGCGCACTGCGGCGCAGCACTGGTCCGCATCGTCGAAGGCCGCCTGGAGGAAGGCGTATTCCTGCCCGAGGCGAACGCCGCCGACGTCGCCGAGCGGGAGGACTGGCCGCTGAACCGCGTCCTCGACGAGCTGGAGCGGGGCTTCACCGAGGCGGGGGAGGTCATCGCCGGCCACGAGAACGGTCGGCTCGACGCGGTCGCGCTGGGGGAGTGGGTGCACGCCGGCGACGTACGCGAGGCCTTCGGCGAGCCGGGAGCGTACGACGGGAAGAGCACGGCGTACGCGTTGCCGCTCCTCGAAGTGACCAGCCGACGACGGGAAACCCCGCGCTTGCACGCCTATCTCGGCTGTGGCGCGCCGCCGCTGGTTCTCGGCAACGAGATCGAGGGCCGGCCCGCGGCGCAGTTCTGGGGCGACGTGCCGACACTGGTCCGCCTTTACGCGGGCCGGCCGCTCGTGGGAACCCGCTACGAGCTGTACGGGGCGACGGAACAGGAGTTGTGCATGTACCGGTGACCCCGGTCTGCTCAGTCGGTCCTCACTATCTGGAAGGCCTCGGCGAGGCGGCCCGGTGGCAGGCCGCCCGCCCTGGCGTGTTCTGAGAGCCACTCGCGCAACAGACCGGCCAGGTCGTCGAAGTGGGCGGTCTGCGAGGTGTGGATGCGCAGGGCGTCGACCTTCCGGTCGAAGACACCTGTGACGTCGACGTACTGGTTGGGCGTCGGGCCGGTCATGAGCCAGAGTTCGGAGACGATCCAGGGCTCGAGGCCCTCGTCCTTGATCAGTTCGGGGTGGGCGAAGGGATTGCGCGCCTCGGGATACACCGCGCGCAGGGCGGCGTCGCCGACGGCTCGGTGGTCGGGGTGCAAGTCCGCCACCCGGTTCCAGTTGATCTCAGGGCTAGGGATGATGACTCGCGTGGGCCGCACCTCGCGTATCACCCGGCACAGGTCGCGGCGCAGTTCGACGCTCGGTTCGACGAAGCTGTCGGGGTAGCCGAGGAAACGCACGTCGCGCACTCCGCTGAGCTTGGCCGAGTGCACCTGCTCCGCGCGGCGCAGGTCTGCCATCGCCTGCCGGGGGAGCCGTTCGTCGTACCCGCCCGCGTCGCCGTCCGTGACGATGCAGTACGTGGCGCGGGTGCCCCGTGCGATCCACTGCATCACCGTGCCGCTCACACAGAACTCGATGTCGTCCGGGTGCGCGGCCACCACCAGCAGGTTCTCGGGTGCGCCGCGCTCGGGGGAGTCGGTCGTGAACTCGTCCATGGAGCAAGCCTGTTGATCGGGTGACCGGGCGACAAGGCATGGCCGGTGGCGTGTCTGCGACATGGCACTTACGTGCCAGACAAATAATTGGTAGATTCAAAACAATGCTGAATGCGAGAACCGGAGGCGACCGGCATGTGCAGGATCTTCGGCTCCTTCGCCGTGGCGGCGACAGGGCCCGAGCTGGCCACGGTGTCGGCTCGGCAGCGCCACGGCGGCCCCGACGAGAGCGGTGTGCTCGCCGGACGAGGCTGGTCGCTCGGCTGCGACCGGCTGGCCATCACCGATCCGACGGGCGGCTCGCAGCCCTTTCGGCTGGCCACCGCCCCTGGCATTACCGCCGTCCTCAACGGCGAGATCTACAACCATGGTGAGCTGCGCAGGCAGCTGACCGCACGCGGGCACCGCTTCCCCGACGCCTGCGACGGAACGCTCCTGCCCGCGCTGTACGCCGAGTACGGCCCGGCGTTCGCGGAGCACCTCGACGGCATGTTCGCCGTCGCCGTCCTCGACCTGCGCGCCGGGCAGCCTCATCTTGTTCTCGCGGTCGACGAGATGGGCATGAAACCGCTGCACTACCACCAAGGTCCCGACGGGGCCGTGCGGTTCGCCTCCGAGATCCCGGCGCTGCTCGCCTTCGACGGCGTGCCCGCCGACCCCCGAGAGGAGACCCTCGACACCGTCCTCGCCACCAAGACCCCCTTCGGCACAGAAACCGCCCTGCGCGGCATTCGCAGCCTTCCGCCCGGTGCCACCGCCGTGGCCCGCGGCACCGAGGGCCTGCGGGTCCTGCGCCGGCGCCCCCGACAGGCCGCACCCGCGCCGGCCGGCCGCGTGTTGGACACCCTGCGTCACGAGGTGCACCGACTGGCCGACGCGGACGCCCCGGTGTGCGCCATTACCAGCGGCGGACTCGACTCCGGAATCGTGACCGTGCTCGCCGCCGAACACACCGCGCCGCTGCACACCTTCTACCTCGGCTACCGCGGCCGCTGGCCCGCCGCCGAGCACACCTACGCCAAGGCCGTGGCCCGCCGCGCCCGCACCTTCCACCACCAGATCGACGCCGACCCCGCCGAGTTCCCCTCCCTGCTCACCCGCACTGTCAGGCACCTGGGCCAGCCCAACGCGGACCCCATCGCCCTGAGCACCTACGCGCTCTTCCGGGCCGTGCGAGGAGCGGGCTTCTCCGTGGCCCTCACCGGAGACGGCGCCGACGAACTCTTCGGAGGCTACGACCGGGTGCGCGCCGCCCTCGCCGCCCCCGAGGGCATCGACTGGACCGGGGCGTACGTCGACGCGCTGGGCGCCGCTCCCCGGCTGATGCGTGAGTGGCTCTACACCCCCGACTACCGGGCCTTCATCGTTGAGCAGGGCTCCGTCGCCGACCGGATCACAGCCGAGCTTCGGGCCTCGCGCACCGACCGCGTCACCACCCTCACCGGGTTCGAGACCCGCTGGAGGCTGCCCGCCTATCATCTGCGCCGCGTCGACCACCTCAGCATGGCCTGGGCCGTGGAGGCCCGGATGCCGTTCTGCCAGCCGTCCGTGGCCGCGGTTGCCGGTGCCCTGCCCGCCGAGCAACGCCACGGCAAGCGCGCGCTGTACGAGGCGGGGCGTGACCTGCTGCCGCGCAGCGTGCTGAACCGGCCCAAACAGCCCTTCACGCTGCCCTTGTCAGCCATGCTCGCTCCCGGCGGCCCGCTGCTCGAAGCGGTGCGTGAACTGCTCGCGCCGTCAAGGTTGTCGCGGGCGGGGCAGGTGCGGCCGGAGCGAGTGCAGGCGGTACTCGCCCGGCACGCCGAGCGCCCCTCGGACCAGGATGCCCTCACTCTGTGGGCGCTGGCCGTCCACGAGCTGTGGACCGAGGTCGCCCAGGGCCTGCGGGTGTCCGTCGGCTGCGCGGCGTGATCGGCGACGTCGTCCGGGCCGAGGGCGCCCCCGGCCCGACCCTCGTACTGCGCGGGGAACGGTTGCCCACAGGCGCCCTCGCCTCACACCACGAACTCACCGTCGTAAGACGCTGGCTGGAGCGAACGGGGCGCGGCCACATCCGCAAGCTCGCCCTGCTCGGAGCGTCCGCCGACCCGGCACACGACCTGGACTACCGCTTCGTGCAGTGCCTGCCGGACGGCTTCGACTTCCGCACCGGCTGCGGCCACTCGCTGCTGGCGGCCGTCGTCGGCGCCGGCAGGCCGGGGACGACGCGGGTGCGGGCGGTGACCACCGGGGACACGGTGGTGTGCGTACCGGAGCCGCACGGCGCGTACACGGTACGTCTGGAACGGCTCGCCCGCTTGCCGGACCTGCTGCCCACCGGCCGCCCCGCGCAACGGCTCTGCGCTCTGCCGGTGTCGATCCTCCGGTACGGCAACCCGTACGTCTTCGTCGACGCCCGCGACCTCGGCCTCGACTCGGAACAGGCGCTGTTCACGGCCGGTCCCGCCGTGCTCGGGCGGCTGATCGCGGTGAGGGCCGCCGCGGCACGGCTGCTGGGGATGCCACCCCGGGGCGCGCTGCCCAAGATCGCGGCGGTCGGCTCGTACCGCCCCGGACGGCTGGCGGTCCGCGCCGTGACCGTCTCCGGTTGGCATCCCGCCCTGGCGCTGACGGGGAGCGCGTGTCTGGCGGCGGGCACGGTCGTCCACGGCACGCTGCCCGCGCGCCTTGCGCACGCGAAGCACCCCGCGTACGCGGAGAGCGTCCCCGTGGCACGCTGCGTGCGACTCGACACGCCCTCCGGCCCCGTCCGCGTTTCGGCCGAGGCCACCGCGGATTGCCTACGGCACGTCGCCGTCCACGGCAAGCGCGCCCAGGTCCTCGAACGCGCCGTGCGCGTCCCCTGGCGTATCCGCGTCACGGCGTGAACGCGCAGCCGCTCAGGGCCTGGTCAGGGCCCACTCGTCTGCCACCCTGGAGATCGGTCAGCAATTCCCGCCGGGCATTCCCGCCAGGGCAAAGGGAATTCTTCTCTGCTGCGTCCCGACCGGGGAGTGATCTCCAGGATGAAATTCGAAAACATGCGTGTCGTGGTGACCGGGGCGTCCCGGTATTTCGGGCGCGCCATCGCCATTGGATTTGCGCACCTGGGTGCCGAGGTCTACGTCTCGGCCCGCACGGTCGAGGCCGCGGAACGCACCCGTACCGAAATGCTCGGCGAGGCCACGAGCCGCATCCACACCTTCGGCTGCGACCTGAGCCGCCCCGCCGACATCCGGACCTTCGCCCGGCAGGTCGGTGAGCACACGGACCGTGTGGACCTGCTCGTCAACAACGGGGCACGCTGGCTTGACGGCTTCGAGCTGGAGGACGCCTCCGACGCCTCCATCGTCGAGACCATTGAGTCCACGGCGGGCGGCACGGTGCTCATGGTCAAGCACTTCATGCCGCTGCTGCGCGCCTCGAAACGCCCCGACATCATCAACATGGTCGCCGTCTGTAATCCGGGCGGCGCGGCTGACTACCCGGCACACGAAGCCTTTTACGCCGCCAAGGGCGCCCAGGCCGGATTCGCCGACATCCTCGCGCGCCGGCTGCGTCCCTCCGGTGTCCGCGTCTTCTCCCTCTACCCACCCGACTTCTCCACCTCTGACCCGCGCTCCGCGGAATGGGAGGGCATCGGAAGAGACGCACAGTATCCCGACGAAAAGCTCACGACCCAGGCCCTCTTCGAATGCATCGTCTACGCGGTCGAGCAGCCACGCGACTGCTTCATCCGCTCGTTTCACTTCGAGCCCCGCTGAGTGGCGACGGCCCAGCAGCGTCACCTGACCGTCAAGGAGCTTCGTCCATGAGTACTCCGCTCTGGATCACCGCAACCCCGCCCGACAGCGACGGCGAGCTGCACATCGGGCACCTCGCCGGTCCGTACGTCGCCGCCGACGTCCTCAGCCGTCATCTGCGAGCCGACGGCCGGTCCGTACTGTTCACGACGGGCACTGCCGACCACGCAGAGTCGGTGGATGTCCGGGCGCTGCGCGGTGGCCGCAAGCCGGAGGAGGTCGCCGAGGGTTTCCGTACTGCGATCACCGCGGACTGGCTGCGCTCCGGCGTCGAGTTCGACCACATTGTGCAACCCCGACGCGACCGCGGCTACCGCCGCTGGCTTCAGGACCTGTTCCTGTACCTGTACGCGCAGGACGTCATCGCTCCCCGCACCCGCCTGCTGCCGTACTGCGAGCCCTGTGATCGGTGGCTGCACGGTGCCCATGTCACCGGTGACTGCCCGCACTGCGGCACACGCGGCGGGGGCGGCCTGTGCCACGCCTGCGCCAGGCCGAACGACGGCGACCTTGTCGACCCGGTGTGCGCCCTGTGCGGCGCGCCGGGCCGACCGCGCCGCTGCCGTCGCCTCTACCTGCCGCTGGAGCCACTGCGTGAACCGCTCGCCGACTACTGGCGCTCCGCGGGGCTGCCGCCGCGCTTGGCCGTGTTGTGCGAGAGCCTCATCGAGGACGGCCTGCCCGACGTGGCCGTCAGTCACCCGGGAGACTGGGGCGTTGAGGTGCCCGTCGACGGCTTCGCCGGGCACCGCATCGACGCCTGCTTCGAAGCCGCCGCGATGCACCTGTTCGGCTACGGCTTCGACAAGAAGCCGCTTCCCGAACGAGCCATCCACTTCTGTGGGTTCGGGCACTCTTTTTGCCACGTGGTCCTGCTGCCCGCGATCCTCGTCGCCCGTGGCGTCAAACTGCCGCAGGAGATCCACGTCAACGAGACGTACTGCATCGACGCCGAGAACGGAAAGGAGTCCGAGGGGACGCACACGGTGTGGGCCCTCGACCTGCTCACCGAGTTCGGCTCCGACACCTTGCGCCGCCACGTCCTCGAGGCCAGGCCGCTCGGCCGTAGCACCGACTTCCGCGTCGGCGAACTCGACCGTACCCGGGAGATCCTCGACGGCACCTGGAACAGCTGGCTCAACCGGCTGTTCACCGCGGTGCGCGAGGAGTGCGCGGGACGCGTTCCCGACGCGGAGCCTGGAGGCGACGGCTGGGAGGCACTGAGGCGCCGGTTGCACCGGGCCGCCGAAGACGTGCGGGAGGCGTACGGGCCCGAGGCGTTCGACCCGCGTCGCGCGGTCGCGATACTGGACGAAGTGGTGCGATGCACGACGGATTTCGGCTACGTCAACGACTTTGAGAGGCGCCGGCCGACCAGGGACGGACGTCATTGCGCCCCGCTCGTGGCCCAGTTGGCGGTGGCCGCGGCGCTGACGTCCTGGGCGTGGCCCGTCATGCCCGAGGGCGCGGGGCGGCTCGCGCAGGCGCTCCGGTTGGAGCCCGGTGGCCCGGTGGTGCCGGCGGCGCTCACCCCGCCGGCATCGGGCACGCGGCTGGCTCCGCCGTCCGGACCTGTCTTCGGCTTCTGATCACCCGGTGAGCCCTTGGGCCCATCCGCTGCGCTCGGCGGCAGCGGGTGGGCCCAACGGCTTTCCGGGCACCTCAAGCTGAAGGAGTCTCCTCGTGTCCCTGCGCATTGCCATGCTCAGCGTCCACACCTCGCCGCTCCACCAGCCCGGCACGGGCGACGCGGGCGGCATGAATGTCTACATGGTCGAACTGTCCCGGGCCCTGACCGAACAGGGCGCACGTGTCGACCTGTTCACTCGCTGCCGGGGCGAGGCCCACCCGCCCCGCGTCGAGATCGCCCCGGGCGTCGAGGTGCGGCACCTGCAAGCGGGCCCGCGCCGCGCCCTGCCCAAGGAGGCGATGCCCGGGCTGGTGCTGGAGTTCG
The DNA here is from genome assembly GCF_055606745.1 of Streptomyces sp. NPDC037054. Taxonomy (NCBI): domain Bacteria; kingdom Bacillati; phylum Actinomycetota; class Actinomycetes; order Kitasatosporales; family Streptomycetaceae; genus Streptomyces; species Streptomyces sp. NPDC037054. The sequence continues at coordinate 482,572 of NZ_JBVJSJ010000007.1, read as the reverse complement.
CCCTCGCCCTCCTCAGGGCGGGCACGGACAGCCCGTACAACCTGGTGCACTCGCACTACTGGCTGTCGGGCCAGGCGGGCGGCGTCGCCGCCGGCCGGTGGAATGTCCCCCTGGTCCACACGATGCACACGATGGCGCGGGTCAAGAACGCTTCCCTCGCACCTGGCGACAGGCCGGAGCCGGTCATGCGCGTCCACGCCGAGAGCCGGATCGCCGCCACGGCCGACCGGCTCATCGCCAACACCCCTGAGGAGGCGCTCGCGTTGCAAGGACTGTGCGGGGCAGCTCCGCACCGCACAGATGTGGTGATGCCCGGGGTGGACACGCGGACCTTCCGGCCCGCGGACGGCAGGAGAGCGGCGCGCGCCCGGCTGGGCCTGCCGCAGGAGGCGTTCGTCCCGCTGTTCGCCGGCCGCATCCAGCCGCTCAAGGGGCCCGACGTCATGGTCCGCGCCGTGGCGGACCTGCTGCAGGAGGCGCCCGACGTTCGCCGACGACTGGTCGTGCCGGTCGTCGGCGGACTCAGCGGTGCGGGGATGCGGGCGCCCGGCGAACTGCGTGAACTGTGCGCCAAGCTGGGTCTCCTGGACGTGATCCACTTTGAAAGGGCTGTTCCGCAGGGTGTGTTGGCAGACTGGTATCGGGCGGCCGACGTGCTGGTCGTGCCTTCGCGGAGTGAGTCGTTCGGCCTGGTGGCCCTGGAGGCACAGGCCTGCGGCACTCCGGTGCTGGCCGCAGCCGTCGGGGGACTGCCGACGGCGGTACGGGACGGGGAGACGGGGCTGCTCGTCCATGGGCACGAGCCCGGCGACTACGCGCGCCGCCTGCTGTGGTTCGCGAGGCATCCGGCATTGGCAGCCGTGATGGGAGCGGCCGCTGTACGGCATGCCCAAGGGATGAGCTGGGGTGCCGCAGCCGGGCGGACGCTGCAGGTGTACGAGCGTGCGCTTGAGGACCGGGTCGCGCAGGTGGGGCAGAGGCGGCGGCACGCCCCTGCCCCGGCGGCCACTCCCTCCTGGAGGAATGGAAGGACCGCAGTACCAGCCTAGCATTTTTTGGTCAAACCAAAGGTGCGAGTCATTCCAAAATGGGTCGCCTGTCCTGAATTCTGGCCGGATCCACCCTGTATGGCTGAAGTGACTCCCCAAGCGTCGAGTGAACTCGCCGCCTCCCTTGCTGGAGTGATGTCATATCCGCGCCATGACATATCCACGACTTGTGGAATCGTAGATTCCCACTGGAGGGCGAGTGATGATGGAAATGCCTTCAAGGGAGCCCGGCGGCACGGGCGCCGAAAAGGCGGAAATCCCATTCGCATCCTGGAGGAAAAGTGTCTGCGGTCGTGCGCACCACCGGATTCCGCATTGTCCGTCAGTTCGCCTTCGCTGTGCTTCTCTGTGGCGCGGTCGTGGGCGGCGCCGTAGTGACCGCAATGCCGGCCGAGGCCTCTGTCTCGCACTGGGCCGTGGTGGCGGAGGACAACAACTGGCCGGTGGCTCCGGTGGGGCCGGTGGTGGCGGAGGACAACAACTGGCCGGTGGCTCCGGTGGGGCCGGTGGTGGCGGAGGACAACAACTGGCCGGTGGCTCCGGTGGAGCCGGTGGTGGCGGAGGACAACAACTGGCCGGTGGCTCCGGTGGAGCCGGTGGACAACAACTGGCCGAACGCGTCCTACGCCCTCTAGCGGGCACAAGGTGGGGCCCCGGGGATGCCGCTCAGAGCGGCATCCCCGGGGCTTGTTCCTGTGTGACGTCCGAACCGGTCAATGGTTGTTCGAAGGCCTGCAAGCGGGGCACAGGCCTTTGAAGACGATATCCGCCTCATTCACGTGCCAGTCTTTGAGGTTTTTCGAGGGAAGGGTCGGTGTCTCATGAGTGATGTTCTCCACCCGCCCGCAGTTGACGCACAGGGCGTGATGGTGCGGCACTCCCGCGAGTTCGAAGACGGCCGGCCACCCGGGGCGCTCGAATTTGGTCACCAAACCAGTCTCCAGGAAATGCCGAAGCATTTCGTAGACCGCCTGGGAAGTAAGCGTGCCCAGGCGGTCTCGGGCCGCGGTGGTCAGTTCCTCCACGTCGCGGTGCCCGCCGGCCGCCAGTACTTGCAGCACTTCCAGGCGAGGGCTCGTCACGCGCAGTCCGACATCGCGGAGCTGCTGGATGGCCGCCTCGCGCCCGTTCGTCACTGCTTCGCCTGTCATCTCTCCGCCGTCTGGTCGGACCAAAAGTTTGAAGAAATCGTACCTCTTGTCCGCCAGGGGGCGCAGGACAGCCGTCGGTGCCCTCTCGGGCCCGACGCACGGGTGGTCAGTCGAGCCAGCCCAGCCTGCTCGCGCGCACTCCCGCTTCGAAGCGGCTCGACGCGCCCAACTCCTGCATCAACTCGGAGATCATCCTGCTGACGGTGCGCAGGGAAACCCCGAGGCTGCGGGCCACCTTCTCGTCCTTCATGCCGGAGGCCAGCATGCGCAGGGCCGCGCGCTGCTGCTCGGTGAGCCCATCACCGCCGCGTGCCGCCTCCACCTGGTCGCCGTAGGGCGTCGCGGTGTGCCAGCAGTGTTCGAACAGCGTCAGGTAGGAGCGCACGAGAGCGGGGCCGCGAGCCAGGATGGCCCCTGCCGAGCCGTCCTCTGGGTCGACCGGGAGGAGGGCGAATTGCTCGTCAGCGATGATCATGTTCATGGGAACGACCGGCGAGAGGCGCACCTGTACGCCGATCTTCGCCTTCGACCTCAAATGGTCCGCGTCCTCGGGAACGGATGTGAGGCGCTGGCTGAAGATGGATCGCACCTGCACGCCGTGCTCGATCTGCCGACGGTCGCGGTTGAGGGCCCGCTCGGGTATCTCCCTGCCGCGCGCGATCGGATGCATCGAAGCGAGGCTGTGCTGCACGGTGTCCGTGATGTCCTCAAGTACCTGCTGGATGCGGCGGTAGTCGTGCAGGATCTCGACTTCGACGCCGGTCGCCTGGGTGAGGGTTTCGGCACGCAGGAAATTGCCGGCCAGGGTCTTGAGGGTGCGGTGCGCGCGATCGGCCTGCTCGAGATGGTTGCGCAGCCGGGTGCGCTCCCGCTCCAGAAGCCTCAGCAGGGCGATCTCCGGTGCGATGACGGTGACAGCATCTGTCTCCGCCTCCGAGGCTCGGCCGGCGTCGAGCTCCAGGCGGTTGTCGTGCAGTCGTCCCGTTGGGACGACGAGTCCGAGGCCGATCAACTCCTCGCGACATCGGTCGCGTTCGTCGCCCGACAGGTCCATGTCGGATGCGACTTCCCGTAAGCTGGACGCCCCTCGCGCACGGAGTCTCTGGTAGAACGCGAGGGCCAGATCGGTGGCTTGACTCCCCGTTCTCCCGCTGCCGTGTACCACCGCGAAATGACCCCCCTCGTGATTCTCCGAGTCGCCGCGGTCACACCTTGTCACACGTGATGCTCATCAACTCCGATTCAGCTTAGTAATGTGACGCGCGTCACTTGATGCTGTGGCACACCAGCAAGACGCTCCGGGTCTGCTCGTTGAGCCGATGCTGCCGCCGGTCGGTGATGCGGAATCCGGCGGTCCGCAGTTCACGGAGCAGGTCGCCCTGGTTCACGATCCACTTGTAGCAGGTCGCGACCGACCTGTGGATCCGTGTCTTCTCGGATCGCTCGACGAAGTAGGTGATCTGCTCGCTCATGGTGGTGAGGTCGAAGACCTGTCGGGCTACGACCCACTCCGTGACCCCGTCGAACCTCGGTACCTCGAAGGCCCAGGTTCGGCAGGGGTGTTCAGCGAGATCCGCCGCGTCATGGGCTGTGAAGTCCAGCGCCAGTGCACCGTCCGAGTCCAGGTGCGCGGCGATTTCACGCAGCACGCCGGGTCGGGCGGGCGGGGGGATCGCCGCGATCATCGCGCCGGCGAGCAGGGCCAGACGGTAGCGCCGGTGCAACTGGAGTCGGACGAGGTCGGCATGCGTGGTGGTGACTCGGGCGCTCACTTGGGGACCGATGCGGTCGGCCCAGGCGCGCAGCCTGGCCAGGCTCGGGGGGTCCAGGTCCACGGCCTCGACGGCGAAGCCGTGGCGGGCGAACGGGACGGTGAGCCGGCCGGCGCCGGAGCCGAGGTCGAGCACGGGTCCGCCGGTGGCCCTGGCCAGGGCCAGGTAGTCCACGATGTCACCGCTGAAAGGCCCCAACAGGGCGTTGCCCAGCCAGAGCTGATCGTCGGGCTGCGGAGCGGGGGACTCGAGGCCTGGAAGCCAGGACGGCGGGGTGGGGGAGACGATGGTGAACCCGGACGGTGGGACGGGGTCGAGCGCGGGGCTCACCGGTGTGCCGGTCCGTGTGTGCATCGCTCCTCCAGGTGGCTCGACCGGTCCCTGCCGTTCGGGCGGGCCCCGTGCCGCCGGGACCGCTCCGCAACACCATCGTGTCCGGAAGGCTTCGTCCCGGGCCAGGGTCCACGGATGCGCGTTCACGCCAACGCGTGTGTACGCCAGGGAGGCCCGAGTCGGGTGACCGGGATGGTCCTCAGATCTCCCGGCTCCATCGCCGGTTCGCGCCCGCGAAGCCATGAGCCGTGAGGAACGGCAGTGACGGGTCGGCCTCGCACGGCAGGCTGACGGACTGAAGGCGTGCACCGTGCCTTCGCATGCGCTCGGTGAGGACCGAGAGCAGTGCGCTGCCGATCCCGGCGCGCCGACGGTTCGACGCGGCGCACAGCGCGTACACCTCGCCCTCGCCCGGCGCGGGTACGCCGCCTGCGGCGAGGCCGACGATCTGCCCGCCGGCCTCGGTGGCGACCAGCCAGCCCAGCCAGCTCGGCGCCCCGCCCGGAATCCCAATTTCCGCGCTGATGCGAGGGAGCGAGCAATTGACGCTCACGAGACGTTCCACGGCGCAGTTTCCGAGAGGGCCCGCGTAGCTCTCACGTATCACCGCGGCGAGCAGCTGGGATATGGCGGCCGCCTCGGCGGACGCGGCGGAACGCACTTGGACCGCGCGCATCAGGTCTGCACCTCCGGGGTGTCTGTCGCGCCGGCGCCCCACAATAGCGCCGCATTCGCCCGTCAACCGGAAAACGCACGTCTCCGTAATCGAGGGGTCAGTCGATGAGACCTGGGACGGAACAGCACGCCAGAATAAGCGGAGTCAGAGCGGCGATTGCGGCCAGTACCACAAACACCGTCTGCAGAGCCGGCGAGCCCATGGCGTGCGGCGTGAGGATGCGGCGCATGCGCAGCACGGCCGAGGGCCCACCTGCCGCGAAGGCCTTGACGGGTGCCTGCCCGGACGCCACCGCGTACAGGGCGGTGGCCAGCGCATCCCGCGAACACCGGCGCAACGCCCGGTCGTCCGCGATCATTTCCAGCAGCAGCGGCACTTCGGCGCGCACGCTACCGGCCAGTGGCAGCCCTCGGAAAGCGGCACCGAAGGCCGCGGCCGCGGCCACGAGCAGGTGGTGGCGGCCCGAGATGTGTGCCCTTTCGTGCTCCAGCACGGCGGACAGTTGCTGCTCGGTCAGCACCCGGAGGGCGCCCGAACTGACCACGATCTGCGGTGTGCGGCCCGGCAGGCAGTACACGGCCGGCGTGTCGTGCTGCAGCACCGTGGCCCGCAGTTCCGGCCGTCTGCTGCCGACCACACGCAGCAGATCGACGTGACGTGCCCGATGGCGTCTGGCACTGAGCAGTTCACGCACGACAGCGACGGCCAACGCCGCAGGCACGAGGGCCGCCGCGCAGACGGCCGCCCAGGTACGGGGGTCCAGGTCTCCCAGACCGAGGAGAGGGCCGCAGTCTGTCGCCGCGGACGTGACGCACGCTCCAACGACGCGGGACAAGTCGTGGCTGCTTGCCGCCGGAAGCAGCAGTTGCAGGACCGTCCACGACAGGGAGACGGTGAGGGCCAGGGCGAGCACGCTCCACACCCCGAGGGCCGACCGGGGCGCCCGGTACGCCCAGTGACTGCGGGACAGCACTCTCGGCAGCAGAACGCCGGCCAACAGTGCGACCGCCAGGGACGGCAGCGGATGGTGGCCGACTATGAATAACTCGCCAGAGTCGGACGGTAGTTCCATCATTAGGGTGCTCCCGGCTCTTCGGCGGTGGGGAAACGTCCCATCGCACGCAGGGCGGCGGCCAGGGCGGACACGTCCTCCGGCGGCATGTGCTCCACGAAGCGCTGAAGCGCGGCCTGGCGATCCTCCGTGTTCCCGAGCGCGTCCTGCATGAGCGCTGCGGTGTATTCCTCTCGGCTGCGCACGGGTTCGTAGATCCAGGCCCGCCCGGTCTTTTGTCGCCGCAGCAGGCCCTTGCGGTGGAGTATGTCGGCGACGGTCATCACGGTCGTGTAGGCGACGGGCCGGATGCGATTGATGTCATCGACGATTTCCCGGACCGTGGCGGGCCGCCCCCAGCGCCAGAGCCGGTCCATGATTTCGGCTTCGAGATCACCCAGCCGTCGCACCCCTTGCCCCTCTTTCTCCTCGTCGCCGAGGTGCCTCACATCGTATGGCACCTCTCGCCGCCATGAATGGGCACACGGAGACTTCGTACAGGGGGTGCCGTTGCGGCAGGGAAGTCGGGCTTGCTGCGGGCCCGGGGATTCCATCGTCCGGGCCCGCAGCGCGGAGGTCACGCCCGTACGAGCCGGGCGATGGCCTTGGAAGCCTCGCTGACTTTGGTCCTGGCCTGCTCGCCCCCTTCCACGATTGCCTCCGTCACGCAGCAGTTGAGGTGCTCGTCCAGCAGGGCGAGCGCGCACGACTGGAGTGCGGCGTTGGTGGCGGCGACCTGGGTGAGGACGTCGATGCAGTAGGTCTCCTCCTCGACCATCCTCTGCAGTCCCCTCACCTGGCCTTCGATGCGGCGGAGCCGTCGGAGAATCACGTCCCGGTGTGTCTGTTGTCCGGCCACGGAGGCCTCCTTCTCCTCGTGGGCCGCTTCAGCGGTCGGCCGGTTGGAAGCCGCGCAACCGCAGGCTGTTGCCCACCACGAAGACCGAGGAGAAGGCCATGGCCGCTCCGGCGATCATCGGGTTGAGCAGGCCGGCGGCGGCGAGCGGCAGAGCGGCGACGTTGTAGGCGAAGGCCCAGAACAGGTTGGACTTGATGGTGCCAAGCGTCTTGCGGGACAGCCGGATGGCGTCCGCCGCCACCCTCAGGTCGCCCCGCACCAGCGTCAGGTCCCCCGCCTCGATCGCGGCGTCCGTACCCGTGCCCATGGCCAGTCCCAAGTCGGCCTGTGCGAGCGCGGCGGCGTCGTTGACCCCGTCGCCGACCATGGCGACCGAACGGCCCTCGCCCTGCAGGCGCTTGACGACGTCGACCTTGTCCTGCGGCATGACCTCGGCGAAAACGTGCTCCGGCGCGATGTTCACTTCGGCGGCGACGGCCTCGGCGACCGCTTTGTTGTCACCGGTCAGCAGGATGGGCGTGAGACCGAGGCCGCGCAGCCGTTCGATGGCCTCCGGGCTGGTCTCCTTGATGGCGTCCGCGACCTCGAGGACCGCGCGGGCCTCGCCGTCCCAGGCGACCGCGATGGCAGTACGTCCAGCGGCCTCGGCCTCGGCCTTGGCGCGCTGCAGCTCCACCGGCAGCGAAATGGCCCACTCTTCCAGCAGCTTCTCCCGGCCGACGAGTACCGCGTGGCCCTCGACGATTCCCTGGACGCCCAGCCCGGCGATGTTCGCGAAGTCCTCCGGGGCAGGCAGCGTGCCGACCCGGGAGGTGGCGCCTGAGGCGACGGCCTGGGCGATGGGGTGTTCGGAGGAGTGCTCCAAGGCGCCCGCGAGGCGCAGGACATCCGTCTCGTCTTCGCCGTCGGCGGTGTGCACGTCGAGCAGGGTCATACGGCCAGTGGTGACGGTGCCGGTCTTGTCCAGGACGATGGTGTCGACCTTGCGCGTCGTCTCCAGGACCTCGGGGCCCTTGATGAGGATGCCGAGCTGGGCGCCACGCCCCGTGCCGACCATGAGGGCGGTCGGTGTGGCCAGGCCCAGGGCGCAGGGGCAGGCGATGATGAGGACGGCGACGGCGGCGGTGAAGGCGGCGGTGAGTCCGGCGTCGTTGCCGAGCCAGAAGCCCAGGGTGCCGAGGGCGAGCGCGATCACGACGGGCACGAATACGGCGGAGATCCGGTCGGCGAGCCGCTGGGCGGCGGCCTTGCCGTTCTGGGCGTCCTCCACCAACTTCGCCATGCGGGCGAGTTGAGTGTCCGCACCGATCCGGGTGGCCTCGACGACGAGGCGGCCTCCGGCGTTCAGCGTGGCACCGGTGACGGCGTCCTCAGTGCCGACTTCGACGGGGACCGACTCGCCGGTGAGCATGGAGGCGTCCACGGCGGACGAACCCTCGACGACCACGCCGTCGGTGGCGATCTTCTCCCCGGGGCGTACGAGGAACCGGTCGCCGACCTTGAGTTCGCCGACGGGGACGAGTTCTTCGCGTCCCTCGCGCAGCACGGTGACTTCTTTGGCGCCCAGCTCCAACAGAGCCTTCAGGGCCGCCCCCGCCTTCCGCTTGGACCTCGCCTCGAAGTAGCGCCCGGCCAGGATGAAGGCCGTGACGCCCGCGGCGGCCTCGAGATAGATGTTCCCGGCGCCGTCGGTCCGCGCGATGGTGAGCTCGAAGGGGTGCGTCATGCCGGGCGTGCCGGCGGTGCCGAAGAACAGCGCCCACAGGGACCACAGGAACGCCGCCGAAGTGCCGACGGAGATCAGGGTGTCCATGGTCGCGGCGCCGTGCCTGGCGTTGGTCCAGGCGGCCTTGTGGAACGGCCAGGCGGCGTACGTCACCACGGGCGCGGCCAGCGTGAGTGAGAGCCACTGCCAGAACTCGAACTGCAGCGCCGGGGCCATGGCCATCGCGATCACGGGGACGGCGAGTGCCACGGCCGTGACCAGGCGCTGGCGCAGCGGCCGGAGTTCGTCCGTCTCCTCCTGGCCGGGGCCGTCGCCGGGCTCGGACCGGTCGGCGCCCGTGGTCTCGGGCTGCGGCTCCCGCGCCGTGTAGCCGGTGGCCTCGACCGTCGAGATCAGGTCCGAGACGGTCACGTCCTCGCGGTAGGTGACCTTCGCCTTCTCGGTGGCGTAGTTGACGGTGGCCTCGACCCCGTCCATGCGGTTGAGCTTCTTCTCGATCCGGGCGGCGCACGAGGCGCAGGTCATGCCGCCGATGGCGAGTTCGACCTCGGCGGCGCCGGGCGTGGTGGTGGTCATGTCTGCTCCTCGGAGCTCACGGACTCAATGTGCGTCGGGAAGCCGGGACGGGGGCCGCCATGACGTGCGGCCCCCGTCCCGGCCGGTGGGTCAGACGGCTGCGGCCACACGGCCGGCGAAGCCGTATCCGGCCTCGTCGACGGTCCTGGCGATCAGCGCGTCGAACTCCTCGTCGGGCTCGGCTGCGGTCGTCACCGTGACCAGGCCGGTGCCGATCTCGACCTCGACCGCGGCGACCTCGTCCAGACCACCCACGGCCTTGGCGACGACGCCCTGGCAGTGCGCGCTGCCCACGCCGCCGACCTTGTAGGTGGTCTTGACCTCCGTCGTGGTGTGGCAGCTTCCGTCCGGGGTGCAGCAGTTGTTCGACATGTGATTCTCCATGCTCGGGACTCATACCCCCATGGGGTATTTGACACGCTCAATGTATACCCCCCACCCCTATGCACCGCAAGTGGTGTCGCGGCTTGACTTCATACCCCCTAGGGGTATGTTGAAGTGTGTCGGCCGCACGAATCGGCGGCCTCGGACATGAGGAGTGAGTCATGAACACCGGACTGCGGGTGACCGCCTTCGCGGCCGCGCTCGCCGCGACCTTCGGCACCGCCTACGGCGTCGGCGGCGCGGTTGACACGATCTCGTCCGAACCGAAGGGCGGTGCTCACGGCCGTGGCGACGGTCACGGGGCCACAGGGCACGCAGGGGTCGGCGGCGTCCACGAGGCGAAAGCGCCGGGAGGCCTTGAGATCTCACAAGGCGGCTACACGCTCGATCTGCTGACCTCCCGAATCGAGGCCGGGGAGAAGACCGACCTGAGCTTCGCCGTGGTCCAGGACGGGAACGGCCGCAAGGTCACCGCGTACGAGCGCGAGCACGGCAAAGAACTGCATCTCATCCTCGCCTCACGAGACCTGACCGTCTACCGTCACCTGCACCCGGTTCGGGCCGCCGACGGCACCTGGTCCACGCCCGTGAACCTGCCCGAGGCCGGCGGCTACCGCGTCTTCGCCGACTTCAAGCCCAAGGGTGGTGAAGCGCTCACTCTCGGCGCCGACCTCGCGGCCGCCGGAAGGCATGAGCCGGCCGAACTTCCCGAGCCCGACTTCACCGCCAGGGTCGATGGCTACGAGGTGAAGCTCGACGGTGACCTGACCCCCGGCAAGGGCAGTGAAGTGACGCTGACGGTGCACAAGGACGGCAAGCCGGTGCGGGATCTCCAGCCCTACCTGGGCGCCTACGGCCACCTGGTCGCTCTGCGCTCCGGTGACCTCGCCTACCTGCACGTCCACCCCAACGGCGAACCCGGTGACGGCAAGACCCGGCCCGGCCCCGAGGTCTCCTTCACGGCCACGGCACCCAGCGCCGGCGCGTACCGCCTCTTCCTGGACTTCCGGCACAGCGGCGAGGTGCGCACGGCAGCCTTCACCGTTCATGCGGGCGGCGCAGTGGACGAGCCTGAGAAGCCCTCGAAGGCCGAGTCCGCCCAGGGCGAGGCTGGGCACACCCACTGAGGTGGCTGCTGCGGCGCCGGTGCCGCCTGCATACTCGCCGCAGCAAACCGGCCATTCATCTGACGAGTCAACACGGTGTTCCGCGACTGGTGGTGGAACACTGTCGGCAACCCACTAGGATCACGGCATGGTTACGGCTTGGTCGCTCTGGCGGATGGACGGGACCCGCTTCGGTGCGGGCCCGATACCGCGCGTGCTGGCCCTCGCCGTGCTCCTTCTCGGAGTTCTCCTGGCGCACGGCGCATACGCGGAGACCGCCAACGGACACCTCTCCACCAGCGCATCAAGCCCGGCGTCACTGCCAGGCGATGACATTCGTCATGCAAGTGCCGAGTCTGCAACCCGGTTCCTCGCGGAAGTGGGTGATCACCATGGTGATCACGGGGCGCCGCATCCTGGCGAGCAGTGTGTGTCCGGGCAGCCCCAGCAAGGGCCTTCCCTGGCAGCGCCCTGCTTTGCAGCGTCGGTTCGCGAATCAAGCGGAGCCCAGGGCGCATGCGTCCTGCGCGTGACCACCTCTGGCGGGCGGCCCGTGGGCGAAGTGTCACCCGCGGCTCTGAGAGCAGCCTCTGTGGTGCAGCAGGTCTAGGAGTACAGAGCCTCCAACCGGCCTGCCGGTGCCACCGGTTCGGCCGATCGTGCGCGACGAGCTTCCGATTCCGTGCCCATGACGGGCCCGATCACGTTCGTCGAGCTGTCCTGCCCCCACCCATGTCTGTGCCTCCCTCCGCCCTCGTCGGAGAGCGGCAGCAGTGCGGAGGACCTGTGCCGACACCTTCCCGTATGACCTCGCGCGCTCCCTGGACCTCATACGGCCCGCCCCACTGGCGTCCGCTCCTCTCGGCGATCCGCAGCACCCTCGTGATTGCGCTCATGGTGTGCGCCGTCATTCACGGAGCGAGCGAGGAGACGCACGGGTCGGTGACGGTCCCCACCGCTTCATCGGCGACGGCCGCGGGCGGAGAACATCACCGGCCTCACGCCCCCCACGGGGCCGAGGACTGCGCCATGGACGTCGTCATCCGTACGGTGGCCGAGTCGATCGAGGATCTTCCTCTCGTCGCGCTGGGCGTCGTCCTACTCGTCCTCGACTCCTTGGTGGCGGGGATACGACCGCCCGCACGGCATGAATCCCGCAGACGCCGCAGCGCCCGCACCGGCCGCGTGGCACTCGTCCGTACATCTCGCTGGCGGATCTAGACCACTCGCTCGCAGCCGACCGATCTCGTCGGCTGCCGCGCACTCATGGCCTCAGTCTTGGGCCCACGGCTCAGCTGTCGCCATGGAGCGCGAGATGAACCCGCACCCGTGCATTCATCGAACGAGAGCGACAACACAGACATGCCTTCATTGACCAAGGCCGTTACCGGTTCCGGCCATTCCGCCTTGTCCGGACTGGTCGGCAATACCCCGCTGCTTCGTGTGTCGGAGCCGCTGGCCCCGGCCGGGCGTGGCTTCTGGGCGAAGCTGGAGGGGTTCAACCCCGGCGGTATCAAGGACCGACCGGGGCTGCACATGGTGGAGCGGGCCCGGGCCCGCGGCGAGCTGCGGCCCGGCGGCCGGATCATCGAGTCCACCAGCGGCACTCTGGGCCTGGGGCTGGCCCTGGCCGGGATGGTGTACGGCCACCCGGTCACCCTGGTCACCGATCCGGGACTGGAGTTGTCCATGACCCGGCTGCTGACCGCGTACGGCGCACAGGTCAACGTCGTCTCCGAGCCGCATCCCACGGGCGGCTGGCAGCAGGCCCGCCGCGAACGCGTGCAGCGTCTGCTGGAGCAGCACCCCGATTCCTGGTGCCCGGACCAGTACAACAACCCCGACAACGTCGCCGCCTATACCCCGCTGGCCCTCGAACTCGCCGCCGAGATGGGCCACATCGACGTACTGGTGTGCAGTGTCGGCACCGGCGGCCACTCGGCCGGCGTCTCACGAGTCTTGCGGCAGCTCTACCCGGAGCTGACCGTCGTCGGTGTGGACACACCGGGTTCGACGATCTTCGGTCAGCCCGCCCGGCCCCGGCTCATGCGCGGACTCGGCTCCAGCATCTACCCCCGCAACGTCGCCTACGAGCAGTTCTCCGAGGTCCACTGGGTGGCCCCGCACGAGGCCGTGGGGACCTGCCGCCAACTGGCCGCCTCCCACTACGCCACCGGCGGATGGAGCGTCGGCGCGGTCGCGCTGGTGGCCGGCTGGCTGGCCCGGACGATGCCCGCGGACGCACGGGTCGTCGCGATCTTCCCCGACGGCCCGCAGCGTTACCTGGGGACGGTCTACGACGACGACTACTGCGCCGCCCACGGCCTGCTGGACGCGCCTCCGGCGCCCGAACCGGAGCTGATCGGCCGCCTGGACGAGAAGGAGGTCACCCGCTGGACCCGGTGCACCACCGTGGTCGATCCCCTCACTCTGCGAGGCAGGGAGGACGACGTCGCGGAGGACGTCGCCGCCGTCGGGTCCGACTCCGCGGAGGAGGGCCGGTGAAGGGGTTGCTCACCCAAGTTCGGTCGTACGAACGCAGCGTCCAGCTGTTGATGGTGAACCAGTTCACCATCAACCTCGGTTTCTACATGCTGATGCCCTACCTGGCCGCCCACCTGTCCGGCACCCTCGGGCTGGCCGGCTGGATCGTCGGACTGGTCCTAGGCGTACGGAACTTCAGCCAGCAGGGCATGTTCCTCGTCGGCGGTACGCTTGCCGACCGGCTCGGCTACAAGCCGATGATCGTGGCCGGGTGTGTGCTGCGCACCCTCGGGTTCGCGACGCTCGGGCTGGTGGACTCGCTGCCTGCGCTGCTCGCCGCCTCGGCGGCCACCGGGCTGGCCGGGGCGCTGTTCAATCCGGCCGTACGGGCCTACCTCGCGGCCGACGCCGGGGAGCGCAGGGTCGAGGCGTTCGCCCTGTTCAACGTCTTCTACCAGACGGGAATCCTGCTGGGCCCGCTGGTGGGCATGGTGCTGACCGGGGTGGACTTCCGCATCACCTGCCTGGTGGCAGCCGGGATCTTCGCGCTGCTGAGCGTCGTACAGATCCGCGCGCTGCCCGCCCGGCGGGCCGAGAACGCCAAGTTGCAGCAGAGCGATGGCGGTCCGGGTGTGCTCGCCCAGTGGCGCGGCATCCTCGCCAACCGGCCGTTCCTGCTCTTCTCCGTCGCCATGATCGGCTCGTACGTCCTGTCCTTCCAGGTCTACCTGGCGCTGCCGCTGGAGGTGCGCCGGCTCGGCGGCGACGAGGAGTTCGGCACGGCGGCGGTGGCGGTGCTCTTCGCAGTCTCCGGGCTGAGCACGATCCTTTGCCAGACGCGGGTGACGGCGTGGTGCAAGGAGCGGTACGAGCCCGGGCAGGCGCTCGTGCGTGGGCTGGCGGCGATGGGCCTGGCCTTCGCACCTCTCCTGCTGGCCACCGCCGCCCCTGTACCGGAGTCCGGGATCGGGCTGTGGCTGCTCGCGGCCGTGCCGCCGACGCTCGCCGCGCTGCTGCTGGCCATCGGTACGATGATCGCCTACCCCTTCGAGATGGACACCATCGTCCGCCTCTCCGGTGACCGCCTCGTCGCCACCCACTACGGGCTCTACAACACGATCTGCGGCATCGGTATCACCGTCGGGAACCTGGGCACGGGCGCCGCGCTCGACGCCGCCCGCGCGGCCGGGATGCCCGCCTTGCCGTGGATCACGCTGATCGCGCTGGGACTGGCGTGCGCGGCCGCCCTGTACGGGCTGCACCGCACCGGCCGACTGGCGGCGCCGCCCGCCTCCGAGCCGCTGCCCGCCACCGTCTGACCCACGGTCCCGTCGGCCCAGGGGCGGGCACCGCACGGTGTCCCGCCCCTGCTCGGCCGTGACCTCTTCCTGGAGTTCTGATGCTCACCCGAGCCGAGCCCGTCGCGAAGCCGGCTCCATTGCACTTCCGGCCCTCCCGGGCGGTGCACTACGACACGGACCGCCTCGGCGATCCGACCGGCCTCCTCGCTCCGCCTTATGACGATCTCGGCGCCACCCGCGCCCGCGAACTGGGGCGCCGGCTGCGACAGTTCAGCGAACCGTGCGCGCGGCATCGCCGCACACGCAGGGCTTTCGCACTGGAGCAGCTCCCGAATCCGTAAGCCGGGAAGCCGCGGCCTGGAGAAGGGCCGCAGCCGTGAGCCTGACGACAGGATGACCAACTACCCGGCGCAGCAGTTCCGCCTGCCGGTTCACCGGCTCTCGCCCCCGACGAGCTCGTATCCGGCCTCGTCGACCGCGGAGGCGACGGCGCTGCGGTCCAGCGGTTGCTCGCTCGTCACCGTGACCTGGCCCGACGGCAGATCCACCTGGACGTCCTCCACTCCGGGGAGGCCGCTGACTTCGGATCTGACCGCCTGTACGCAGTGAGCACACGTCATGCCCTTGACGTCGTACACCTTCTGAACCATGTGCTTGCTCCTTCCCAAGAGGCTTCATGGTACCCCCGGGGGGTAACCATTCTTGGTGTGGGAATGTTCCCGCGGGCCCGACCCCGAGCCGTCCCACTTCCTCCCTCGCGCCGGCGTACGAGTCCCAGAGAAGTCCCAGACATGCCGCCGCACCCCTCCCTGACCCGCTGAATAGCAGGTCAGGCGGGGTGCGGCGGCATCGTCGTGTCAGATGTCCCGGAAGATCTCGATCTGCGCGCCGATTGAGTTCAGCCGCTCCGCCAGGTCCTCGTAACCCCGGTTGATGACATACACGTTGCGCAGCACCGACGTGCCCTCCGCCGCCATCATCGCCAGGAGGACGACCACCGCGGGGCGCAGGGCCGGCGGGCACATCATTTCCGCGGCGCGCCAGCGGGTCGGGCCCTCGACCAGGACGCGGTGCGGGTCGAGGAGCTGGAGACGGCCGCCGAGGCGGTTGAGGTCGGTGAGGTAGATCGCGCGGTTGTCGTAGACCCAGTCGTGGATCAGCGTCTTGCCCTGCGCGGTCGCCGCGATGGCCGCGAAGAACGGGACGTTGTCGATGTTCAGGCCCGGGAACGGCATCGGGTGGATCTTGTCGATCGGCGCCTCCAGCTTGGAGGGCCGGACGGTGAGGTCCACGAGCCGCGTACGGCCGTTGTCGGCGAAGTACTCCGCCGTGCGGTCGTGGTCGAGGCCCATCTCCTCCAGGACCGCCAGCTCGATCTCCAGGAACTCGATGGGGACGCGACGCACCGTCAGTTCCGACTCCGTCACCACGGCCGCGGCCAGCAGGCTCATCGCCTCGACCGGGTCCTCGGAGGGGGAGTAGTCCACGTCGACGTCGATGACCGGCACGCCGTGCACGGTCAGCGTGGTGGTGCCGATGCCCTCGACCCGCACGCCCAGCGTCTCCAGGAAGAAGCACAGGTCCTGGACCATGTAGTTCGAGGACGCGTTGCGGATGACCGTGACGCCGTCGTGCCGGGCGGCGGCGAGCAGCGCGTTCTCGGTCACCGTGTCGCCGCGCTCGGTCAGCACGATCGGGCGGTCCGGGCGGACGTCGCGGTCGACCACCGCGTGGTACTGGCCCTCGGTCGCCGCGACGTCCAGGCCGAACCGGCGCAGCGCGATCATGTGCGGCTCGATGGTGCGCGTACCGAGGTCGCAGCCGCCGGCGTACGGCAGCATGAAGCGGTCCATGCGGTGCAGCAGCGGGCCGAGGAACATGATGATGGAGCGGGTGCGCACCGCCGCCTCGGCGTCGATGGCCGCCATGTCCAGTTCGGCCGGCGGCACGATCTCCAGGTCCACGCCGTCGTTGATCCAGCGGGTGCGCACGCCGATGGAGTTGAGGACCTCCAGGAGGCGGTAGACCTCCTCGATGCGGGCGACCCGGCGCAGCACCGTGCGCCCCTTGTTGAGCAGCGAGGCGCACAACAGGGCCACGCAGGCGTTCTTGCTCGTCTTGACGTCGATGGCCCCGGACAGGCGCCGGCCGCCGACCACGCGCAGGTGCATCGGACCCGCGTAGCCCAGAGAGACGATTTCGCTGTCCAGCGCTTCGCCGATACGGGCGATCATCTCAAGGCTGATGTTCTGGTTGCCGCGCTCGATGCGGTTGACGGCGCTCTGGCTGGTGCCGAGCGCCTCGGCCAGCTGCGACTGTGTCCAGCCCCGGTGTTGCCGGGCGTCACGGATGAGCTTGCCGATGCGTACGAGGTAGTCGTCTGCCATGAGCTTGAGGTTATCTCAGATATGAGATGGCGCCTGTCCGGGGGGCCGTTCGGGTGACGGAACGTCAGCGCCGCCCGGCCGAACGGGTTCGACGCCATCCGAAAGGTCCGGGCAAATCCATCGATGTCGTACGACGTCCGGTACTGCTGCGCGTGTGACGCGGGCCGTGTGTGCCACCGGTGGTGATGGACCAGGAGCGCTTGTTGATGTTGAGCCGCACTCCCGGCAGGATCCGGAAACTCTTGCGGAACGTCAGGGGCATGCGCGCCTCCTCGTGGGTGTCGCTCGGACGAATCGGTCCATGACGGTTACCCCGGATCCGCCCGCCGATGGCCGCGGATGCCGCTTGCCGCCGCGTTGCCCCCGGCTGTCCGGAAAGCACGGTCGCTTCCGGCGCCCTCATTACGGTGGTCGTCGGCTGACACGCCACTACCGGACACGGCGGACTGGAGGACGGGTGGACGCGCGGGACACTCAGGGCGACGTCATCGGGTCGGGGGACGAGCACGGTGAGGCGGTGCACTCGGCGCGCCGGCTGAGGGCCACCGGGATCGGTGCCGTGGCCGTGCTGCTGTGGGCGTCGCTGGCATTGTTCACCACGCTGACCGGGCGGATACCGCCGTTCCAGCTGACCGCGATGGCCTTCGCGGTCGGCGGGATCATCGGGCTGCCCCGGGCCGTCCGCGGCGGCGGAGCGCTCGCCCGTGGACTGCCCGGCGGCGCCTGGGCGCTCGGCATCGGCGGCCTGTTCGGCTACCACTTCTTCTACTTCCTGGCCCTGCGCAACGCCCCCGCGGTCGACGCCGGCCTCATCGCCTACCTGTGGCCGCTGCTGATCGTCGTGTTCTCGGCGCTGCTGCCCGGCGAGCGGCTGCGCTGGTGGCACACGGCGGGCGCGGTGCTCGGCCTCGGCGGCACCTTCCTGCTGGTGACCGGCGGGCAGGGGGTGCAGCTTCGCGGTGAGTTCCTGCTCGGGTACACGGCAGCCGCCGTCTGCGCGCTGGTGTGGTCGGCGTACTCGGTGGCCAACCGCCGGTACCCTCAGGTGCCCACGGACATCGTCGCCTACTTCTGTCTGGCCACCGCGGCGCTCGCGGCCGTCTGCCACCTGCTGTTCGAGGACACGGTCCGGCCCGACGGCTGGCAGTGGCTCGCCGTGCTCGCTCTGGGCCTCGGCCCGGTCGGCGGCGCGTTCTACGTCTGGGACCACGGCACCAAACGCGGTGACATCCGGCTCCTGGGCACCTTCTCGTACTTCGCGCCGCTGCTGTCCACCGCGCTGCTGGTAGCGACCGGGCGGGCCGACGCGAGCTGGCCGGTCGCCGTCGCCAGCGTGCTGATCGCCGGCGGTGCCATGCTCGCCTCGGCGGACGTCCTGCGCTCGGCGCGCCGCCGGGGCTGAGCCGGGCTCCGCCACCGCGAGGGGGGCTGAGCCCGGCGGCCGGATCAGGCGTCCACGGGCCAGGTTCCCCGGCGGACCATTTCGGTGACCTTGTCGGCGCCGTTGGCGCGCACCAGGAGCTCCAGGCGCATGCGCTCGATGTCCTCGGCGCTCCACCGGTCGGTGGCCATGGTCGCCTTCTCGTGCGACCAGCCGTTGTCGTAGTGGCGTACGACGTAGTCCTTCTGGAACTCCCACATCTTCGTGCCCGGCAGGGGGGTGACGATGAAGGGGTTGGCGTACGCCATGCCGTGGCCCATGAGCGTGACCGCGTAGTCGATGGTCTTCTCGATCTGCTCCAGCGACTCGATGTACGGCTCGCCCCCGGGCCGCTCGGGCGGGTTGACGAAACCGAGCATGAAACCGCCGGTGACCTGGATGCCGTACTCGGTGAAGATCTCCACGATCTCGGCGGTCGCCTTCTGGAAGGCGTTGAGCCGGGGTTTGCCGGATTCGACCAGGCTGTCCTCGTTGGCGCTCTCCACCGCGAGGTAGACGCTGTAGCAGCCGCCGTCGGCCATGGCTTTGATCAGGTCCCGGCAGGTGAGCCCGGACCGCATCGCCGCGAGGATGTTGCGGAAGTTGGGGTTGCGCCGTTCGGCTTCGTCCATGCCGTCGGCGAACCGCTCGCCCAGGTGCAGCAGGACCAGGTTGAACAGGCTCAGGCCGCCCTCCTCGACCCAGGGCAGGTCGTGCTTGCGCAGCAGCTCGAAGATCCGCATCGCGTACAGCGGATCGTGCAGCAAGTGGTCGTCCTCGATGAGGACCTCGGTCACGCCCTGCTTGGTGATCTCGGCGAGATGCAGGTCGAACCAGTCGGCGCCGAGCGCCCGCCACGGGCCGTTCACCATCGGGATGTAGCAGAAGTCGCAGCCGACGTTGCATCCGATGGTCGAGAAGATCTGTGCCCAGGAGCCGTGGTCGCGCACCCGCTTGCCCGAGGAGTGGTAGCCCTGCTGGTACTGGCGCATGTCCAGCATCCCGAAGTCGGGCAGCGGCATCATGCCGAGCCGTTGGTCCAGCCCCTGCCGCTTGGGCAGGATCCGCATGTACGGCGACGTCGCGGTCGTCCGGACCACGGCACCGTCGGCGCGCCGGTAGGCGAGGCCGGGTACCGCGTCGATGTCGCCGCCCTCCTCGGTCAGGGCCCGCAGGAGAGCCGTGAAGGTCTGGTCGGCCTCGTTGATGACCACGTGATCGAAAGGGGAGTCCGGCACGGCGTACTGCCAGTCGCCGCTGGGGTGCGCGCCGCCCGTGACGGTCACGATCGCCGGATCGATGTCCTTGATCAGGTCGGCGAGGGCGCGTGCGTTGCCCCACTGGACGGTGTAGATGCACTGGACGCCGACGACGTCCGGCTCGAACTCCTCGATGACGGCCCGAAGTTGTGAGTCGTCGAGGCCGTAGCGGACGAGGCTGCTGCCGCTCCCGAGGTCGACGAGCCGGCGCTCCTGCTCCCAGCCGGCGAACGGCGAGTCGACGATACGGACGTCGAAGCCGGCGAGACGGGCGTTCGCCGCTATGCGCAGCAGCCCGATCGGGGTGCCTGCCCGCTTCATGACCTCGAACGTGTCCAGACCGAGCGCCCGGAAGCTGCTCCTCGGCGGTGAGGGCTCCACGACACGGGTGTACGAGGGCACGACGAGCAGCACGCGGGGCATCTCCCCGCGGGCGCGCCGCAGGGTGCCGGACCGCGACGTACGCAGGGACGGCCTGCCCAGATGCCGCAGCGGTGGGCGCTGCGGCGCACTGGAGAACTTGACGGTGGGACTTTCGATGAGCACGGGCGAATGGGAACCAGTTCGCGTCACGAGCGCTCCATCTGTCCGATTCGAATGGAGAATTCGTTCAGATCGTCACCCACTTCACACGGTCGGGTCAGCACGTCACGGATGAATGGCGTGAATCAGTACATGTGGCCATGCGTATCCGGCCTCATGTCCGCGAAGTGCGCCCCCGCCCGGCGCCGACCGCCGCCGATCCCGCCCCGCCCGGCCCGGCCCGGACATGACCGGCCGGGCCTCATGTACTAGAGTTATCTCGACATCGAGATATCTGCCGAGGCGCACCGCAGCCGCAGGCCGACATCGGGTCGGCAGTAAGGTTTGCCTAACTTAGCCTTACCTCAGCGGATCGGCCAGGACGTCGTGGCGGCAGGATGCGGTGGAACGCGCACATCAATGAAGGAGACTGTCGTGTCGGCGAACAGCTTCGACGCCCGCAGCACGCTGCAGGTGGGCGACGAGTCGTACGAGATCTTCCGGTTGGACAAGGTCGAGGGCTCCGCGCGCCTTCCCTACAGCCTGAAGGTGCTGCTGGAGAACCTGCTCCGCACCGAGGACGGCGCCAACATCACCGCCGACCACATCCGCGCCCTCGGCGGCTGGGACTCCCAGGCCCAGCCGTCGCAGGAGATCCAGTTCACGCCGGCGCGCGTGATCATGCAGGACTTCACCGGCGTGCCCTGTGTCGTGGACCTCGCCACCATGCGTGAGGCCGTCAAGGAGCTGGGCGGCGACCCGGCGAAGATCAACCCGCTGGCGCCGGCCGAGCTGGTCATCGACCACTCCGTCATCGCCGACAAGTTCGGCACGAACGAGGCCTTCGCGCAGAACGTCGAGCTGGAGTACGGCCGCAACAAGGAGCGCTACCAGTTCCTGCGCTGGGGCCAGACCGCGTTCGACGAGTTCAAGGTCGTCCCGCCCGGCACCGGCATCGTCCACCAGGTCAACATCGAGCACCTGGCCCGCACGGTCATGGTCCGGAACGGCCAGGCGTACCCCGACACCCTCGTCGGCACCGACTCGCACACCACGATGGTCAACGGCCTCGGCGTGCTCGGCTGGGGCGTCGGCGGCATCGAGGCCGAGGCCGCCATGCTCGGCCAGCCGGTCTCCATGCTGATCCCGCGCGTCGTCGGCTTCAAGCTGACCGGCGAGCTCCAGCCCGGCACCACCGCCACGGACCTCGTCCTCACCATCACCGAGATGCTGCGCAAGCACGGTGTCGTCGGCAAGTTCGTCGAGTTCTACGGCGAGGGCGTGGCCGCGACGAGCCTCGCCAACCGCGCCACCATCGGCAACATGTCGCCGGAGTTCGGCTCCACCGCCGCGATCTTCCCGATCGACGACGAGACGCTGAACTACCTGAAGCTCACCGGCCGTTCCGAGCAGCAGGTCGCGCTGGTCGAGGCGTACGCCAAGGAGCAGGGCCTCTGGCTGGACCCGAAGGCCGAGCCGGACTTCTCCGAGAAGCTGGAGCTGGACCTGTCGACGGTCGTCCCGTCGATCGCCGGCCCGAAGCGCCCGCAGGACCGCATCGTCCTCGCGAACGCCGCCGAGCAGTTCAAGCAGGACGTCCGCAACTACGTCGACACCGTGGACGAGGCGGGCCAGGAGTCCTTCCCGGCCTCCGACGCCCCGGCCGTCACGCCCAACGGCGCCCCGAGCAACCCGGTCCAGGTCACCGCCCCCGACGGCACGACCTACGAGCTGGACCACGGCGCGGTGACGGTCGCGGCCATCACCTCCTGCACCAACACCTCCAACCCGTACGTCATGGTCGCCGCCGCGCTGGTGGCCAAGAAGGCCGTCGAGAAGGGCCTGACCCGCAAGCCGTGGGTCAAGACCACCCTCGCCCCGGGCTCCAAGGTCGTCACCGACTACTTCGAGAAGGCGGGCCTGACCCCGTACCTCGACAAGGTCGGCTTCAACCTCGTCGGCTACGGCTGCACCACCTGCATCGGCAACTCCGGCCCGCTGCCGGAGGAGGTCTCCAAGGCCGTCAACGAGCACGACCTCGCGGTCACCTCGGTCCTCTCCGGCAACCGGAACTTCGAGGGCCGCATCAACCCGGACGTCAAGATGAACTACCTGGCGTCCCCGCCGCTGGTCGTTGCGTACGCCCTGGCCGGCTCGATGAAGGTGGACATCACCAAGGAGGCCCTGGGCGCCGACCAGGACGGCAACCCGGTCTACCTGAAGGACATCTGGCCGACCGAGGCCGAGGTCAACGAGGTCGTCGCGAGCGCCATCGGCGAGGACATGTTCTCCAAGTCCTACAGCGACGTCTTCGCGGGCGACGCGCAGTGGCAGGCGCTGCCGATCCCGACCGGCAACACCTTCGAGTGGGACCCGGAGTCCACCTACGTCCGCAAGCCCCCGTACTTCGAGGGCATGACGATCGAGACCACGCCGGTCTCGGACATCTCCGGCGCCCGCGTGCTCGCCAAGCTCGGCGACTCGGTCACCACCGACCACATCTCCCCGGCCGGTGCCATCAAGGCCGACACCCCGGCCGGCAAGTACCTCACGGAGCACGGCGTCGAGCGCCGCGACTTCAACAGCTACGGCTCGCGCCGCGGCAACCACGAGGTCATGATCCGCGGCACGTTCGCCAACATCCGCCTGCGCAACCAGATCGCGCCGGGCACCGAGGGCGGCTACACCCGCGACTTCACGCAGGACGGCGGGCCCGTCGCCTTCATCTACGACGCCTCGCAGAACTACCAGGCCGCCGGCATCCCGCTGGTCGTCCTGGCCGGCAAGGAGTACGGCTCCGGCTCGTCCCGCGACTGGGCGGCCAAGGGCACCGCGCTCCTCGGCGTCAAGGCCGTCATCGCCGAGTCCTACGAGCGCATCCACCGCTCGAACCTGATCGGCATGGGCGTCCTGCCGCTGCAGTTCCCCGAGGGCCAGTCCGCCCAGAGCCTCGGCCTGACCGGTGAGGAGACCTTCTCCATCTCCGGCGTCACCGAACTCAACGACGGCACCACCCCGCGCACGGTGAAGGTCACCACCGACACCGGCGTCGAGTTCGACGCGGTCGTCCGCATCGACACCCCCGGCGAGGCGGACTACTACCGCAACGGCGGCATCATGCAGTACGTGCTGCGCCAGCTCGTCGCTTCCTGACCCGACGTGAACGAGCGCCCTGCTCCCCGCATCCGGCGGGGAGCAGGGCGCTCGCGCGCATGTGGTGGTCGGTCACCGGGACGGGCGACCGTCAGCCCGAGAAGGCCAGGACGTACGACGCCGCGGTCGTCGCCGACGCCACGGCGTCCGTGATCGGGCAGGCCGTACGCGGCGGCCTGCCGGGGTGACGGACCACCTCCAGCAGGCACGCCACGACCTCCTCCTCACACCCCATGACCAGGCCCGGACGGGGCGCGTACTCCCGTCGCGGGAAGACACCCATCAGGCGCCGCTCGACCGGCACCAGCAGGCCCTGTGCGACCAGGGCCGTGCGGGTGCGGTCGAGGACGTCCGCGCCGAGCCGTTCGATCCACGTCCGGGGCGCGCGCGCCCGTGGAGCGAACAGCAGGCGTTCGAGAACCGAGTCCGCCACGGGATCGGGGTGGCGTCGCGCGCTGCGGACCAGGACCGCGGCGGGCGACACGGAGATCCGGCCCGCCCGCGCGAGTTCGTGGAGCGCCGCCCCGGCCGCACCGAAACCCAGCTCCGTCCGCCGCAGCGACGACCGCAGGGAACGCTCCTGACTCGCCCTCAGCACCAGTTCCGCCGAGAGCGCCGGCGACGGCGGCGACGGCACCACCGGTCAGACTCCGAGCCGCTGCTTCACCTCGGCGAAGAACGGGATGTGCCGGTAGTCGCCCGCGTCCTCGTCGTAGTCCGTGTAGCGGTTGGTGAAGGCGAGCAGTCCCGCCCGGACCTCGCTCACCGGCTCACTGTGGATGCGCCGCTCGACCGCCTGGATCTCGCCCAGGAAACGCGCGAGGACGTCCGCAAGCTCCGGGCGCAGATGGATCCGCCCGTCGAGCAGCGCGATCCCGCCGTTCTGCGACAGGTAGTTGAACAGCAGCTGGGAGGCGACCGCGTCGTAGTTGGGCCGCGGAATGCCCTCCACGGCATACCGCAGAAGCCTCTCGGCGAGGATGTACTCGTAGGCCGCGCGGGCCTGGTCCGCCGGCAGTTCGGGGTCGTTCAGGCACACCAGCATGGAGGACACGTCGACGCGCAGTTCCTCCAGACCGGCGAGGGGCTTGAGCTTCTTCGCGTTCAGGTAATCGGGAATGGGCATGTCGCCCTGCCGGTGGTGGAATTCGTGCAGCCGCACCCACCAGGAGGACGCCGCCTCGACCTGCTTGTCCTCGGCACCCTGGATGAGCGGGAAACTGCCGGGCGCCATCACCTCGTCGATCATCTTCCGCGTGATGCGGTTGTGCCGCTCCACGAACTTGTTGATGAAGTAGAAGATGAGGTCGTCGGGGTCCTGCCGGCCGTCGACGTGGTTCTCCGGGAAGAGGGCGACGACCACCCGGGAATTGAAGCCGTCCGAACACGCGGTGATGTTGACGGGCATGGTGTTGCTGCCGTAGCGCCTGGCCAGATGAGGATCGGTCGGCAGCGTCTCGTACGTCAGCCAGTCGAGCGAGAGCCGAGGGAAGTACGAGGCGTTGAAGAGGGAGAACAGATGACGGTCGCGCTCGCCGTTGATGTGCTCCTTGGTCCGCCGCAGGCGCGGGACGTCCTCCTCGCCGCCCAGGTGCTCCCGGAGGTCCTGCATGAAGGCCTGCGCCGCCGGCTGGTGACGCAGGTGGTCCGAGCAGTCCAACCGGTCCAGCAGTTCCGCGAGGAACTCGCGGCCGCAGACGTCCGCACCCTTCTCGATCCGCCCGCGTATCTCGTTGACTTCGTCGATGACCAGCTTGATCTCGTTCGACACCGCTACCGCCTCGTCCTCGTCGTGGGATAGTTCTGCCGTTTCCAGTACTCGAGGCCGCCGATCATCTCCTTGACCCGGAATCCCGCCGCCGCGAGTTTCGCGGCGGCCCTGGAACCCGCGTTGCAGCCCGGGCCCCAGCCGTAGGTGACGTAGACCGGCGCGGGGTCGAGCCCGCGCAGTCCCGCCTCCGTCATCTCGTCGTGGGGCATGCCGAGCGCGCCGGGCAGGCGTTCGTCTTCGTAGGCGGCCGTCGAACGTGCGTCGACGAGTACGAAGTCCGTCACTCCGGCGGACATGTCGTGGTGAACGTCGAATGGGTCGGTCTCGCAGGCGAGCCGTACCCGGAGGAAGTAGTCGAGCGCCGCCGCGGGTGCGGCCGCGGGGACCCCCAGCACGCGGGAGTGGACGTCCCGCCCGGTCACTTCATCCTCTGGCCGCGATCTGTCCCGTGTCCTGTGCGCTGTTGTCATGCGCGTCCTCCGCAATCCAGCTCTCGATAAGGAACTTGCCGATGGAGTCCGGCCGGTAGCCGTGCCCGGCCGCGATGTGGGAGCGCAGCTCGGCGGGGGTGAACCAGCGGGCCTCCACCACCTCCGTGCCGTCGACCGCCGTGGCGTCCGAGGAGGCCCGCGCCCGGAACGCCACCATGAGCCCGGCGGGGAACGGCCATGCCTGGGAGCCCTGGTAGACGACGTCCTCGACCACGACGCCGGCCTCTTCGAAGACCTCGCGGCGGACCGCGTCCTCGAGGCTCTCGCCGACCTCCACGAATCCGGCCAGGGTGCTGAACGCCTCCGGCCCGGCGCCGGAGTGCCGCCCCAGCAGACAGCGCCGGGGATCCCCGGCGCGTTCCACCAGGACGATCACCGCCGGTTCGATCCGGGGGAAGAGCAGCTTGCCGCAGTCGGCGCAGACCCGCAGATGGCCGCCGTTGCGGCTGTCGGCCCTCCCGCCGCAGGCACCGCAGAACCGCTGGTTGCGGTTCCAGTGCGTGAGACCGCGCGCGTAGGCGAGGAGTCCCGCCTCCGCGACGTCGAGGCCGGGGACGAGGGCGCGTACATCCTGGACGGCGTCGGCCCCGGCCATGGCCAGCGCCTCCTCCTCGGGCAGTGCGGACAGGTCGGCCGCGAACACCCCGGTCTCGCCGTCGAGCCCCAGGAACACCGGCTTGGCCGCAGCGAGCAGGCGACGGGCCCGGACCGTTCCGGGCGACACCGGTGCGCCGTCGCCGACCAGGCACCGGTCCCGCCAGAGCGGGACGACCCGGGCGTCGGGCCGGTCGGCCAGGCCCTTGATCCATTCGGCGTCGGCACGCCGGTCGCCGGCGCGGTCGAGTTCGAGTCCGGAGTAGTGCACGGACATGGTCCTGTCCTCTTTCGTCATTCCCGTACTGTGGGGCCGCTCAGCCCTGGCGCGCCCCGGCGGAGCGATCCGTGAGGGCAGCGCCGAGCAAGGCGAACTCGGCGGCCAGATCGTCCGGGCAGTCGTCCAGGAGGCCCGAGACAGCGTCCCACACCACTCGTGCCGACCTGACCAGCAAATGCTCCTGTTGCGGCGTCAGGAAGTGCTGGAACTGCAGCATTTCCAGCGGAGCCGCGACCTGCACCAGGACGTGGTCCGGCAGCTCCATCAGCCAGGCGTCGTACCGGTCCGCCTCGATGATGCGTTCCACCGCGGAACGCAACGCGTCGATGTGGACGTCTTCCTGCGGTCGTCTGCGCCACATGGCGTTCGTCTAGTCCTCGTAGCGGATGGGCTCGTACGCGGCGAGTCGTTCGAAGTCCCGGTACAGGGTGTCGTAGTCACGGTTGCGCACGAGGAAGGTGCCGCCGTTGTCGATGAGCGAGGCTCCCTGCCCGATCTCCTCACCCACCCGGACCTTCCACTTCATCTCGACCTCGCTCTCCAGGTCGGGGAGGACGAGTTCGGCGACGACACCCGGCCGCTTGGGCAGTACGGCGTCGAAGCAGTACACCTGCTCCTGGTCCCAGGGCCTGCTCTCCAGACCGGCCTCGATCTCGAAGGCCAGGTTGAGCAGCGCCACGGCGTAGTTCTGCTGCATGGCGGCGAGGCCGGCGAGGCCCTTGAAGCGTGCTCCCACCTCCAGGAACACCAGTTCGTCGTCCTTGGTGTGGAACAGCTCCAGGTGGCTGGCGCCGTCCAGCTTGCCGAGGGCGTCGAGCACCGTCTCGGCGAAGGCGATCATGCGCGGCACGCGCGGGTCGGAGTCGATCAGGTTGATGTCCGCGTTCACCCGGCCGTTCTGCACCTCGGTCGAGTTGACCAGGTACTCCGTCACCCCGCCGAAGACGGTCTTCCCGTCCTTGACGACCAGGTTGACGCTGTACATGGTGCCGTCGATGTGCTCCTCGTACTCGTAGCTGCGGCCCAGGTCCGACGGCAGCGCGAAGAAGTCGTCCGCCGAGAAGATCTTGTACACGCCGTCCGCGGAGGCGGCGTCGACCGGCTTCAGGACGAACGGCATGCCGACGTCGGCGACGACGGCCTTCAGGCAGGCCGCCGGATCGTCGGTGAAGGCCTGCTGGTCGAAGCGGCCGAAGCGGGGCACGCGCAGACCGGTGCCGGCCAGCTTCTCCTTCATCAGGCACTTGTCCCGGTACGGCAGCAACTGCTCGTAGGTCGGACCCGCCAGCCCGAACTCCTCACGGAGCTCGGCCGTCAGGAGCAGGTTGCGCTCGTCGAAGCAGTGCAGGGTGAGCTCGTCCGGGCCGGTCTCGGCCACCAGCTCGCGCACGATCGCCCGGGCCGCGGCGGGGTCGACGATCGACGACTCGGTGTACGAGGGGTCGGCGAGCCCGCACGGCACCGTGTGGATCCGGTGGAAGTAGGCCCGTTCGGCCTCCGAGACGTTGACGCTGTCCTGTTCGGAGAAGATGCCCACGAACCGGACCCGGTCGGGCTCCACGAGCAGGTCGTGGCGGAACACCCCGAAGCCGCGCGTCGATATCACTGCCACGGTCTTCATGCACTTTCTCCGATCATCGTCATGTTCTTCGTGCGTGTGCGCTTTTCCAGTGCCAGCAGCAGGGGAACGGCCAGCAGGCTCAGTCCGAGCAGGAAGAGCATCGGCAGGACCTCGCCGCGTGCGAGCAGGAAGGTGAGCAGGCCCGGTGCGGCGACCTCGCCGACGGTCCAGGACAACTGGTAGGTGGCCAGGTAGCGGCCGCGAATGTGGTCGGGGGCCAT
Source organism: Streptomyces sp. NPDC037054 (assembly GCF_055606745.1). Classification (NCBI taxonomy): domain Bacteria; kingdom Bacillati; phylum Actinomycetota; class Actinomycetes; order Kitasatosporales; family Streptomycetaceae; genus Streptomyces; species Streptomyces sp. NPDC037054. The sequence continues at coordinate 454,385 of NZ_JBVJSJ010000007.1, read as the reverse complement.
CGAGACGCTCAGCGTGTCGAGGGCGGGGAACGCGATGACCTCGGCGAGGGTGAAGACGACCATCGCGAGGAACAGACCGGCGTACGTCACGGCGCCGGGTGTCGTGTACAGCACCGCGAACAGTCCGAAGGCCGCGGCGTTGAGGACCGCTGCCAGCATGACCGCCCGGGTCATCCGCGAACCCGCGGTCCGCTTGGCCACCAGCGTCTGGGTGAGGGACACCTGGAGGGCGTTGACGACAATGAGCGTTCCGGCGATCCAGGCCGGGAGGTCCAGCACGTCGACGATGTAGATCGCCAGCAACACCTTGATCAGCATCTGGCCGAAGACCTGGGTGGCGTTGACGCCGATCAGAAGGGTGTACGGGACGTCCCGGAGCACAGTGGCGTAGCCGGCCGCGGGCTTCTCGGCCCCGCCCGCCGGTCCGGGCGCGCCGTCCGCCCCGGCCGGCGGGGGTTCGGACACCGGCGCCTCGTGGGGCACCGGCTTCCACAGGAACAGCAGGGTCGCCGCCAGGACGTAACTCGCCGCGTTCCCGACGACGATGGCGTGCAGGGCGTTCCCTTCACCCAGGGCGAAGGCGAAGGCGGCCAGCGCGCCGCCGATCCCCATGGCGGTGTTGCGCAGCGCCGTCATGAAGCCGAACCACATGGTGCGCCGGTCCTCGGACGAGGCGAGCACCACCAGGCCGCTGCTCGACGTCCAGTACGCCGTGTGGCCGACCTGCACCAGGAAGACCACGACGACGATCTGCCAGAGGGAATCGGCCAGGAGGAACCCGAGATAGCCGACGACCGAGACGAGGTTGCCGTACGCCGCGGTCATCCGCGCGGTGAACCGGTCGATCAGCGGGCCCACGACGATCGACGCGGGGAGGGCGATCAACCGTGCCACCGTCATCGCGGCGCCGATCGCGGCGACGGACACGGAGGTCGTCCTGGCGAAGTACACCACGGTGAACGCCATGATCAGCCCGGTGCCGAGGCTGTCGATGAGGCTCGCCGAGACGAACCTGCCGTTGCCCTTCAGCCGTGGTACGCCGAGTCTTTGCCATATCGGCTCGGGTGCGAGGGTTGCTGCCACTGTCCCGGCTCTCTCTCGTGTCTCTCGTGTCGCTCGAACGGCGCGTGCCGCTCGTGGGGGAGGGGTGAGCCGGCCGGCTCAGTCGGCGGCGGGGCGGGTGACGACCCGTACCCTGCCGATGAGCGCGTCGAGACGCTCGATGGCGGCCTCGGTGGTCTCCGCGGTGACCAGCACCTGGACGTGGCGGCCGAAGTTGTCGCTCATGGGCTCGATCCGGTCGCCCGGATTCACGTACACGTCGACGCCGAACACGCCCTTCTCGGACCGCAGTTCCTCGACGCCTTCCACGGACTCGACGATGCCCGGCTGCCCGTTCACCCACTTGGTGGCGGCGCCCAGGACGGCCTTGGGCCGTTCGGTGAGCGCGGGCAGCCGCCGCATCGGCCAGCCGGAGGCGTACTGCTCGATGTCGAAGCCGTGGGTGACCGCCATGAAGTCGAGGAGCCGGTCGCCCGCCACCCGGTCGTGGCCCTCGATGATGCGCGGACCCTTGGAGGAGAGTTTCACCTCGGTGTGGCCGACGCCGTCCCGCAGACCCATGGCCGTCAGGAAGCCGGTGACGTGCTCCACGATCGTGGCCTCGTCCTCCTCGGGGAGGACGGCCGGGAGCGCGTGGCCCATCTCGATGACTCCGTCGGCGAACTTGCCGGTGATCGAGACGACGATGTGCCGGCCCTCGAACGAGAAGCTCTCCACGCTGTACTCGACGCCGTCGATGTACTCCTCGGCGATGAAGCGGTCCACGGGGTAGAACGTGGCCATCGGCAGATCGCCGCGCCCGCGCAGGCCGTTCAGCTCCGCCCAGGCCGCGTCCGTCTCCCCGGGATCCGCGATGACCGCGATGCCCCTGCTCGCCGTGCCGTCCAGCGGCTTGACGACCACGGGGAAGCCGTACTTCTCGCCGAAGGCCCGGATGTCGCCGGCCGAGGCGACCTCGGCGCAGCCGACCGACTCGAACCCGGTGGTGTGCAGCCACTCCCGCATCCGGTGCTTGTCGTGGAAGCGCCGGGCCACCTCGTAGGAGGTGCCGCCGAGCCCGAGCATGTCGTTGATGCGTCCGGCCAGTTCGGTCGCCTGCTCCACCAGGGTCATGACCGCGCTGAAGCCGTACGCCTCGTGCGCGGCCCGCACGAGGGGCCGGGTCACCTCCCAGTCGAGATAGTCGACCAGGAGGAGGACGTCGGCGACCTCGGCCTGGCCCGGCAGCAGCCGCTCCTTGTGCTGGAGGAACACGATCCGCAGGCCGAGCTCCTTGGCCTTCTTCAGTGCCTCCAGCCGTCCGCCGATGATCAGGATGGTGTCGGTGGCGTCGTGGTTCACGGGGGCGGTTCCTCCGGTGGTCGCGGTCATGAGGCAGCCGCCGCGGGGGTGCGGCCGTTGTCGGCGGAGCGCGGGCCGGCGCCTTCCGCCTCGTCGTACAGGGCCTCGACGATGATCTCCAGGCCGCGCAGCAGGTTGCTGTCCTCGATGGTCAGCGGCGGAAGGATCTTGACCACCTCGCTGTCACGGCCGCAGGTCTCCACGATCAGTCCGCGTTCGAAGCAGCGGCGGGAGATCGCGGCGCCCGAGATCCCCGCGCCGCTCAGGTCGATGCCGTGGATCAGGCCACGGCCGCGTACCCGGGCGCGGAACCGGGACGTCACCTCACGCCGGAGGAAGTCGGCGACGGCCTCCCCCTTGCGGCGCACCTGCGCACCGAACGCGGGATCCGCGCCGTCCGCCCAGTGCGCGCGGACGGCCGCCGCGGCGGCGACGAAGGCGAGCTGATTGCCGCGGAAGGTGCCGCTGTGCTGCCCCGGCTTCCAGACGTCGTACTCGGGCTTGATCAGCAGCAGCGCCATCGGCAGGCCGTAGCCGCTGATCGACTTGGAGAGGGCGACCAGGTCCGGCTGGATCCCGGCCTGTTCGAACGAGAAGAACGCGCCGGTGCGGCCGCAGCCGACCTGGATGTCGTCGACGATCAGCAGCACCCCGTGGGTGTCGCACCAACGCCGCAACCCGGCCAGGAACGCGTCGGGCGCCACGTACACCCCGCCCTCGCACTGGACCGTCTCCAGCAGCACGGCGGCCGGCGTCTCGACGCCGGAGCTGGTGTCGCCGACCATCCGGTCCAGGAGGTCCAGGCTGTCGAACGGCCCCATGGGCGAGTCCGGGTAGGGCACGTGGGTGACGCCGGCCAGCGTGGGGCGCAGACCGTCCTTGTAGTAGCCGGCGCCGATGGCGGCGAGTGCCCCGGTGCTCATGCCGTGGAAGCCGCCGCCGAAGGCGACGACATTGGTGCGGCCGGTGACCAGGCGGGCGACCTTCAGCGCGGCCTCCACCGCGTTGGTTCCCGACGGGCTGCAGAACTGCACCTTGTGGTCCAGGCCGCGTGGCTGGAGCACGTGCGCCCGGAAGACCTCCAGGAAGTCCTGCTTGGCCGCGGTGGCCATGTCGAGCGCGTGCGTCAGTCCGTCCCGCTGCAGGTAGTCGATCAGGGCCTGCTTGGCGAACGCCGGGTTGTGGCCGTAGTTCAACGCGCCCGCGCCGGCGAAGAAGTCGAGGTAGCGGGTTCCGTCGGCGCACACCAGGTGGTCCTGCCGAGCGGTCGCGAAGGTGGCGGGGAAGGACCGCGAGTACGAACGGACCGCCGATTCACGGTCGTCGAACACCTCGGCCAGGCCTGGGCCCTGAGTCATGGTTCCCTCTCTGCGGGGTCCGGTCATGGGACTCGTCACGATTTCCGGGGTGCTCACCACTGCCGTCCGGCAGGTGCGGGAAGGTCACGGCCGATGTACTCGGAGAAGGCGACGGCGTTGTGCGGGTTGTCGCCGAGCCGGACGCCGTTGACGACGACTTCGCGCCGGGCGGCCAGACCGAGCCGGTGCGCCTGCGCGGCCGTGTCGGCGGTGACGATGAACATGCCGACGGCGTCCAACTGGTCGGCACGGCCGCTGAGTCGCTCCCCCGGCGACTTGGTGGCCCGGGCGGCGATGCTGCCCTCCGGGAACTCGATCGTGTGGAACTCGGTGGTTCCCGGGGGCGGGAGGACCACCATCTCGACGGCGTAGCGGGGCGGCCTGCCGGTGAAGCCGAGATCGGGCCGGATGCCGCAGCCGACGTCGACGAGCACCTCGGCGTAGTCGAGGCCGTAGGCCTCGCCGATCGACACCGGGGAGGCGAAGCCCGCCGGACGCGGGTTGAAGTCGATGAGTTCGGCGGTGCCGTCGTCGGCCACCATGAACTCCAGGTGGGTGCCGCCGTGGTGGAACCCCAGACACTCGTGGACCGCCCGGGACGCCGCCACGATCCGTTCCAGGTGCGGGTGGTGGTACGGGGTCTGCATGCCCTGCTCGACGACCGGGTCCGAGGCCAGGACGTAGCGGCCGGTCAGGGTGACGAAGCCGATCTCGCCGCGGTGGACCACGGATTCGACGGAGAGGAGTTCCCCTTCGGCCTTCTCCTCCAGCACGAAGCCGCCGTGGGCCCGGATGTACTCCCGCATGAGCGGGTTGACGACGTCGGCGGTCCCGATCCCGGCCGCGACGCTGTGCAGTTCGGCGAGCGTGGCGACCTCGTGGCACAGGGCGCTGCCGGTGCCGTTGGCCGGCTTCAGGACCGCCGGTCCGGCGAACTGCCAGCTGTCCCAGGTCAGCGCCTCATCGAGCGGGACCCCGCGCAGGGCGCTGAGGCCGGCCTCGTACAGCGTGGTGCGCACCTGGGTCTTGTCGAGGATGCGCAGCAGCGTCCCGGGGCCGGTGGTGGGCAGCCCGGCGAGCTCGCGCAGGGTCGCCTGCCAGGGCAGGGTCGGCTCGAACATGCTGTGCGTGCCGACGACCTCGTACCGGTCGGCCAGCTCCTTCAGCAGACCGCCGAGTGCGCCCGCGTCACTCCAGGACGGGACGGGGACGAGCTCGTCGACCAGGCCGTCGGGCACGGTGAACGGGCCCGTCGCGCACAGGGGGTTGTGGTTGAGGGCGACGATGTCGAAGCCCCGCGCCTTGGCCGCCTGCGCGGTGTAGAGCATGGCGTTCATCATCTCGAAGAGGACGAACGCTTTCCTGCGTGCGGGCATGGCCGCTCTCACTTTCCTGTCGGCGTCGGGACGGCGCCCGCGTGTGCTGTGGCGGGCAGGGCCCCGATGTCGGTGCGGTAGCGCATGCCGGGGAATCCGAGGTGCTCGATCCGTTCGTACGCCCTCTGCCGTGCCCGGTCCGGCGTCGGAGCCGCGCCCACGACGTGGAGCACCCGGCCGCCGCTGGTCCGCGGGGTGCCCTCGGCGTCGCGGCGGACGTTGGCGCAGAACACGAGGGTGTCGGCGGGGCCGTTCGTGACCATGTCCGACGGGGTCAGGCCGTGGACCGGCTGACCGGTCGAGTACGGACCGAAGGGCCAGCCGACCAGGGCGTCGGGATCCGCCGGATCGAGGCAGCCCTGCACGAGTGCGACCGAGCAGCGGGCCAGGCCGTCGGTGACGAGCCGGTGCCGGCCGAGGTCCCGCGCGAGCACGGCCCGGCACAGCTCCAGGAAGTCGCTCTGGATCCCGGGCAGGACGACCTCGGCCTCGGAGTCCCCGAAGCGGGCGTTGATCTCGATGACGACCGGTCCGCGCGGGGTGAGCATCGCCCCGAGGTAGACGAAGCCGGTGAAGTCGAGGCCCTCCGCCTTCAGACCGCGCAGCAGCGGCTCGACGAGCACGGTGCGCAGTTCCTCGCGCAGCGCCGGGGAGTCGCGCGGGTGCGGGGAGATGGAGCCCATCCCGTCGCAGTTCTTGCCCGCGTCGGCCTCCAGGGTGCGCTTGTAGTCCATCGCGGTGGGGAAGAGCATCGCGCTCTCGCCGTCGAGCAGGGCGAAGACGGAGATCTCCTGGCCGGTCAGGCGCTCCTCCACGACGATCCGCAGGCTGTCGCCGGTCCCGGCCGGTGCCGTGGCCGCCTCGGCGGCGAACCGGTCGATCGCGGCGACGGCCTCGGCAGCGGTGTCGCACACGACCGAGCCGTCGCCGTCCGGTGTCAGACCGTCCGTCTTGACGACGCACCGGTACGGCAGCGAGCGCACGTACGCCTTGGCCTTGGCGGCGTCGGTGAACACCTCGAACTCGGGGACCGGAATGCCGTGGTCCCGGCAGAAGTCCTTGCCGCGGGTCTTGCTCGACTCCAGGGCGGCCGCGGCGGCCGTGGGGCCGACGACCCGGTGGCCGGCCTCGCGCAGGACCTCGACGTACCCCTGTGAGAGGGCGTCGATGTTGGAGACGAGGACGAACTCCACCGGGTGGTCTGCGAGGAAGTCGAGGGCGGTCCGCGGGTCGGTGAGCGTGACGGACGGGGCCGGAAGGATCCGGGGATGTTCGATCACGTCGCAGCCGGGGCCGTAGTGGACGGTCACGTCCTGGTTGGTGCGGGTGAGCAGTTCGCACAGGGCGTGCCCGCGTCCGGTGCCGTCCACCACGAGGACGGCGGCGGGTGGGTGGGTCATCGGGTCACCCCGCCCGGGTAGCGGTGAGCGGGGCGGAGGGCACCGCGGTCCAGTCCCGGACGCTGTTGCCGACGTACACGTGGGTGAGCAGACCGCCCCACGCCTCGAAGTAGCGGTCGGCGTTGCCGGTGGCGAGGTCCTCGTTGCGGATCCAGGAGGAGTTCGCCCAGTCGACCTTGGGGCGTACGTGGTGCAGGTCGTGCTGCACGGTGTCGCCGACGAGGATCCACATCCGGTACGGGGCGTAGAGCAGGACCATGCGCAGCCACCAGGCGGTCCAGGCTCCCCAGCGGCCGAGCACGCCGACGCCGGCGGTGTCCGGGACGGGCCGGCCGCAGAAGCGGCCGAAGGTGAGCTGGTCGCGCTGGGCCTTGGTGAGCCGCTCGGCGTTGTCGAACAGCCACCAGCGGTGCTCGCTGAGGGTGTAGAGCAGCGTCTGGTTCTGGAAGAAGAAGGTGGCGGGCAGGAACCAGAAGAGCAGCCACTGGAGCCACCAGCCGGTGAGCGTCACGAAGGCGACGGTGCCGGCCAGGTAGGTGTACGCCATGGCCATCCGGTAGAGCGGCGACCTGGTGAAGAAGTTGCCCCGGATGCGGCTGGAGAGGAATCCCCAGTGGTGGGCCGGGGAGAGGGCCGCCTTCAGCAGGTAGCGGCGGAACTCCCGGCGCGTCATGCCGGGGCGTGCTCCGGTGCTCTGCAGGTAGACCGTGTCGCCGTCCTTGAGGGAACACGGGAAGGCGTGGTGGGTGAGGTGCTCCTCACGGTTGCCGTCGTAGGGCGGGCGCCAGAGCAGGGTGGTGATGATCTCGCTGACCACGCGGTTGCCGGCGGTGGAGCCGGTGAACATGCGGTGCAGCGTCTGGTGGACGACGACCACGTCGAGGCGGCGCATGCCGCCGGCCGTGGTCGGCCAGGACAGCAGGACCAGGGGGACCATGGCGTACCACGGCAGGCTGAGCGCGTACACGCCCATGGACATGCCGACGGCGGTCTGGATCACCCCGGCGACGAGGGCGAGCGTGGGCCGCCAGCGCACGCGCAGCTGGTCACCGGCCAGCGGCACGCCGGTCACCCAGGTCAGGAAGGGCTGGACGGGGCGCGGGAGACCGCGCATCGTCTCACGCGGTCGTATCGGCTCGGGCGGGTGCATCGACAACTCCTCGGTGGACGGGCGGGCCGGTTCAGCCGGCACTGCGGGGGTCCCGGACGCCACCGAAGAGGGCGTCGTTGGTCTCGTGCGTCATGTCCTTGGTCAGGTCGTCGGTGCTGGCCAGGGTCATGTTGACGATGGTGCGGCGGCTCTCGCCGCGGATCGGGTGCACGCGGTGCATCGTGGTGTTGGTCTTGACGACGTAGGCGTCCCCGGGCTCCAGGGCGTAGGAGCGGACCTGACTGCTGATCAGGGCCCCGTACACGTCCGGGTTCTCCTTGTCCCAGGAGGTGTGGGGGACGGCCTGGACGAAGCCGCCCTCGCTGTAGTGCGGTGCCTCCAGGACGAGGATGATGCCGTAGGTGTAGTCGTCCCAGTGCCAGCCGTGCGTGTCGCCGGACTTCCCGAGCCTGCTGATGACGTAGTGCTCACCCGCGTAGGGACACGTGTGCACCTGCTCGCCCACGACCTCGGAGACCAGCCCGAGGAGTTCGGGAGCGAAGTAGAACGCGTCGATGAGCGGTCCTTCGTCCTTGATCACCGGCTGCCCGACGGTGGTCATGCTGCGCGGCGTGTTGTCGGTGATCTCGAAGACGAGGTCATGGCTGACGCCGTGGCGGTCCATGATGTCGCAGGCCTCGTCGCGGATCGCGGCGAAGAGCTCCGGCGGACACATCTGCCGGAGCGGGACGATGTGCTCCGCGTCGAACTGTTCGCGGAGCGCGGCGAGCCTCTCCGCGTCGAAGGCCTCGGCGAAGTGACGGCTCAGCAGGCCGTTCACCTCGGCCGCCGTGACATCGACACCCAGCGCGCTTGCCTCAGCTGACATCTGATTCCCCTCGTGGTGTGATGCGTGCTACGTGGTGGTGCGTGTGGCTGTGGTCGGGTACGTGCGTTACACCTCGGCCGCCCGGCAAAACTCCAGTGCGTGGACCGTGAACCGCTCGCCGGTGAAGTCGGCGCTGCCCAGGGCGCGTTGCGCTTCGAGGAGGGCGAGCATGGTCTCCTTGTGCTCGGCGTAGGCGAGGAGCGGGATGTCCATCTCGAACACTTCGATCGTGCGCGACACGTAACCGCGTGCCTGCATTTCCGCGATCGTGCGCGGGACGTCGGCCAGTGAGGAGTGGGCCATGAGCAGCCGGCCGCCCGGGGCGAGGAGGTCGTCGACGCGCCCCACGACGGTGTCGTAGAGCGCACGGCCGTCCCGCCCCGCCACCAGCGCCGTCTCGAGACCGTTGTCCGTGGCGTAGCTGGGGTCGTAGGGCAGGTGCGGCGGGTTGGTGACCACCAGGTCGAACTTCCGGGCCGGTGCGTACTCCGCGAGGTCGGCGGTGACGCAGGCCAGGCGGTCGGTGTCGAGGCCGTTGCGCTCGACGTTGGTGGTGGTGGCGTCCTCCGAGGCCGCGTTGATGTCGAGGGCGGTGACGTGCTCGGCGCCGGCCGCCAGCAGCGCGACGGTGTAGAGCCCGGACCCGCAGCCCACGTCGAGCGCGTGAACGCCGTCGAGGTCCAGTTCCTCCTCACCGTTCAGCGCGGCCACCAGGCTCAGTCCGCAGTCGGTGGGGAACAGCACCTCCGACGGGTCCCTGACCTCGATGCGCAGCTCACGGCCGCGGAATTCGAATACACCGGAGGAGGGCCGCACGGCCCACAGGGAGCCGCTCTCGCCGTGGGGCAGGACACGTGTCCTGGTGAGCACGTTCGTGGGTGCCTGGGTCATGTCGGCCGTGAAACCTTTCGACTCGTCGCACAAGGGCTGGCCGGAAAATATCTGCGGCCGTCTGGGATTTTTGCAGGCAGAACAATTCGGAGACAGGGCAAAAGGAATTGCTGAACGAAACGCGGGTATTCCGCGGGCCGGCGGCATGGAGTAACGGCCTGCGCGGGTGCGCACGGAAAACCGGTCGCCCGAGCAAACGCGAAAGGGGCGGGGAGAGTCGCCTCTCGACGGCGCTGTCAGAAGGTCGTCGACTGGTTCACGGCGGGCCGCTGCGGATGACAGCAGGGACCAGCGGGGCGGGAGACACCCGCGGGGGGCGAGAAGGACGGCTTCAATCGCCCCAGGAGATACCGGCCCACGGCCGGACTTTCTAGCAACGCACTGCCTCCATTTAGCGGGTGACCAATAACGACCTGGGGGCAGGGGTGTGCCGCACAGGAAGTAGAGCCAGCATTTCGATGGAATCCGGCCGGGCATGGTGTGCGCGGCACTCGGACAAGCTAGTGATCGGCAATGCCGCACGTCAATCACTTTGAGCGCTCAATTTATATGGCCGAAAAGCGCATGCTTGCGGAGTGATTTATTCCAGAACCAACTCGGTGAAGGTTCCCTTGCGAAGCCGGGCATTCCGGGCCGCCGTGACGCCTTCGCTCCACCTCGGCCGGCGGGGCGGGGGGTGGGCACTCCGTGTAACACGGACGAAATGTGGCGGACACGGAGACGAAACCGGCGAGTACTGCAAGGGGGTCGCGGCTCTCGCGTCGCGAACGCTGCTCGGTTTTCAGCCACGGGGGCAGGTGTCGACTCGTCCCTTCGGACCCGCTACCGCGGTTCGGGATGTCCAGGTCGACGGCGGCGACACGGCTCAGCTGAGCCTCGTGTTGGTCAACTTCTTTGAGCCACGGGCCAGTTGGCGTGACGTGGGAGGCCCTCAGGCGTTCGCCGGCCGGGGCGTGCGGTGGGAGCGTTCCGGAGGCAGGTTCCGGTCCACCTCTGGGAGCGCTCCCACCGCACGGGGCGAACGTATCGCCGCCCGGCAGCTGTTGTAAACGGCTCCTGTCATTTCAGGGACCCTCGCCCAACACCTGCCGCAACCACAGTAGTTGACGGCGCACGTGTACCGCGTCGCCGCCCTCGTGCCCGTTGAACGGGTAGGCGTGGATCTCCCGGCGCGGGTCGGCGCCGGTCAGTTCCGCGTAACGGTTGTACGCGGCGTACGCCCCGCTCGGCGGGCACACCGTGTCGCGCAGGCCCACCCCGAAGTGCGCCGGGGCGTGGGCACGGCGGGCGAACGAGACGCCCTCCAGGTAGGACAGCGTGCGGTACGCGGCCTCCTCGGCGCCCCGGTGCACGGCGAGATACGCGGCGATCTCCCCGTACGGGCCCGCGTCCGTCAGGTCCAGCGCGCGCCGGATGCCGCACAGCAGGGGCGCGGTCACCAGTACGGCCGCCAGGTCGGGGACGAGCCCGGCGACGGCCAGCGCGAGCCCGCCGCCCTGGCTGTTGCCGACGGCGACGGTGCGGCCGGCGTCCACGCCCGGCAGCGCGCGCACGGCGGCGACCGCGCGCACCGCGTCGGTGATCAGCCGCCGATAGTGGTGGTCGCGCGGGTCCAGCAGGCCGCGCACCGCCGGTCCCGGGCCACCCGGCGCGTCGGCGTGCGGGTCCGCAGTGGCCCCGCCCGAGCCGTACTGGTCGCCCTGTCCCCGGTTGTCCATCAGCAGATGCGCGTACCCGGCGTTCACCCAGGTGAGCCGCTCGTGCGGCAGGCCGCGTCCGCGCCCGTAGCCCGCGAACTCGACGACGCCCGGGAGGGGTTCGCGCACCCCGGCGGGCCGGCTGAACCAGGCGCGCACCGGGTCGCCGGCGAAGCCCCGGAACGTCACGTCCCGGGTCTCGGTCAGCCGCAGGCCGGTCTCCACCGGCCGCGCCGACTCCACCACCTCGGCGCCGCCCGCCTGTTCAAGGGTGCTCCGCCAGAACGCGTCGAAGTCGTCCGGCTCCTCGGGGCGCGGGCGGTGGCATCGCAGTTCCGACAGGGGAAGGTCGAACGCGGGCACGGCGGCACCTCGCACGGGACTCGGGGACAGGGAGACCGATTGTTGCGGTCGCAGGGCAGAAATTTCCGCCGACCCTAGCAGCCGGATACCGCCGTTCGCCGTCCCCGGAAAGGGAATTGAGCCACGCCGAACCGGGGAAGACCCCAGTCTGCGCAAGCCATTGACAGCGCTTACCGGTGCCCTTAGGTTGCCGCGAAGTTACCGGTAAGAGCTCGAAAGTTTCGATTTCGATTCCGCGTTCCGTGCCCCGGGGAGGCCCCGAGCATGAGCACCTCCACAGCGCCCGGAGGCAGTTGGCGGCGGGCGCTGCGGCGCGACTGGCAGCTGTACTCGCTGGCCGTCCTGCCGCTGCTGTTCTTCCTGGTCTTCCGCTACCTGCCGATGATCGGCAACGTCATCGCCTTCCGCCGGTTCGAGCCGGGCGGCTCGATCCTGGGGGAGGAGTGGGTGGGCCTGCGCTACGTCCGGATGTTCCTGTCCGACCCCACCTTCTGGCAGGTGTTCCGCAACACCCTCTGGCTCGGCGGGCTCACGCTCGTGTTCTGCTTCCCGATCCCGATCGTGCTCGCGCTGCTGCTGAACGAGGTGCGCACCCGGGCCCTGAAGCGGTTCGTGCAGTCGGTGTCGTACCTGCCGCACTTCCTGTCGATCGTGATCGTCGCCGGCATCACCATGCAGATGCTGGCCACGGACGGCCCGGTCAACCACGTGCTCGACTGGTTCGGGCACGATCCGATCCGGTTCATCCAGGAACCCGAGTGGTTCCGCACCATCTACGTCGGCTCGGAGATCTGGCAGACGGCGGGCTGGGGCACGATCCTCTACCTCGCCGCGCTCACCACCATCGACGAGGACCTCTACGAGGCCGCGCGCATCGACGGGGCGAGCCGCTGGCGGCAGATCTGGCACGTCACCCTGCCCGGCATCCGGCCCACCATGATCACGCTGCTGATCCTCAACATCGGCACGTTCCTCGCGGTCGGCTTCGAGAAGATCCTGCTGCTCTACAACCCGCTGACGTATCCGACCGCCGACGTGGTCTCCACGTACCTGTACCGCACCGGCGTGGAGTCCAACAGCTTCAGCTACGCCGCCGCGATCGGCCTGTTCGAGGCGGTCATCGGCCTGATCCTGATCACCTCCGCGAACCAGATGTCGCGCCGCACCGTGGGGACGAGCCTGTGGTGAGCCTGCTGTCCGCGCGCAGACCGCGCACCTCGGTCAACCAGCCGACCCCCGGCTACCGCGTCTTCCAGGGCGTCAACGGGGTCATCCTCACCCTGGTCGTGCTGGTCACCCTCTATCCGTTCGTCAACATCATCGCCCGCTCGTTCTCCGGCGAACGCAGGATCAGGGCCGGTGAAGTGACCCTGTGGCCCAAGGACGTCAACCTCACCACCTACGAAGTGGTCCTCAGCGACGGGATGTTCTGGCGCAACTACGGCAACACCGTGCTCTACACGGTGCTCTCCACCGCCGTGGCCATGGTCTTGACGACCTGTTACGCCTACGTCCTGTCGAAGAAGCGCCTCAAGGGCCGCGGGCTGCTCGTCGGTGTCGCCGTCTTCACCATGTTCTTCACCGGCGGCCTGATCCCCCACTACGTGCTGATCACCAGCCTCGGACTGAAGAACAGCGTGTGGGCGCTGGCCCTGCCGAACGCCATCAGCGTGTTCAACCTGCTGGTGATGAAGGCCTTCTTCGAGAGCCTGCCCGACGAACTGGAGGAGGCCGCCCAGATCGACGGCCTCGGCACCTACGGCACCCTGCTCAAGATCGTGCTGCCGCTGTCGAAGGCGGTCGTCGCGACGATGGTGCTGTTCTACTCGGTGTCCTTCTGGAACTCCTGGTTCAGCGCCTTCCTCTACATGGACCGGGCCGACCTCATGCCCGTGACCGTCTACCTGCGCAACCTCATCGCGGGCGCCACCCAGGGCGGCAACGCCGGGGCCGGCGCCGACCAGCTGACCCAGACCGCGGCCAACATCCAGGCCGTGACGATCGTCCTCACCTCGCTGCCGATCCTCTGCGTGTACCCGTTCGTGCAGCGGTACTTCGTGTCGGGCGTGATGCTCGGCGCCGTCAAGGGCTGACCCGCCCCACCTCGCTCTTCCTTCTCCTCCCCGACCTCCTCCGCCCCCAGGAGCGCCCGTGAACAAGCCCGGCCTGTCACGCCGCCAGATGCTCGCCGCCGCCGGATTCGCCGGCCTCGCGGCCCTCACCGGCTGCGGCAGCGGCGAGGACTCCTCCGACGGCAAGGACCTCACCAAGAAGCGGGAGGGCGCGATGAAGCGGTACCGCGCCGGCGACCGCTTCAAGGCGACCAAGCCGCTGTCGTTCGAGGTCCTGCACAACAACAACCCCGTCTACCCGATGAAGGACGACTGGCTGTTCTGGAAGGAGGTCACCGAGCGCACCGGCGTCACCCTCAAGCCGATCGCCGTCCCGCTCAGCGACTACGAGAAGAAGCGCAGCCTGCTCATCGGCGCCGGCGACGCACCCTTCCTCATCCCCAAGACCTACCCGGGCGGCGAGACCGCGTTCGTGTCCTCCGGCGCGATCCTGCCGGTCAGCGAGTACGTCGACCTGATGCCCAACTTCCGGGACAAGGTGCGGAGATGGAACCTCCAGCCGGAGGTCGACTCGCTGCGCCAGTCCGACGGCAACTACTACCTGCTGCCCGGCCTGCACGAGAAGGCCAAGGCCAACTACTCGCTCTCCCTGCGCACCGACGTCCTCGAAAAGCTCGGCCTGAAGGCGCCCGGCACCTGGGACGAGGTCCGCGAGACGCTGAAGGCGCTGAAGGCGGAGTACCCGGACCGCTACCCGTGGACCGACCGCTGGTCCACCAACACGCCGTTCCCGGCCGGCGCCCTGTTCGGCTACCTCGGCCAGGCCTTCGGCGTCCGGGCCGGCTGGTCCTACCTCAACATCAGCTGGGACGCCGCCCGGAAGGAGTTCGTCTTCACCGGCGCCACCGACGCCTTCCGGTCCATGGTCGAGTACGTCCGCGGCCTGGTCGCCGACAAGCTCCTCGACCCGGAGAGCTTCACGCAGACCGACGACGAGGCCGTGCAGAAGCTGCTCTCCGAGAAGTCCTTCGTGATCAGCGCCAACCCGCAGGAACTCGTCCAGAACTACCGCTACAACCTGCGCAAGCAGGTCGAGGGCGCCGAGATCGAGATGATCCCCGTGCCGATCGGCCCGGCCGGGCCCGTGGTCCTCGGCGGCAGCCGCCTGGAGAACGGCATGATGATCTCCAGCAAGGCCCTGGAGAGCGACGACTTCGTCGCCCTGATGCAGTTCGTGGACTGGCTCTGGTACTCCGACGAGGGCCAGCTGCTGTCCAAGTGGGGCGTCGAGAACGTCACGTACACCAGCTCGGGCCCCGGCCGGTACCGGCCGAAGGACGGCATCAGCCTGCTCGGCTCCGACCCGGACGCCCCGAAGGACATGCAGAAGGACTTCGGCTTCTACAACGGCGTCTTCTCCTACGGCGGCAGTTGGAAGCTGGTCTCCTCCGCCTTCAGCGCGGACGAGAGGAAGTTCCAGGACGCCATGACACGGCGCGAGGAGCTGCCCGTCGACCCGCCGCACCCGCTCCAGGCCGCCGAGCAGGAACAGGCCTCCCTGTGGGACACGCCGCTGAAGGACCACGTCACGCAGAACCTCCTCCGGTTCGTCCTCGGCAAGCGCCCCCTGTCCGAGTGGAACGCCTACGTCGCCGAACTCAAGGCGAAGAACATGCAGCAGCTCGTCGACCTGCACAACAAGGCCCACGAGCGGTACAAGAAGGAGAACGGGTGATCCGCGTCCCCGCCGAGTCCGAGGGAGCGGTGTCCGACGCCTGGCGGACTTGCGTCGGCACCGGCCGCCTCGAACTCGCCCTGCGCCGCGACTACCAGGACTCCCTCGCCCTGCTCCAGCGCGACATCGGCTTCCGGCACATCCGGGGCCACGGCCTGCTCAGCGACGGCATGGGCGTCCACCGCCCCTACGACTGGCAGGGCACCCGCCGCGTCCACCACTCCTTCACCTACGTCGACCAGGTCATCGACGCCTGCCTCGACCACGGCATCCGCCCCTTCCTCGAACTCGGCTTCATGCCCGAGGGGTTGGCGTCGGGGACACAGACGGTGTTCTGGTGGCGCGGCAACGTCACACCGCCGCGCGACTGGCGCGAGTGGGCCGCCCTGGTCCGCGCCACGCTCGGCCACCTCGTCGACCGCTACGGCGCCGACGAGGTCCGCAGCTGGCCCGTCGAGGTGTGGAACGAGCCCAACCTGCCGGCGTTCTGGCAGGACGCGGACGAGACGGCGTACCACCGGATGTACGAGGTGACCGCGCACGCCGTGAAGGAGGTCGACCCGGAGATCCGCGTCGGCGGGCCCGCGATCTCGCCCGGCGCCGACGCATGGCTGGAGCGGTTCGCCGAGTTCACCGACCGGCGCGACGTCCCCGTCGACTTCGTGTCCCGGCACGCCTACACCTCGGGACCCGCCCAGCACGTGCCGTTCGCCGTCCACCAGACGCTCGGGGAGGCGAGCGCCCTGCTCGACCAGTTCGCCGCGCCCCGCCGCGTTCTCAAGGGCACCCGCCTCGGCGAACTCCCGGTGCACATCACGGAGTTCAACTCCTCCTACCGGCCCGACAACGCGATCCACGACACCGCGTTCCACGCCGCCTACCTGGCGCCCGTCGTCGTGGCGGGCGGCGACCACGCCGACTCCTTCTCCTACTGGACGTTCAGCGACATGTTCGAGGAGACCGGCGTGCCGACCGCCCTGTTCCACGGCGGCTTCGGCCTGCTCACCCACCGGCAGGTGCGCAAACCGACCTACCACCTGTACGCCTTCATGGCCCGGATGGGCGGGCAGCGCCTCGCACGCGGCGCGGACCACCTGGTGAGCCGGGGCGCCGACGGCCGGGTCACCGTCCTCGCCTGGGCGCCCGTCGACCCGACCGGCGAGACGCCCGGCCCCGAGCGGCACACCCTGCGCATGTCCGTCCCCGTCGGTGACCGGCCGGACGGCGAGGCGTTCGTCCGGCGCTCCACCGTGGACGAGGAGCACGGCAACGCGTACGCGGCCTGGCGGCACCTGGGCAGCCCGCGCTCCCCGAAGGCCACGCAGCTCGACATGCTGTACGAGGCCGCCGAACCCGCCCGCAGCCACCGGCGGCTCCCGATCGAGGACGGCCGGGTCGACCTGGCCCTCACCCTCGCCCGGCACGAGATCACCCTCGTGGAGCTGACCCCGGTCGAGGACGAGACACCGCCCTGGTGGGACCAGCGGCGACTGCTGGGCGGAGAGGCGCCGTGAGCGGCGCCGCCCGGCCGGCGCGGGGGAGCGGCTTCGGCGCCGGGCCGCTCTCCCGCGCCGCCGCCCTCGTCCACACCCTCGTCACCGTCGAGGTGCTGCTGCTCCTCGCCGCCTCGCCGGGCCTGGCCGCGCTCCTGCTGCTCGGCCCCGGCGCGGCCGGACCGGTTCTCCCGGCCCTCTGCCTCCTGCCGCTCGGACCGGCCCTGTCCGCCGCGCTGTACGCCCTGTACCACCGCCGGCACGACCTCACCGAGCTGCACCCCGCCCGCACCTACCGGCGCGGCTGGCGCCTGAACGCCGTGCCCGCCCTCAAGCTGTGGGCGCCGCTGCTCGCCTGGCTCACCGTCATCGCGTTCACCCTCACCCACTTCCCCGCGTCGGGCCTGCCCCGCTGGTGGGCGGCCCTGCTCGGCGTGATCGGCGCGGTCTCCCTGCTGTGGGGCGCGCACGCCCTCGTCCTCACCTCCCTGTTCGCGTTCCGGGCCCGCGACACCGCCCGGCTCGCCGCGTACTTCACATTCCGGCACTGGCGCGCCACCCTCGGTGCCGCCTCGCTGCTCGTCCTGACCGGCGCGCTGACCGCTCTCCTGACCGAGGCCCTGCCCGCTCTGCTCGCCGCCCCGCTGCTGCTGTCCCTGCTGCACAGCAGCCGCCCGGTGATCGCCGAGACGCGGACGCACTTCACCTCGGACCGCGACGCGTCACCGCCTCGGTAGACGTACGGCACCGCTCACCCGCCGCGCGCCACCGCCTCAGTGGATCCGCCGCCCGCGCGCGTCCGGCACCCCGGACTTGCGGAAGAAGTAGCTGTTGACCTGGTCCCGCCACTCGCGGGCGCAGCGCACCTGCTCCTCGTACAGCTCCGTCACGCGCGCGTGACGCGCCGGTTCCACCAGGTTCGCGAGGCCCGCCCACACCCGGCGGGCCTCCTCCGCCTCCGTCACGCCCTCGAAGTGCGTGTCGTAGATGTGCTGGATCACGGTCGTCCCGCTGTGCAGGACGTGCCCGTACGGCACGTGGTGGAAGAACAGCAGCAGTTCGTCGGGGCAGGTCCCGGTCGACTCGTACACCTCGGCCCACGGCTCGGCGTACTGCGCCGCGTAGCCGGTGCCGGTCGCCGCGCTGCGGTCCACGCCGACGCCGTCCCGGTCGGCGAAGTGGTAGGTGCCCCACGGGCTGTACTCGTAGCCGTCCACGCCCGGCCCGTAGTGATGCCCCGGCTGGACCATGAACCCCACCCCGAGCGGCGCGGTGTACTTCTCGTACGTCCGCCACGAACCGTCCAGGACGGCGCGCAGCCCGGCCACCAGTTCCCCGGGGGCGCCCGGGTGGGTCAGCGCGATCCACTCGCCGAGGATCCGGCCGGGGTCGGCGTCCGGCTCCCAGGCCAGCCGGCCGAAGGTGTACAGGTTCGCCTGGGCCAGCGGATGCCCGGTCCAGAACGGGTCGTCCCCGGCGTTCGACACCGCCACGAGGCCGCCGCGCGCCAACTCGCCGACGGGGGGCCCGCTTTCCCCCTCGGGCCGGAAGCGCAGCACCTCGCTCCACATCGGCCCGAGCCAGCACACGTGCCGCTGCTGCCCGGTGTACTCCTGCGTGGCCTGCACCTCCACCGCGAGCCGGGTCCGGGGCATCGCGCCGATCAGCGGTGACACGGGCTCACGCACCTGGAAGTCCATCGGCCCGTGCTTCACCTGGAGCACCGCGTTCGCCGCGAACTCCCCGTCCAGCGGCGTGAAGTGGTCGTACGCGGCACGCGCCCGGTCCGTCGTGCGGTCCCGCCAGTCCTGCCGGTGGTCGTAGACGAAGGCCCGCCAGCGCACGGTCCCGCCGTACGGCTCCAGCGCGGCGGCCAGCATGTTCGCGCCGTCGGCGTGGCTGCGGCCGTAGGCGAACGGGCCGGGCCGGCCCTCCGAGTCGGCCTTCACGACGTACCCGCCGAAGTCGGGGATCGCCTCGTACACGCGCCGGGTCGCCTCCGCCCACCAGTCGCGCACGGCCGCGTCCAGCGGATCGGCGGTGGCCGCACCGCCCAGCACGACCGGCGCGGCGAACGTGACCGACAGATGCGTGCGGATGCCGTAGGGCCGCAACGCGTCGGCGATCGCGGCGACTTCACCGATCCGGTCGGTGAGCAGGCGCGCCTCGGTCTCGTGCACGTTGACGTTGTTGACGGTGAGCGCGTTGATCCCGCAGGCCGCGAGCAGCCTGCCGTAGGCGCGCACCCGGTCCAGGTCGCCGCGCGCCCGGCCGTCCGCCCAGAACAGCGAGCCGCCCGCGTAACCGCGCTCCACCTGGCCCATCACGGGGTGCACGGCGACGTTGTCCCAGTGATCCAGCACGCGCAGCGCGGTCGCCGGGCGGTGCGTCTCGCGGGGACGCTCACCGCCGAAGGCCTCGGGCCCGAGCCGCACGACGTGGAAGAGCCCGTACAGCAGCCCGCGTTCACCGGCGGCCGTGACGGTCGTCGTGCCGCCCTGCCGCAGAACGGCGAAACCCTCGTCACCCAGCTCGAGTTCCAGCCCCGCCCCGTCCGCGTCGCCCAGCGACAGCACGAGGTCGTACGGCCCGTCGCCCGCGTCCCGCGCCACCCGGCCGCCGAACCGCCCGCAGGCGGCGGCCACTTCGCCGTGCACGGTGTCCACCAGCGCCCCGGCACCCCGGACCAGGGTCGACCTCTCGCCGACAGCCCGGAAGGCGGTGTCCGGCAGCCACGCGGGGTCGACCTCGACGGGCGCGACGGGCGGGGGAATCGACATGGAATCCTCGGGAACTCGGCGACTGCCTCGGCCCGGTCATTGTGGTGCATCCGCGCCCCGGGGGGTACCCCGTGGGGCAGGAGGGGACGACGGGTTCGGCCCGGGGCGCCGAACACCCCGGGCCGAACCCGCCGTTACTGCTCGTGACGTTCCGTCAGGACAGCAGCTCCACCTCCGCCAGCGTGGCCTCCCCGTCCAGGACCAGCCGGTAGTGCCGGTACGCGCCCGGCTCCGGCACCGAGAACGCCCGGGTCTGCCGGTCCCAGCGGAACGACTCGCCGGAGCGCCGGTCCAGGTCCTTCCAGGTGTCGCCGTCGGCCGAGCCCTGAAGCACCCACCCGGTGGGCGCCTTGGCACGGTCGGCCGACGTCAGCGTGTACTGCGCGGCCTTCGTCTCCTCACCGACCGGCAACTCCACCGCGGACACCGCCGCGTTCGTCGCCGACGTGTCGTCGAACAGGGCTCCGTCGCCGTCCAGGACGTCCGCGCGCGGCGTCGGCACCTTGTCGTCCCGCGTGACGGACACGGGCGCCGCGTCCTCACCCGTGCCCCACGACGACGGACGCGGGCCCATGTCGAACTCCAGCACCCCGCCCTTCGCGAGCAGCGAGTGCGGCAGCGACGTCTTCGTCCACGCGCGGCCGTTGACCTTCAGGCCCTGCACGTACACGTTCCGCGCGCTGTTGTCCGGCGCCTTCACGACCAGCTCACGGCCGTTCTCCAGGTGCACGGTCGCCTTCTTGAACAGCGGGGAGCCGACCGCGTACTCGCCGCTGCCCATCACCAGCGGGTAGAAGCCCAGCGCGGAGAACAGGAACCAGGCCGACTGCTCGCCGTTGTCCTCGTCGCCGTGGTAGCCCTGCCCGATCGCGCTGCCGGTGTAGAGCCGGGACAGCACCTCGCGCACGTTCTTCTGCGCCTTCCAGGGCTGCCCGGCCGCGTCGTACATGTAGATGGCGTGGTGGGCGACCTGGTTGGAGTGCCCGTACATGCCCATCCGGACGTCCCGCGCCTCCGTCATCTCGTGGATGACGCCGCCGTAGGAGCCGACGAACTCGGGCGAGGCCGTCTCCGGCGTGGAGAAGTACTCGTCGAGCTTGTCGCCGAGGCCGTCCCGGCCGCCGTACAGGTTGGCCAGGCCCCGGCTGTCCTGCGGGGCGGTGAAGGCGTAGCCCCAGCCGTTGGTCTCGGTGTAGTCGTGGCCCCACACGCGCGGGTCGTACTTCTCGGACGGCACGCGCCAGTCGCCCTTGGCGTTCCTGCCCTGGAAGAAGCCGGCCTTCGCGTCGAAGAGGTTGACGTAGTCCCGGGCGCGGTTCAGGAAGTACTCCGACTCCTCCTTGTAGCGCTTCTCGCCGGTCTCGTCGTAGAGCTTCTGTCCCATGCGGGCGATGCCGTAGTCGTTGAGGTAGCCCTCCAGCGCCCACGACAGGCCCTCGTGCGTCTCGGTGCTCGTGTAGCCGAGGAACGGCGAGGCCGCCATGCCCTTGCGGCCCACGCCGGACGCCGGGGGCACGACGGTGGCGTTCTTCACGGCCGCGTCGTACGCCGCCTTCTCGTCGAAGTCCACGCCCTTGACGTACGCGTCCGCGAACGCGACGTCCGAGGACGTGCCGGTCATCAGGTCGGCGTAGCCGGGGGAGGACCAGCGGGAGGTCCAGCCGCCGTCCTTGTACTGCTGCACGAACCCGTCGACCAGCTCACCGGCCCTGCCCGGCGTCAGGAAGGAGTACGCCGGCCAGGTCGTGCGGTAGGTGTCCCAGAATCCGTTGTTGACGTACACCTTGCCGTCGACGATCTTCGCGCCGGTGTGCGTCGGCGTGTCCGGGTTCGGCATCGGGGAGAACGGCGAGGCGTACTTGTGCTTCCCGTCGACCTTCTCGAAGCCCGAGTTCGGGTACAGGTACAGCCGGTACAGGCTGGAGTACAGCGTGGTCAGCTGGTCCGGCGTCGCGCCCTCCACCTCGACCTTGCCGAGCAGCTCGTCCCACTGCTTCTGGGCGCGGTTCTTCACGGCCGCGAAGTCCGTGCCGTCCGGGAGCTCCTGACGCAGGTTGTCCTTCGCCTGGTCGACACTGATCAGCGAGGTGGCCAGGCGCAGCGTCACCGTGCGGTCCTCGCCCGCGTCGAACCGCAGGTGTCCCTTGACGCCGGAGGAGTCACCGCCGGTGACCGGCTTGTCGAACACGCCGTACACGAACAGCCGGGTCGCGCCCGCCGACAGCCCGGACTTCACGTCCGAGTAGCCGGTGACGATCCCGTTCTCCTTGTCGAGCGTCAGGCCCGCCTGGTCGGTGACGTTGTCGAACAGCACGCTCGCGTCGTCACCGGGGAAGGTGAAGCGGAGCATCGCCGCGTGGTCCGTCGGCGTCATCTCCGCCTTCAGGCCGTTCTCGAACCGCACGCCGTAGTAGTGCGGCCGCGCGGTCTCGTTCTCGTGCCGGAACGCCAGCTCCCGCGCCTCCCGGCCCAGGTCCGGGGTGCCGGACGCGGCGGACGGCATCACCTGGAACGTCTGCCGGTCACCCATCCACGGGCTCGGCTCGTGACTCGCGCTGAACGCCTGGATCGTCGGCAGGTTGTCCGCGTTGTTGCCGCGCGCGTAGTCGTACAGCCAGCTCAGGGAGCCCGCGTTCGTCACCGGCGTCCAGAAGTTGAAGCCGTGCGGCACGGCCGTGGCCGGGAAGTTGTTGCCGCGCGAGAAACCGCCGCTGGAGTTCGTGCCGCGCGTCGTCAGCGCGTAGTCCGACGGATGCGCCTTCGGCGCCTCGGGCGGCACCGGCCGGATCGTCACGTCGTCCACCCAGCCCCGGAACTTCGCCGGGCCCTTCGGGGAGTCGTACGCCACCAGGATCCGGTCGACGGTCTTGCCCGCGGCGACCGAACCGATGCGCGCGGTGACGTCGTTCCACTGGTTGACGTAAAGGATCTTCGCCGCGCCCTGCCCGCGCGGCGTCAGCGGGAAGCCGTGGCTGTCGGTGGCGCCCAGGTCGCTGAGGTAGGTGCCGTCGGTGAAGGCGAGGTCCACGGAGACGTTCGTGGCGTCGTAGTCCAGGTCGCCGTCCGCCATGGAGGGGAAGACGCGGTAGCCGAGCCGGGTGTTGCGCTCCACGGCCACGTTCACGTCGAAGACCTTGTTGTACGAGTACGCCCGGCCGTCCGCCGTGTGGCGTCCCGCGTACCTGAGGGCCCGCTTGCCCGTGAAGCCGGCGCCCGCCTTCGCGGTGGGGGAGCCGCTCGGGCCGCGGTCGACCAGCGACAGCATGTCCTGCGGCACCGGCCCGTCGCTGCCACCCGTGGAGAACTGCACGTCGGCGAGCTGGAGGATGCCGCCGCCGTTGTTCTTCGTGACGTCGAGCCGGAAGTGCCGGAACTCGGCCGGCTCGGCGAGGTCGTACGTCTTCGCCTGGAACCGCTCGGAGAAGGACTCGCCGGAGCGGGTGTCGAGCGTCTTCCAGTCCTTGCCGTCCGCCGAGCCCTTCAGCGTCCAGTCCGCGGGGTCGCGCTCGGCGTGGTCGTTGGCCGAGGTGAGCGCGTAACGGGCGAGCCGCACGGGCTCGTCCAGGTCGAACTCCACCCAGCCGGCCGGTTCGAACGCCAGCCACTTGGTGCTGGGCTCGCCGTCGACGAGGTTCTCCTTCACCTCGCCGCCGCCGGTGTTCTCGGCGCTCGCCCGCACGTCCGTGACGTGGTCGGTCACGTTCCCCGGTATGCCGCTGCTGTACCCGCCGTCGACCCCGGAGGCGCGCTTGCCGCCGTCCGGTGCCGTCTCGACGGTGTTCAGCCAGTCCGGGGCCGGATCGTCCGCCTCGAACGAGGAGGCGAACTCCCGCCCGGCGGCGTCGGGGGCCTCGGGCAGGGCGACCGCCACGCCCTGCGAGCCCACGGCCATGACAAAGGCGGTCGTGACCACGACCGCCGGACCCCATCTGTGGCGTGCTCTGCGCTGCATACCCGGGTCAGCCTCCCTGCACGTCGGACAACGTTGTCAGCTTCGATGCGCAAGGAACAGTAGTGGGTCAAGTGCCAAGCGGTGTCAAGGGTGTTGAGTAGGGCATTCGGGGCCGATGCCGGGGATTTTTCCGTCGGGGAACGCACAGGCCGCTCATATTTCCGCGAGGTCTCACTTCGGAAAAGACCCACGGCGAACCTTGCATTCGATCTTGCTCCGCTGGCGGGAAGTGGACTATACCTGTCGGCGTTCGCACCCTTCCGTACCGTGAGCGGTCAGCACTCCCGAGTGCGCCCCGCACGACCCGCATTTCCTGCACGACCCAGCGTGACCCGATCGCGGTGCCGGGGAGGATCCGGTTCACCGCCTGAGTCCTGGAGAAGGCGAGGACTTGAGCATGGGATCCACCCACACCGAGACCAACGGTTCCGAGCACGGCGGCACGACGGGAGTCGGCCGCCGCGACCTCATCAAGCGGTCCGCCGCGCTCGGCCTGGTCACCGTCCCCACCATGAGCTTCCTGTCCGCGTGTGCCAGCGGCGGCGGGGGCGACGAGCAGGAGAAGGCGAAGGGCGGCAAGAAGACCGCCAAGAACCCGCTCGGCGTCAACGACAGCGCGCAGATGGAGTTCGTGCTGTTCGACGGCGGCTTCGGCAAGGAGTACGCCGAGGACGCCGTCAAGATCTACGAGCAGAACTTCCCCAAGGCGAAGGTCAAGTTCTCCGCCACCCAGAAGATCCAGTCCACGCTCCAGCCCCGCTTCAACCAGGGCACCCCGCCGGACCTCATCGACAACTCCGGCGCCGAGCAGATGGACATGGGCGTCCTGGTCGGCAAGAAGCAGCTCACCGACCTCACCGCCCTGCTCGACGCCCCGTCCTACGACGACCCGAACAAGAAGGTCCGCGACACGCTGCGCCCCGGCATCGTGGAGATGGGCCAGTTCGACGGCGAGCAGGTCTGGATCCTGTACTACGCCTACACGGTGTACGGCGTCTGGTACTCGCAGAAGGCGCTGGACTCGCTCGACGAGCAGTACCCGGAGACCTGGGACCAGATGCTCGCCGTGTGCGAGAAGGCCAAGAAGAAGGGCATGGCGGGCTGGACCTACGCGGGCAAGTACCCGTACTACGTCCCGTTCTCGCTGTACCCGATGATCGGCAAGGTCGGCGGCCGCGAGGTGCTCGACGCCATCGACAACCTGGAGCCGAACGCCTGGAAGCACCCGGCGGTCAAGGCCTGTTTCGAGGCCTACTACGAGCTCGTCAAGAAGGGCTACGTCCTCAAGGGCACCCCGGGCCTCGACCACGTCCAGTCGCAGACCGCGTGGGCCAAGGGCAAGGCGCTGTTCATCCCGAACGGCTCCTGGGTGGAGAACGAGTCGGCGAACGTCATCCCGGCCGACTTCGACCTGGCCGTGTCCGCGCCGACCGGCCTCGACAGCTCCGACAAGCTGCCCTTCGGCACCATCTGGGCCTCCGGCGGCGAGCCCTTCATCGTGCCGGCCAAGGCGAAGAACGGCGCCGGCGGCATGGAGCAGCTCCGCATCATGCTGAGCGAGGCGTCGTCCAAGAACTTCACCAGCAAGGTCAAGTCGCTCACCGCCTACAACGGCGGCACCGACGGCATCAGCCTCACCCCGGGCCTGAAGGCCGGTGTCGCGGCGCTGGAGAAGGCCGGCGAGAACGTGGTGAACCCGCGGATCCAGGACTGGTACGTGCAGCTCCAGAAGGAGAAGATCGGTGTCGCCGGTCTCGGCGAGATGATGGCCGGACGCATCACCCCGGCCGAGGCCATCAAGAAGATCCAGGGCTTCGCCGACGAGGCGGCCAAGGACACGTCGATCAAGCACTACAAGCACCAGTGACGCAACGTCACCAGGGCCTGTCCGGCGTGTCGTCCGCGCCGGGCGGGCCCTGACGGCGGTACCCGCGCGCAGATCGGGGTCGGTAGCAATGCAGCACGGCAAGTACCGGTTCATCGTGGGGTTCCTGGCGGTTCCCCTGGGGCTGTACGCGCTTCTAGTCGTCTGGCCGTTCATCCAGTCCATCTACTACTCGTTCACGGACTGGACCGGCCTGAGCCCCGACTTCAAGACGGTCGGCTTCGACAACTACGAAAGGATGCTCGACGACGACATCTTCTGGAAGTCGCTCCAGCACAGCCTGCTGTTCGCGCTGCTGCTGCCGGTGGTGACGATCGGCCTCGCGCTGTTCTTCGCCTTCATGATCAACGTGGGCGGGCGGCGCCGCCGCGGCGGACCGGTCATCACGGGCGTCCGCGGCTCCGGCTTCTACAAGATCGTCTACTTCTTCCCGCAGGTGCTGTCCATCGCGATCGTGGCGCTGCTGTTCGCGTTCGCGTACAACCCGGACAGCGGTGCCATCAACTCGCTGCTGAGGGGCATCGGCCTCGGGGACCTCCAGCCGGTGTGGCTCGGCGATCCCGACCTCGCGCTCTGGTGCGTGATGGCGGTGATCGTGTGGTCCACGGTCGGCTTCTTCGTGGTCCTGTTCTCGGCGGGCATGGCGTCCATCCCGGCGGACCTCTACGAGGCGGCGCTGCTGGACGGGGCGAACCGCGTCACCACCTTCTTCCGGATCACCCTGCCGCTGCTGTGGGACACCGTGCAGTCCGGCTGGGTCTACATGGGCATCCTCGCCCTGGGCGCCGAGTCGTTCGCGGTCGTGCACATCATGACGACCGGTCCGGGCGGCCCCGACTACTCGACCACCGTCATGGTCCTGTACGTGTACCAGAAGGCCTTCCGCGACGGTCAGGCCGCCTACGCCACCACCATCGGCGTCGCCCTGCTCATCGTGACGCTGGCCTTCGCGGCCGTCGTGATGCGGCTGGGCCGGCGCGAGCGGCTGGAGTACTGATCAATGAAGACGACCGAACCCCCCGCTCCCGTGCCGGCCGAGCCCGGTACGACCGTGACGAAGACGGACGCGCCGCCGGCGCCGCCGCAGAAGGAGAAGAAGGAGGGCACGGTCCTCAACGTCTTCTCCCACGGCATCCTCGTCCTGTGGGCCTTCATGGTGGTCCTGCCGCTGCTGTGGGCGGTGATGACGTCCTTCAAGGACGACGCCTCGATCTTCGGCTCGCCCTGGTCGCTGCCGGACAAGCTGCACTTCGACAACTGGTCGCGGGCCTGGACCGAGGCCCACATGGGCGACTACTTCCTCAACACCGTGCTGGTGGTGGGGGGCTCGCTCATCGGCACGCTGGTGCTCGGCTCGATGGCGGCGTACGTGCTGGCCCGCTTCGACTTCCCGGGCAACCGGTTCATCTACTACCTGTTCATCGGCGGCATGAGCTTCCCGATCATGCTGGCGCTGGTCCCGCTGTTCTACGTCGTGAACAACATGGGGCTGCTGAACACGCTCCACGGTCTGATCCTGGTCTACATCGCGTACTCGCTGCCGTTCACCGTGTTCTTCCTGACGGCGTTCTTCCGGACCCTGCCGTCGTCGGTGGCGGAGGCGGCGTTCGTGGACGGCGCCTCGCACACCAGGACGTTCTTCCAGATCATGCTGCCGATGGCCAAGCCGGGCCTGATCAGCGTCGGCATCTTCAACTTCCTGGGCCAGTGGAACCAGTACATGCTGCCGACGGTGCTCAACACCGACCCGGACAAGCGCGTCCTCACCCAGGGTCTCGTCCAGCTGGCGGTCAGCCAGGGCTACAAGGGCGACTGGTCGGGCCTGTTCGCCGGGCTGGTGATGGCGATGCTGCCCGTGCTGGCGGCGTACATCATCTTCCAGCGGCAGGTGGTGCAAGGCCTCACGGCAGGCGCGCTGAAGTAACCGCGCGCCCCCGGCGGAGAGAATGCTCCGCGCCTCCCCGCGCCTCTCCGTAGCCCTGTGCCACCGCTCGTACGCACGCCGTTCCCGCCCCCGGGGACGGCGTGCGGCGTTGTGAGCATGTGCCCCGATGCGGTTCAACCTCTTGACGGTAGGCAACCCGAACGGGTCAGCTTAGAGTTCACTAGTTGGACATAGACGGGGCCTCATCGATGCGGTCCCGCGCGCAGGAGGTCGTCGTGGAGACTCCGGGGTCGCAGTCGTCGCTGCACCGAGCCAACCTGGAGAGGGTCGTCCGAGCCGTACGGCTGGCCGGATCACTCACCCAGGCGGAGATCGCGAGGACGACGGGCCTGTCGGCCGCGACGGTCTCCAACATCGTGCGGGAACTGAAGGAAGGCGGAACCGTCGAGGTCACACCCACCTCGGCCGGTGGCCGCCGGGCCCGTGCCGTCTCGCTCAGCGGCGACGCGGGCATCGTCATAGGGGTCGATTTCGGCCATACGCATTTGCGCGTCGCGGTCGGGAACCTCGCCCACCAGGTGCTGGCCGAGGAGGCCGAGCCGCTGGACGTGGACGCCTCCTCGACGCAGGGCTTCGACCGGGCGGAGGAACTGGTCAGCCGCCTGATCGCGGCGACCGGCGTGGACCGCTCGAAGATCGCCGGCGTGGGCCTCGGCGTGCCCGGTCCGATCGACGTCGAGTCGGGCACCCTCGGGTCGACCGCCATCCTGCCCGGCTGGGGCGGCACCAAGCCCGCCGAGGAGCTGCGGGGGCGGCTCGGCGTGCCGGTGCACGTCGACAACGACGCGAACCTCGGCGCCCTCGGCGAGATGGTCTGGGGGAGCGGGCGAGGGGTGCGCGACCTCGCCTACATCAAGGTCGCCAGCGGTGTCGGCGCCGGCCTCGTGATCAACGGCAAGATCTACCGCGGCCCGGGTGGCACAGCGGGTGAAATCGGGCATATTACTCTTGATGAATCCGGCCCCGTCTGCCGCTGCGGAAACCGGGGCTGCCTGGAGACCTTCGCGGCCGCGCGCTACGTCCTGCCGCTGCTCCAGTCCAGCCACGGCACCGATCTCACGCTGGAAGGAGTCGTCCGGCTGGCGCGGGACGGCGACCCCGGCTGCCGTCGAGTGATCGCCGACGTCGGCCGTCACGTCGGCAGCGGAGTCGCCAATCTGTGCAACCTGCTGAACCCGAGCCGGGTGGTCCTCGGCGGTGATCTCGCCGAGGCCGGTGAGCTGGTGCTCGGGCCCATCCGGGAGTCCGTCGGCCGCTACGCGATCCCCAGCGCGGCACGTCAACTGTCCGTTCTCCCCGGGGCACTTGGGGGCCGTGCGGAGGTGCTCGGAGCGCTCGCTCTCGCACTCAGCGAGATGGGCGATTCCACCCTTTTGGACGGCTCCCTCCCCACGGCGACACCCGCCTTCACTTAGAGAACGGATGGCACCGTTGCCAACCCGTTAAGGATTTACTTCTTGACGTCGCACGTGTGGCCGAGTTGACTTCCAGCCACCTCGGCCGCAACGACGCGGCCTCGTCAGGGAGGTTTTTCGAAGTGAACACGCGTATGCGTCGTGCCGCTGTTGCCGTTGCCGCCGGTGCGATGGCCGTCTCGCTCGCCGCCTGTGGCAGTGCCAAGGAGTCCGGCGACAAGACCGAGTCCTCCGGCTCCGCCGCGAAGGGCGACAACATCAAGGTCGGTCTGCTCCTGCCGGAGAACAAGACCGCGCGCTACGAGAAGTTCGACCGCCCCTTGATCGAGAAGAAGATCAAGGAGCTCACGAACAACAAGGCCGAGATCCAGTACAACAACGCCCGTCAGGACGCCAACCTGCAGGCCCAGCAGGTCGACACCATGATCACCAACAAGGTGGACGTCCTGATCCTGGACGCGGTCGACGCCAAGGCCATCAAGAACTCCGTGCAGAAGGCCGCCGACGCCGGCATCAAGGTCGTCGCCTACGACCGCCTCGCCGAGGGCCCGATCAGCGCCTACACCTCGTTCGACAACGTCGAGGTCGGCCGCACCCAGGGCAAGGCCCTGCTGGAGGCCCTGGGCGACAAGGCCAAGGACAGCCAGATCGTCATGATGAACGGCTCCGTCACCGACCCGAACGCCGCCATGTTCAAGCAGGGCGCCCACGAGGTCCTCGACGGCAAGGTCAAGGTCGGCAAGGAGTTCGACACCAAGGAGTGGTCGCCGGACAACGCCAACGCCAACATGGAGGCCGCGATCTCGGCCCTCGGCAAGGACAAGATCCAGGGCGTCTACTCCGCCAACGACGGCATGGCGGGCGGCATCATCACCGCCCTGAAGGCCGCCGGCATCAAGGTCCCGGTCACCGGCCAGGACGCCGAACTCGCGGGTGTGCAGCGCATCGTCGCCGGTGAGCAGTACATGAGCGTCTACAAGCCGTACGCCCCGGAGGCCGACGCCGCCGCCGAGATGGCCGTCGCGCTGGCCAAGGGCGAGAGCCTCGACTCCATCGCCAAGGACAAGGTCTCCAGCGGCAGCGCCAAGGACGTCCCGTCCGTGCTCGTCCCGGTCACCTCGCTGACCAAGGACAACATCAACGACACCGTCATCAAGGACGGCGTCTACACCGCCGCCGAGATCTGCACCGGCAAGTACAAGGCCGCCTGCGACAAGCTCGGCATCAAGTAACCAGCCAAGTCCCCTGCCGCGTACGGGAATCCGGCCCGGATTCCCGTACCGCGACCGCATGAGGGGACGGCTGCCCCGAGGCTCCTCCGGCGCCCCGCGCATCAGACAGCCCCGCAAGCTCGTGGCGGGGCGCCGGACGGATCGGCCTCCAACCCCCCAATCCTCTGCACTACCTTCCGCCGGGTCAGGCGGCGAAGGAGATGGTTCACGTGTCCGCTACGCCCGTGCTGGCGTTGCGCGGGGTCTCCAAGCGTTTCGGTGCCGTCCAGGCGCTCACCGACGTAGAGCTTGAGGTCCACGCCGGTGAAGTGGTCGCCCTGGTGGGCGACAACGGCGCCGGAAAGTCCACGCTGGTCAAGACGATCGCCGGCGTGCACCCCATCGATGAGGGCGCCATCGAGTGGGACGGCAAGACCGTCCAGATCAGCAAGCCGCACGACGCCCAGGCCCTGGGCATCGCGACCGTCTACCAGGACCTCGCGCTGTGCGACAACATCGACGTCGTCGGAAACCTGTTCCTCGGCCGCGAGATCAAGCGCCGCGGGATCCTCGACGAGGTCGAGATGGAGCGCCGCGCCCGCGACCTCCTGCAGACCCTGTCGATCCGCATCCCCAGCGTGCGCATCCCGATCGCCTCGCTGTCCGGCGGTCAGCGCCAGGTCGTGGCCATCGCCCGCTCCATGCTCGGCGAGCCCAAGCTGGTCATCCTCGACGAGCCCACCGCCGCCCTCGGCGTCGAGCAGACCGCGCAGGTCCTCGACCTCGTGGAGCGACTGCGCGAGCGCGGACACGCCGTCATCCTCATCAGCCACAACATGGCCGACGTCAAGGCGGTCGCGGACAAGGTCGCGGTGCTGCGCCTCGGCCGCAACAACGGTGTCTTCGAGGTCAAGACGACCTCCCAGGAGGACATCATCGCCGCGATCACCGGCGCCACCGACAACGCCGTCACCCGCCGTGCGGCCCGCTCGAACGGGGAGGCCTCCAAGTGAGCACCGAGAAGACCTCCGTCACCAAGCAGGGCGAGCACGAGGTCGTGAACCCGGAGGCCGCCGCCGCCGCGGTCACCGCCGTCGACCCCCGCCTGCTCGTCCGCGAGCAGGGCATCGCCGGCTACTGGGGCGAGTTCAAGCGCAAGATGAAGGCGGGCGAACTGGGGTCCATCCCCGTCGTCGTCGGCCTGATCCTCATCTGCGTCATCTTCCAGAGCCTGAACTCGGCGTTCCTGTCCGCGCAGAACATCAGCGACATCACCGTCACGATGGTCGGCACCGGCATGATCTCGGTCGGCATCGTCTTCGTGCTGCTGCTCGGCGAGATCGACCTGTCCGTCGGCTCGGTCAGCGGCGCCTCCAGCGCCATCGCGGCCGTCCTCGCCGTGAACCAGGGCCTGCCCGAGTGGCTGGCGGTGCTGCTCGCCGTCGCCGCCGGCGCGGCCATCGGCGCGGCCCACGGCTTCTTCTTCGCGGTGCTCGGCGCCCCCGCCTTCGCCGTGACCCTGGCCGGCCTGCTGTTCTGGCTCGGCTTCATGCTCAAGATCCTGGGCGAGAACGGCACCATCAACCTCGACAGCGACGGTCTGATCGGGCAGCTGACGACGTACTTCTTCGCGGACGTCGCCGCCGCCTACGGCCTGGCCGCCCTGGTCGTCGCGGTGTTCTTCATCACCTCCTTCCTGGGCAACCGGCGCCGCGAGGCCGCAGGCATCCCGTCCCGGCCGCTCAGCGACATCGTGCTGCGCACCGTGCTGCTGGCCGTCGTCTCCTTCGCCGCGGCGATCATGTACAACCAGTACAAGGGCCTGCCGCTGGCCACGGTGATCTTCCTCGCCTTCCTCATCGGCACGGACTTCCTGCTCCGCCGCACCGCCTACGGCCGCAAGGTCTTCGCCCTCGGCGGCAGCGTCGAGGCGTCCCGCCGCGCCGGCATCAACGTCACGGCGATCCGCATCTCCGTGTTCGGCATCGCCGGCGGCTTCGCCGCGATCGGCGGCCTGTTCCTGGCCTCCAAGATCGCGTCCGCCAACCAGAGCGCCGGTACCGGTGACCTGCTGATGAACGCGATCGCCGCGGCCGTCATCGGCGGCACGTCGCTGTTCGGCGGTCGCGGCCGGACGTGGAACGCGCTGCTCGGCGTGCTGGTGATCGTCTCCATCCAGTACGGGCTCCAGCTGGAGTCCATCGCGGAGCCGGTGAAGTACATGATCACCGCGGCGGTGCTGCTGACCACCGTCGTGATCGACTCCGTGACGCGCCGGACGCAGAAGACCGCGGGCCGGGCGTAGCACTCCCGCTCGAGTTGCCCGGTGCCCTCCAGGCGCCGGGCAACTGGCGTTTCCTGGGCCGTTCGCGTGACGCACGACGCACCTCCCGGGCGCCGGGGCGCCGGGCGGAACATTAGACTCGACGAGCCCGGCAACAGCTCGAACAGCTCTACTGCAAGGAGGCACGGGTGCCGCTGCTGACCCGCATCAGGGGACCGCGCGATCTGGACACGCTCAGCCCACAGGAGCTGGACCAGCTGGCCCGGGAGATCCGGACCTTCCTCGTCGAGGCCGTCTCCAAGACCGGCGGCCACCTCGGCCCCAACCTCGGCGTGGTCGAGCTCACCATCGCCCTGCACCGGGTCTTCGAGTCGCCCAAGGACAAGGTGCTGTGGGACACCGGCCACCAGTCCTACGTGCACAAGCTGCTCACCGGGCGCCAGGACTTCTCCCGCCTGAAGATGAAGGGCGGCCTGTCCGGCTACCCCTCGCAGGCCGAGTCCGAGCACGACGTCATCGAGAACAGCCACGCCTCCACGGTCCTCGGCTGGGCCGACGGCATCGCCAAGGCCAACGAGCTGCACAAGCGCGACAGCCATGTCGTCGCCGTCATCGGCGACGGCGCCCTCACCGGCGGCATGGCCTGGGAGGCGCTGAACAACATCGCCGACGCCAAGGACCGCCCGCTGGTCATCGTCGTCAACGACAACGAGCGCTCCTACGCCCCCACGATCGGCGGACTCGCCAACCACCTGGCGACCCTGCGCACCACCGACGGCTACGAGCGCTTCCTGGCCCGCACCAAGGACCTCCTGGAGCGCACCCCGGTCGTCGGCAAGCCCCTCTACGACACGCTGCACGGCGCGAAGAAGGGCCTGAAGGACTTCATCGCCCCGCAGGGCCTCTTCGAGGACCTCGGCCTGAAGTACGTCGGCCCGATCGACGGCCACGACATCGAGGCCCTGGAGTCCGCCCTCGCCCGCGCCAAGCGCTTCGGCGGCCCCGTCATCGTGCACTGCCTCACCGAGAAGGGCCGCGGCTACCAGCCCGCCCTCCAGGACGAGGCCGACCGCTTCCACGCCGTCGGCAAGATCCACCCCGACACGGGCCTGCCCATCGCCACCTCCGGCGCCGACTGGACCAGCGTCTTCGGCGACGAGATGGTCAAGCTGGGCGAGGAGCGCGAGGACGTCGTCGCGATCACCGCGGCCATGCTCCAGCCGGTCGGCCTGGACAAGTTCGCCAAGCGCTTCCCCGAGCGGGTCTACGACGTCGGCATCGCCGAGCAGCACGGCGCGGTCTCCGCGGCCGGCCTCGCCCACGGCGGCGTCCACCCCGTCTTCGCCGTGTACGCCACCTTCCTCAACCGCGCCTTCGACCAGGTCCTGATGGACGTCGCCCTGCACAAGTGCGGCGTCACCTTCGTCCTGGACCGGGCCGGCGTCACCGGCACCGACGGCGCCTCCCACAACGGCATGTGGGACATGTCGATCCTCCAGGTCGTCCCCGGCCTCCGGCTCGCCGCCCCGCGCGACGCCGACCAGGTCCGCGCCCAGCTCCGCGAGGCCGTCGCGGTGGACGACGCCCCGACCGTGGTCCGCTTCTCCAAGGGCGCCGTCGGCCCCGCCGTACCGGCCGTCGGCCGCGTCGGCGGCATGGACGTGCTGCGCGAGGCCGGCACCGACACCCCGGACGTCCTGCTGGTGTCCGTGGGCGCACTCGCCCCGATGTGCCTGGAGGTCGCCGCCCTCCTCGACAAGCAGGGCATCTCCACCACCGTCGTCGACCCGCGCTGGGTCAAGCCCGTCGACGAGGCCATGGCCCCGCTCGCCGAGCGGCACCGCGTCGTCGTCACCGTCGAGGACAACTCCCGCGTCGGCGGCGTCGGCTCCGCCGTCGCGCAGGCCCTCAGGGACGCGGGCGTCGACGTGCCGCTGCGCGACTTCGGCATCCCGCCGCGCTTCCTCGACCACGCCTCCCGCGCCGAGGTGCTCGCCGAGATCGGCCTGACCGCGCCGGACATCGCGCGTCAGGTCACCGGCCTGGTCGCGAAGATCGACGGCCGGTTCGAGCGGTCCGCCGCCGAGGTGGAGCCCGCCCGCGACTGACCCGGCCCGAGTGGTCCTCCTGGGCCGGTTGCGCCACTGTGAAGAGTGGTGCGACCGGCCCATTCGCGTGAAGGTGCCCGTGCCGGGGCATACGGAGTACGCCCCCTCTCGATCATGTCGAGGACGACAAGCGTGGGAGGTACCCGTGAGCAGCAATCTCTTCCGGACGAAGAGGGTCGAGCAGTCCATCCTCGATACCGAGGAGCCAGAGCACGCGCTCAAGAAGTCCTTGTCCGCGCTGGACCTGACCGTCTTCGGCGTCGGTGTCATCATCGGCACCGGCATCTTCGTCCTCACCGGTACAGTCGCCAAGGACAACGCGGGCCCCGCCGTGGCGCTGGCCTTCGTCACGGCCGGTGTCGTCTGCGCGCTGGCCGCGCTGTGCTACGCCGAGTTCGCGTCCACGGTCCCGGTCGCCGGGTCCGCGTACACCTTCTCGTACGCCTCGCTCGGTGAGCTGCCCGCCTGGATCATCGGCTGGGACCTGGTGCTGGAGTTCGCGCTCGGGACGGCGGTGGTGGCGGTCGGCTGGTCCGGCTACATCCGCTCGCTGCTGGACAACGCGGGCTGGACGATGCCCGAGGCGCTCGCCGGGCGGGACGGCGCCGACGGCTTCGGCTTCGACATCCTCGCCGCCGCCCTGGTCCTCGTCCTCACCGCGATCCTCGTGCTCGGCATGAAGCTGTCCGCGCGGATCACCTCGCTCGTCGTCGCCATCAAGGTCACCGTCGTCCTCGTCGTGATCATCGCCGGCGCCTTCTTCATCAAGGGCGACAACTACGACCCGTTCATCCCGAAGTCGCAGCCGGTGCCGGCGGGGGAGAGCCTCGACTCGCCGCTCATCCAGGTGCTGTTCGGCTGGGCGCCCTCGAACTTCGGCGTGATGGGCATCTTCACCGCCGCCTCGGTCGTCTTCTTCGCCTTCATCGGCTTCGACATCGTCGCCACCGCCGCCGAGGAGACCAGGAACCCGCAGCGCGACATGCCCCGCGGCATCCTCGGCTCCCTGTTCATCTGCACCGCGCTGTACGTCGCCGTGTCCATCGTCGTCACCGGGATGCAGCACTACAGCCGGCTGTCCGTGGACGCCCCGCTCGCCGACGCCTTCAAGGCCACCGGCCATCCCTGGTACGCGGGCTTCATCAGCTTCGGCGCGGCCGTCGGCCTCACCACCGTCTGCATGATCCTGCTGCTCGGCCAGACCCGCGTCTTCTTCGCGATGAGCCGCGACGGACTGCTGCCGCGCTTCTTCTCGCGCGTCCACCCGAAGTTCAAGACCCCGCACCGGCCGACCATCCTGCTGGGCGTGCTGATCGCGGTCCTCGCGGGCTTCACGCCGCTGAGCGAACTCGCCGCGCTGGTCAACATCGGCACGCTGTTCGCGTTCGTCATCGTCGCCATCAGCGTGATCATCCTGCGCCGCACCCGGCCCGACCTGCCGCGCTCCTTCCGCACCCCGTGGGTGCCGGTCCTGCCGATCCTGTCGGTGGGCGCCTCGCTGTGGCTGATGCTGAACCTGCCCACCGAGACCTGGATCCGGTTCGGCATCTGGATGGCCATCGGAGTCGTCGTGTACTTCCTCTACGGCCGCAGCCACAGCCGTCTCGCCCCCGGCCGGGAGACGGCCGCCGCCGAGGTCTCCCCACCGCGGCGCGGCGACACGGAGTGAACGGAACGGGCGACACGGAGTAACCGGACCGCCCAATTCCGCGGGTGGGGACCGATAGCGTGCTCCCCATGCGCGCCGAGCTCCTCGCAGCATCACGCTCCGCACCCGGACAACGGAACACGGACCTCCGCTACTGGCGCCGCCTGCTGCCCCTGCTGGCGGCGCTGGCCTGCGTCACCCGCGTCCCGTCGTTCGTCCGGCCGCTGTGGAACCCCGACGAGGGCCATCTCGCCGTACAGGCCCGGATGCTGGCCCACGGCGGCGAGCTCTACGAGACGGTCGTCGACCGCAAGCCGCCCCTGGTGCCGTGGCTCTACGAGGCGGCCTTCGCGGTGACCGGCTCCGACACGCTCACGTCGGTGCGCGTCCTCGCCCTCCTCGCGCAGCTGCTGACCGCCGTGCTGCTCGCCTCGCTGGCCCGGCGCCACTGGGGCGACCGCGCGGGCCGCACCGCCGGCGTGCTGTACCTGCTGGTCTCCGTCGGCCTGAACCCCGAGGACGCGCAGGCCGCCGGCTTCGAGGTGTTCATGTTGCCGTGCACGGCGGCGGCCATGTGGTGCGCCGACCGCCGCCGCTGGGGCGCGGCCGGCCTCGCCGTCGGCTGCGCGTTCCTCGCCAAGCAGACCGGTGGCGCGGTGCTGCTGCCCGTGCTGTGGCTGTGCCGGGGTTCGCGTGGCGGGCCGCTCCGGGTGGCGGCGGGCGCCCTGCTGCCGGTGCTGGGCGCGGCCCTGGTCACCGACCCGGGCGGGTTCCTGTTCTGGACCGTCACCGGCTCGGGCACGTACGCCTCGTTCACCGGCTCCGAACTCCACGTCCTCGGGCGGGCCCTGGCCAACACGGCGATCCTCGCGGGGGCCTGCGCGGGGCTGCTGCCGCCGGTGCTGCGGGGGCTACGCGTCGCCCGCACCGGAGTGCCCGCGCTGTGGCTGTGGCTCGCCGCGTCGGCCGGCGCCGTCGTCACCGGCTTCCACTTCTTCGGCCACTACTACCTGCAACTCCTGCCGCCGCTCGCCCTGTTGGCCACGGCGGCGCTCCAGGTCCTGCCGCGCGAGCGGCTGCGGGCCGCCGTCGTCACGTCGGCCTGCTGCTGCGCCCTGTTCCTGGCCTGGGGCCTGTTCGCGCCGCGCCCCGAACTCGACCACGCCCGGCGCCTCGCCGACGCGGTCGCCCACCGCACCGGACCCGGGGACCGCGTGCTGTTGTGGGGCATGCACCCGGAGACGTACTGGCTCGCCGACCGCGCCCCGGCCAGCCGGTTCCTCACCGCCGGGTTCCTCACCAACTTCAGCGGCGGCCGGGACGGCCCCCGCGTCGGCGAGAAGTACGCCGTCGACGGCGCCTGGCCCGTCTTCCGCGCCGAGCTGGCCGCCACCCCGCCCGCCCTGGTCGTCGACGACTCCCGCGGCAAGCCGTACGGCCCCGACCGCGTCCCCAGCCTGCGACGCTTTCTGACGGAGGGTTACGAGGAGGCCGGCACGGTGGACGGGGCGGTGGTGTACGTGCGGACGGGAGCGGAGTAGCGGGGGTGCACCGGGGAGGACGTGGGCTACGGCCGTACGCTCCGCGGTCCCGTGACCTCCGCGCCCGACTCGCCCACCCTGCGGCGCAGTTCGCGGTCCGCGGTGACCACCAGGACGCGGCGCCCCGTGGCCGCGGCGACCAGGGCGACCATGTGGTCGTCGCCGCTGCCCGGCGCGTCCTCCACCCGGACGCCCGGCACGGAGCCGACGCCCCGGGCCGCGCCCTCCACCACGAGCACGATCTCCACGGGACCGTCGTGCCCCGGCAGCCCGTCCGCCGCAAGCCGGTCGCGCAGCCGCTCGGCGGCGCCGCGCCGGTCCCGCCACCAGCCGTCGGGCACCGACCCGACGACATTCGCGGCGTCGACGATCACGAGCAGGGCGGAAGGGTCGGCCATGCGGCCAGGGTCGCACGCCCTTCCGTCCGTTCGCGCCCCCACCGCGCTGACCAGGAGGGGGCCGGGAGCGAGGCGGTGCGGTGGCCCGCATAAAGTGAGCCGCGTGAACGGCGACTGGCTCATCCGTGGCCGTGACGGCCGGCTCAGTGTCTATGTGCCGTCGGGGGACGTCCTGCTGTGCCGCGCGGAACGCGCTCCCGGGGGCCCCTGGGAGGCATCGCGCCCGGTCGGCGGCGACCAGAAACTGCGCCCCGGCACCGCCGCCGTCGGCCAGGGCGCCGACGGCTACGCCCACCTCGTGGCCTGGCGGCCCACCGTGCCCGGCGAGTCCGGCCTGGTGCACTCCACGCACTTCAGGCCGCTCCTCGCGGCACTGGACTGGGTCCCCGTCGGCCACCCCGACAGGAAGGGCGACCGTACCGGCACCCCGGCGGTCACCGTCGACGCCGAGGGCCGCGCCCATCTCTTCGTCCGCAACGGCAGCGGCGGCCTGAGCATGCTCGGCCAGAAGGAGAAGGGC
The DNA here is from genome assembly GCF_055606745.1 of Streptomyces sp. NPDC037054. Taxonomy (NCBI): domain Bacteria; kingdom Bacillati; phylum Actinomycetota; class Actinomycetes; order Kitasatosporales; family Streptomycetaceae; genus Streptomyces; species Streptomyces sp. NPDC037054. Next base: position 415,931 of record NZ_JBVJSJ010000007.1, on the reverse strand, counting down.
GGCTGGGGGCCCTGGCGCGACCTCAAGGGCACGGACGTGCGGGACGGGTTGGCCGCGGTGACGGGGGAGTCCGGCCGGGTCGCGCTCTACGCGGCCTCACCGGCCGGGATCCTGTACTGGCGGCAGGAGAAGCCGGGCAGCGTGCCCGTCCTGGAGGAGACGCTGAAGGCGGGCGTGCGGCCGGGCACCCTGCGGGCGCTCGCCACCTCCGCCGGGCACACGAGCGTCTTCTTCACCGACGACGCCGGCGACCTGTGCGTGTGGCGGCCCGGCGGTGAGCCGGCCCGGCTGCTGCCCGCCGCCGGACCCGGCCCGGTGTCCGTCGTCCGGTGCGAGGTCGAGGGCCACGACTGCACGCTCCTCGCGCAGCGTTCGGCGAGCGGCCGCGTGGCCTTCGCCGGATACCCCACGGAGCGGGAGTCGGCGGGCGCCGACTGGACGGAGTCGGGCCCCCGGCTGCCGGAGGACGCCACGGTGTCCCTGGCGCTGGACGCGCACGGCGACGTCGTCGCGGCCACGGTGTCCCCGGCCACCGGGCAGGTGCTCGTCGCCCGCCGCAAGGAGGAGCCGGGGCTGGCGCTGGGGGCGTGGCGGGAGGTCTGAGCGACCCGCCCCGGCAGCCGCGCCCGGCTGGCGGTGCGCCGCCCGGCGTGCCGTCCACACGGTCGCCGCACCTTGTTCACCGAACGGTCATCCTATGATGGGCCGGCCCGGCCTCCCGTACGCAGGTTCGGGAACGGCGTGCACGCCGAGCCGAGGGTCAAGGAAGGGACAGGTCTCGTCATGCGGACCAGATCCGGGCGCGGCGCCGCCCGCGCCAGAGCCGCCGGGGAAGCGGACCGCACGGCGACCGGGAGCCACGCGGCCCGGGACACCCCGGGCGGCCGCTGGCTGGTGACGGGCAGGGACGGCAGGCTGACCGCCTACGCCGCCGCCGACGGGGGCCTGCTGCGCTGGACCGAGGACCGGCCGGGCGGCCCGCGATGGCACGGCCCCGACTTCTTCCCGGTCGGGGACCTGACACACCTGTGGGTGGCTCAGGGCGCCGACGGCTACGTCCACTTCGTGGGCCGGCGCGAGGTCCGCAAGGGCGACGGTCCGCCCGCCGTGGACGTGGTGCACGCCATCCAGTACCAGACCGGGCGCCCGGTCACCGAGTGGCGCTCGCTGGGCAACCCGCACAAGGACCGGGAGAAGGCGGCCCGGCTCGGGGTGCCGGTGGCGGCCGTGAACACGTCCGGCATCGTGCACGTCTTCGTGCGCAACGCCGGCGGCGGCGTGATGCTGCGCCGCGAGCAGCCCGACGGCAAGTGGGGCCCCTGGACCGACCTCCAGGGCAGCCTCGTACAGGACCCGATGACCGTGGTCGCGCACGCCTCCGGACGCGTCGAGGCGATGGCCGTCGGCCAGGACCTCGTCATGCGGTGGGTGCAGGACCAGCCCGGCGGGGACTTCCGCAGGGCCCCGAACATCCCCCTCGCGGTGACGCGGGGCACGGCGGCGGCGCTGGAGACCGCGCCGGACCGGGCGACGTACTACTGGACGGACCCGGCCACCGGAGGCGTCGTCGCCCACCGGCCGGGCGGCTGGGTGCTGCCGCTCGGCGGTGCGCCGGCGGGGCGGCCCGTCGCGGCGCTGCGGACGGTGCTGGGCGGCTACGACTGCACCGTGCTCGCCCACCGCGACCGGGACGGCCAGGTGCTGTTCGCCGCCTGCGGCACGGAGAACGAGCAGGCCGGCCTGTGGTGGTCGCCGACCGGCGAGCGCTGCGCCGGCGCCCCCGCGCTCGCGACCGACGCCTACGGCCGGGTGGTGCTGGCCACCATCGGCACGGACGGCGCCCTGCGCGTCGCCCGGCAGAGCGACGAGCCGGGCTTCGCCCTGGCCCCGGCGGTACGCGTCTGACCCCGCGTCACGGAGCCCGCCCCGCCGCCCGGCGCGGCGGCGGGGCCACGCGGGGCGGCAGGAACCGCGGCGGGTGTCAGGAACCGCCGCCCGAGGCCGGGGACTTCTTCGCTGATTCGGGGATGGCGGTGTCGTGGCGAATCGCCTTCCACAGCGCGCCCGCCTGCGGCTGCGCGGGCACGACCCGGTTCGGGTCGGCCTTGTCGTACGCGACCGGCAGCATGATCGTCTCCATGCTCTCCGGGTTGACGCCGTTCATGCTGCGGCCGAAGTCGGCCAGCGCCTTCAACGAGGCGAGTTCGGAGTCGGTGGTGAGCGCCGAGGTGAGCGTGTCCGCGATCCGGTAGGTCTTGGTGGGGCTGCCCAGCAGGTCCTGCCGCTTGATCTCGGCCAGCAGGGCGATCATGAACTGCTGCTGGAGCCCGATGCGTCCGAGGTCGCTGCCGTCGCCGACGCCGTGCCGGGTGCGGACGAAGGCCAGGGACTGGGTGCCGTCGAGCCTGTGGGTGCCGGCGGTCAGGTCGAGGCCGCTGGACTTGTCGTGGATGTCCTGGTCGACGGTGACCGTGACCCCGCCGATCGCGTCCACGAGGTCCTTGAAGCCGGCGAAGTCGATCTCCACGTAGTGGTCCATGCGGACGCCGGACATCCGCTCCACCGTCTTCACCACGCAGGCCGGACCGGCCTGGGAGTAGACGGAGTTGAACATCACGCGCTTCGCCGAGGCGATCTCGGTGCCGTCGGACTTCCGGCACCCGGGCCGCGTGACCAGGGTGTCGCGCGGGATGCTGACGGCGACGGCCTCGGTGCGGCCCTCGGGTATGTGCATCACCAGCGCGGTGTCGGAGCGCGCCCCGGAGACGTTCCCCGTCTTCAGGGAGGCGTTGGCGCCGGCGCGCGAGTCGGAGCCGAGGATCAGGATGTTCTGCCCGGAGGTGGGCAGCCGCTGCGGGCGGTCGTCACCGATCGCCTCGTCGATGTCGACGCCGTCGATGTTGCCGTCGAGGCTGCTGTAGAGCCAGTAGGCGGTGCCGCCGCCGGCGAGGAGCAGCAGGACGAGGACCAGCGCGAGCCGGCGCCACACCCGGCGGCGGCGCGGTGGCCGCGACCGCCGTCCGCCGCCCGCCCGCCTGGATCTGCTGGGGCGGTCCGACTCCGTCAGGGCGTGCGTCATGCCTCGGTGTCCTCTCTCGCGGACGGCTCAGTGCCGGAAGATTGCGTCTGGGGCAGGGCACGAGTGGGGGGAGAGGCCGGGCCCGGGCGGCCGCCGAGCGCCGCAGAAGTCCGAACTATAGACCGAATCCGGACTGCGGCGAGGGCGGCCGTTTCATCAGACAGTCACGAAGTGTTCGATGGTTGTACTGAGCACGGTGTGTTTTCTGTCATTTATGCCTGCTGTTGACAGTTGAATTACTGCTGGTGATGATGTGCAGGATCTGTGAACAGAAGTGTGAATGAGGTCGGCGGCGATGCCGGCCGTCGAGTGGCCGCGATTTCGAGCCGGGGGGCTGGAGGGCGCGTCGGCCACGGGGGTGGTCCCGCCCGGGGGCGGGACATGAGAGCGAGGGTGTCCTGTGTTGCTGCATGCGTCCGCCCATGAGGGGCGGAGGGTGTGACAACCGTCTTCGATCCCGCCGTCCCATGGACGGCGGGCGGTTCCGGCCGTCCTCAGCAGGCCGGCACCGGCGCCCCGCGGCAGCCGCGGCGCCAGGAGTCCGGCCACGCCGCCGGACCGGAACACGACGACGTCTACGTCGAGCCCGGCCTCACCCCGCTCGGGGCGCGTGAGGCCAACCGCTCCGCGCTCACCGCCCTCCTCGACGCGGCGGGCGTCCCGCACTTCGCCGTACGGGGCACCTCCGACCACGGCACCGTCGTCGCCGTGGCCGAGGAGCATCGCGAGCGGGTGCTCGGCGCGGTGTTCCACGGCCTGAGCCGCTACCCCGGCCATCTGCGCGTGATCGACCCGGACGCGCCCCGGCCCGCCCGGCCCGTCTCGTCACGCGACCCGAAGGCCTGGCGCGACGTGGCCGCCGCCCGCGTCCTCCAGGTCGGCTGGCACCGCACCGACCCCGGCCGGAACCTCCTGCTCGGCCACGAGTACGGCTGCGCGATCGAGTTCTGGCGCCCCCACGGCGGCCACCTCGTCGCCCCCCGGGCCAACCGCGCCACCTGGGCGGTCACCGCCGACGGCGGCAACGTCCTCGGCGCCGCCCGGCTGTTCAGCCGCTTCGTCTCCGACTGGACCCCGGCGCACCTCGCCCCGGCCCTGCCCACCCGGCCCGAGTTCCTGGTGAACTGCGCGGACGACATCACCTTCCCCGTCGACGCCGTCTACACCTGGGTCGACGGCAACGACCCGGCCTGGCAGCAGCGCAAGGCGCAGGCCAAGGGCGAGGTCTACCACGCCGAGTCCGCGAGCGACGCGCGTTTCATCAGCCGCGACGAACTGCGCTACTCGGTGCGCTCCCTGCACCTGTTCGCGCCGTGGATCCGCAACATCTGCATCGTCACCGACGACCAGGTCCCGGACTGGCTGCGCGAGGACGTGCCCGGTCTGCGCATCGCCACCCACCGCGAGATCTTCCGCGACCCCGCGGACCTGCCCACGTTCAACTCGCACTCCATCGAGAGCCAGCTGCACCACATCGAGGGCCTCGCCGAGCACTTCCTCTACTTCAACGACGACATGTTCATCGGCCGCCCCGTGGCGCCGCACGCCTTCTTCACCCCCAGCGGCACCGCCCGCTACTTCCCCTCCCGCAACCGCATCCCGCAGGGCCCGGTCACCGAGACCGACACCCCGGTCGACGCGGCCTGCAAGAACAACCGCGCCCTGCTCAGGGAACGCTTCGGACGGGTCATCACGCAGCCGATGGAACACATCCCCTACGCCCTGCGCCGCTCGGCGATGGAGGAGGCCGAACGGGACTTCCCCGAGGCCTGGGCCCGCACCTCGGCCAGCCGGTTCCGCGCGATGACCGACCTGTCGCCGACGTCGTCCTTCGCGCTGTACTACGCCGCGCTCACCGGCCGCGCCCAGCCCGGCTCGATGCCCTTCACCTATCTCCAGCTGGCCGTGCCCGACCTCGCGGACCGGCTGCAGAGGCTCCTCGACGGCCGGGACCAGGACTCGTTCTGCCTCAACGACGCCTTCTCCACCCCCGAGGACATCGAGGCACAGCAGGAACTCCTCGACGGATTCCTCAACTCCTACTTCCCCACCCCCAGTCCCCACGAACGATGAGACGGAGTTCATGACGTGTCCGACGCGACGTCGATGAGCTCCGCGGCCCACGTCTACAAGAAGCTCGTGCCGCAGCCCGTGCGCTCGGCCGCCGCCACCACCGTGCCGGTCCGCGTCCGGCGCAAGGTCAAGCGCGGCCTCGCCCGCACCCTCGGCCGGCGCGAGGCCCTGCTGCACCGGCGCGCCCTGCGACGGGTCCGCAAGGGACGGTTCGGGCACTCCGAACGCCGCACCACGGCACCCGACGGCCGGATCGGCCACGTCCACACCGGACTGACCGCCGACCTCGCCCGCCGGCTCGACCACGACCTGGTCACCCATGCCCTCGACGCCGCCGACATCCCCTGGTTCGCGGTGCCCGCCCTCGACGACCGCCGCATCTGCCTCGCCGTCGGACAGCGCGACAAGGGCGCCGTACGCCGGGCCCTGCGCGCGCTGCTGGAGGAGCACACCGGCTACGTCGTCTCCGTCTCGCCCGCCCACGCCGACACCCGGGACGTCCCCGGCAGCCACCTCAAGGCCTGGAAGCACTTCGGCAAGTCCCGGGTGGTCCGCCTCACCTGGCTGCGCACCGAACCGACCGAGAACCTCTGGGTCGGCGAGGACGAGGGCGTGGAGATCGAGTTCTGGACGACCAACACCGACCTGCCCGCCGAACGGCTCGTCGGCCCGCGCCCCAACCGCGTCCAGCGCGCCGTGCCCGCCGACGCGCCGGGCATCGAGATCGGCCTCGACCGGCTCTGCGGCTACCTCGACGACGACGGCGCCCTGGAGCCGACGATCACGCTGGAGCACTTCGACATCCCCCGCCTGGAGGAGATCACCTTCCCGGTCGACGCCGTCGTCCTCTGGCAGCACCCCACCCCCTGGGGCGAGGAACTCCTGCGCGCCGCCCTGCGGTCGCTGCACCAGTACGCGCCCTGGGTCGACGTCGTCCACGTCGTCGCGCAGGCCCCCGTCCCCGCCTGGCTCGGCGGCGACGACCGGCTCACCGTCGTCCCCGCCCGGCCCGGCGCCGAATGGTCCCTGCACCGGCTGCCCGACCTCGCGGACGCCTTCCTGCTGCTGCGCCCCGGAGCCGTACTGGGCCGCCCCACCAGGCCGTTCGACTACTTCACGCCGACCGGCGCCACCCGGCCCCGCCGCGGGCCCTGGACCGCCGAGGAGTCCTTCAGCCCCTGGGCGCACGCCGCCCACGCGGCCACCGGACGCGTCACCGCCCACGGCTACGCCGAGGGCCCCCAGCCCTACAGCCGCGAGGCGCTGGACCTCCTCGCCCGCGGCGGCACCCGGCCCGTGCCGCTCACCGACGGCCAGCTGGCGCCCGTCGTCCCGGGCACGCACCCCCTGGACGGCCTGGTCCACCACGTCGGCCACGTCGCCGGCCTCGCCGACCCCTCCGGCGAGGCGTCCATGGCGCTGCACGCCGCGCTGCCCGGCCTCGGCAACCACCTGGAACGCCTGCTGGTGCGCCGCGACACCCGGCAGATCCAGCTGTTCGGCCTCGGCAGCGAACCGGCACTCGCCCGGGGCGGCACCGACGCCGTCCTCCACTTCCTGCGCCGTTACTTCCCCGTCGCGAGCGTCTTCGAGCGCGGGACCACCGAGGAGCCGGACAACCACTCGTGAGCACTGGGAATCCCGAGGCGACCGCTGCGGTCGGGATGTACCGCAGCCTGGTCCCCGCCGGCCTCAGACGCCGGATCGCCCGCCGGGTGCCGATCGGCCTGCGCACGCTGCTCAAGCAACTGCTGCGCCGGCTCACCTCGTTCACCCTCGGCGCCCGCCTGCTGCGCGCCGTGCGCGCCCGGCGCCGCTGGCCCCAGCTGTTCCGCGACGGGGACCGGCTCGCCGCCCTCGCCGGGCACGGCGCGCAGATCGCGCTGGTGCGGCCCACCGTGTCCCCGCTGGGCCTGCGCGAGGCCAACCTCGAACTGATGGTCACCCTGCTGGAGGCCGCCGGCGTCGACTACTTCGCGATCCGCGGCGACTCCGACTTCCGCTCCTGCCTCGCGATCGCCGAGTCCGACCGGGACCGCGTCGGCCAGGTCCTCGAGCGGTGCGCCGACAACGCGCCCGTCTACTTGACCGCCTGCCACGGCGACACGGCCGTCGGCCGCCGTGCCCTGTGCGGCTCGCCCCGCGCCCGGCGGCTCGCCCGCGAGTCCGCCGTGCTGCGCGTCGGCATGGTGTGGAGCGACCCGGCCGGCTCCCTCGTCCTCGGCCTCGAACACGGCTGCGACCTGGAGTTCTGGCGCCCTCAGGACGGCCGCCTCGTCGCACCCCGCCGCAACCGCGTCACCGAGGACGTCGCCCTCGACGAACCCCGCGTCACCCTCCCGATCAGCAGGCTCACCGGCTTCGCCGCCCTGCACACCCGGCGCACCCGCGCCGTGCGCACCATCCGGCCGTGCGCCGACCCGCTGCCCGAGGACGTGCGCTTCCCGGTCGACGTCGTCTACACCTGGGTCGACGGCAACGACCCCGCCTGGCAGCTGAGGCGCGGCCGGTACGACGGCGCCTACCACAGCGAGTCCGCCAACGCCGCCCGCTACATCAGCCGCGACGAACTGCGCTACTCGCTGCGCGCCCTCGAACAGAACGCCCCCTGGGTGCGCCACGTCTACCTGGTGACGGACCGACAGCGCCCCGCCTGGCTCAACGACGCCCACCCCCGCATCACGGTCGTGGACCACGCGGAGATCTTCCGCGAACCGCAGGCGCTGCCCACCTTCAACTCGCACGCCATCGAGAGCCAGCTCCACCACATCGACGGCCTCGCCGAGCACTTCCTCTACTTCAACGACGACATGTTCCTGGGCCGCCCCGTCACCCCGCAGGACTTCTTCCTGTCCAACGGCATGACCCGCACCTTCTTCTCACCGTCCCAGGTGCCCCGCCGGCACCTCACCCTCGGCGACCGTCCCGTCGACGCCGCCGGCAAGAACAACCGGCAGCTGCTGCTGGACAACTTCGGCACCGCCATCGTGCAGAAACTGCGGCACGCGCCGTACGCCCTGCGCCGCAGCGTCCTGGAGGAGATCGAGAAGGAGTACGCCGACGCCCACCGGCGGACCTCGCTCAGCCGGTTCCGCAGCGCGACCGACATCTCCATCCCGTCGTCGCTGTACCACTACTACGCGTACCTCACGGGCCGCGCCGTCCCCTCCGACATCAGCTTCGCCTACCTGGACCTCGCCAGGCCCGAGATCCAGCGCCGGCTCGGCATCCTGCTGGCCCGGCGCGACCGGCAGGCGTTCTGCATCAACGACACGCTCTCCGACGGTCACGACGTCGACCGGCAGACGGCCATGCTCGCCCGCTTCCTGCGGGCGTACTACCCGGTGCCGAGCCCCTTCGAGCGGAAGGAGCACGAGATCCGGTGAAGATCTCCTTCCTCATCAACAACGTCTACGGCATCGGCGGCACCAACCGCACGGTCATCAACCTCGCGGAAGCGCTCTCCGTCCACCACGACGTGGAGATCGTGTCCGTCTTCCGCCGGGCGAACACGACGAAGTTCACCATCTCCCCGCGCGTCACCGTCCGCGCCCTCGTCGACCTGCGCCCCGGCTCCGCCGACCGCGGCGCCGCGGGCAGCGACGAGCCGAGCGAGGTCGTCCCGCGCCAGGAGGAGTTCTACGCCCAGTACAGCAGGTTCACCGACGGCCGGATCATCCGCGACCTGGCGAAGTCGGACGCCGACGTCGTCGTCGGCACCCGCCCCAGCCTCAACCTGTTCGTCGCCGCCCACGCGCGTGACGGCGCCCTGCGCGTCGCCCAGGAACACATGACGCACCTCGCCATCCCGCCCGCGGTGCGCGAGGAGATGGCCCGGGTCTACCCCCGGCTCGACGCGATCACCACCGTCACCGAGGCCGACGCCCGCTCCTTCCTGGAGAACACCCCGATCCCCGGCATCCCCGTGGTCGGCATCCCCAACAGCGTGCCCCGGCCCGCCGTGCCGCCCTCGGACTGCACGCGGAAGGTCGTCGTCAGCGCCGGCCGCATGCACCACATCAAGCGGTACGACCTGCTGATCCGCGCCTTCGCCCGGCTCGCCCCCGACTTCCCCGACTGGCAGTTGCGCATCTACGGCGACGGCGGCGAGGCGGGCAAGCTGCGCACCCTCGTCACCGAACTCGGCCTCACCGGACGGGCGTTGCTGATGGGCGGCTTCTCGCCGATCGAGTCCGAGTGGGCCAAGGGATCCATCGCGGCCGTCACCTCCAGCGCCGAGTCCTTCGGCATGACCCTGGTCGAGGCCATGCGCTGCGGCCTGCCCGTCGTCTCGACCGACTGCCCCGTAGGCCCCCGCGAGATCCTCACCGACGGCGAGGACGGGTTCCTCGTGCCCAACGGGGACGTGGCGGGCATCGCCCACGGCCTGCGCCGGCTCATGGCCGACGAGCACCTGCGCCGCCTCATGGGAACCACCGCGCTGCACAACGCCGTCCGGTACGACCCGGCGGCCGTCGCCGACCGCTACGTCGAGCTCTTCGAGGACGCCGCCCGCCGCCGCGCCGCCGCCGTCCGCGGCTACCGCGCCCCGGCCGGCCCCCGCGGCAGGGCCGCCGCTCAGACCACCGTGCCGCCGGTGTCGCTCGGCGCGGCCACCGTCGACGTCACGGCCGACGACGCAGGCTGGCTGCGGCTGAGCGCGGACGGGCCCGGCGAGGGCCGGCACCGCTGGCAGTTCGTCCTCCGGCACCGGGCCACCGACGGCGCCGCCCGCCCCGACGTGCCGCTGCGCACCGTACGCAAACCGCTGGAGAACGGCGGCACCCGCTACACCGCCGCCGTCACCCCCTCCGCCCTCGGCGAACTCGGCGACGGCCGCTGGCAGGTCGCGATGGGCTCGCCGAAGTCCGGGACCGTGCACATGAAGGCCGGCATCCGCGACACCAGGGCCCTCATCGACGCCCGCCGGCGCCTGCTCGCCAAGCCGTCGTCGGAGCCGATCGGCTGGAACCTGCCCTACGCGCAGCCCAACGGCCGGCTCATGCTGCGCACCGTGCTCCGCGAGCAGCACGCCGAGTGCGTCGCCGTCCAGGTCACCGACACCGGCATCGCCGTCGAGGCAGTCCTGCACGGCGACGCCCTGCTGCGGCCCGGCGCGCTGTTCGTGGTCAGCCGGCGCGGGCGGCACCCGGCCGACTTCACCGTGCCCGTACGGCTGCTGGGATCCCGGTGGTTCCGGGCCGAGGCACCCGTGCGCCAGGTCGTCGACCACCGCCTGGAGCGCTGGGAGGACTGGGACTGGTGGCTCCGGCCCGACCCGGACCAGCGCCGCAAGATCCGCGTGTGCCACCTGCTGGAGGACTTCCCCGACGTCAAGGGCGCCTACGCCTACCCGCCGGTGCCGCTCGTCGGCGACGAGACCTCCGCGCACGCCGTGGTCCACCCGATGCGGCCGGTGTGGGTGCGGCCGTACTGCTCGGCCTCGGGAGCCATGGCCATGAACGTGGTCGACCGATAGGGATGGATGAGAAGTGAACCGGACGATATTCGTGCTCGGGGACTCCGTCCCTGCCCCGCGGACCGAGGAAGAGGCCCCCATGGCGGGCTGGGGCCAGAAGATCGAGGACCTCCTGATCGGCCCCGTCGAGGTCGCCAACTACGCCCGCAGCGCCATGACGACGCGCAAGTACTTCACCGAGCGCTTCCCGGCGATGCTCAACCGCATGAAGCGCGGCGACATCGTGCTGATCGGCTTCGGCTGCGTCGACCACATGATCCACAACGGCACGCGGTACGTCCCGGTCGCCGAATACCAGGAGCTGCTGCGGCTGTTCGTGACGTACGTGCACCAGGAGGGCGGAGTCCCCGTCCTGGTCACGCCCGTGGCGCGGTACGCCTTCTCCGGCACCGGCGAGGTGCTCAACACCATGGGCGGCCACCCGCGGGCCATGCTGGAGGTCGCCGCCCGGCTCGGCGCGCCGGTGATCGACCTGACCAGCCGCAGCACCGAACTGTGGGCCGAGATCGGCCCGATGCGGCTGCGCCAGTACTTCTGCTGGACGGACGCCGGTGAGCACCCCCTCCACCCCGACGGCACCGTCGACTCCACCCACCTCAGCCACACCGGCGCGTTCGAGGTGGCCCGCATCGTGGTGGCCGGCCTGTGCAACCTCGGGGTCCTCGACAAGACCGACGTGAACGTGCCGCTGCTCATGGAGCCGCCCACGCTGCCGCCGGTGTCCGCCGAGTTCACCGTGCAGGCGCCCGACGCGGCGCTGTACGCCCAGCCCGTCGGCGAGGCCCCGGAGGTCACGAAGCCGGGCGCGGGCGGACTGGCCGGCCCGATGGTGAAGTTCACCGGCGTCGCCGCCCCCGGCACGACCTACCTGCTCTTCTTCGAGCAGGGGCAGTACCTCGGCGGCACCGGCGTGGGCAGCGCCGGGCAGTGGATCTGGCGCCGGTCGGTGAACTGGACGGCGGGGGAGCACGTGGTGAGTTGCGTGGGGCTGCGCGGCGACGGCTGCTCACCCGTCCGCGAGGTCCGCTTCACGGTGCTGACCGACGTGGCGCCGCCCGTGGTCACCGGCCCCGCCGAGGGCGCCTTCTCCGGTCCGCGCCCGCGTTTCTCCGGGAAGGCACAGCCCGGCGTGACCAAGATCGTGCTCATGGAGCGGGGCGTGCTCATCGGGGCGACCGGGGTGAGCGACAGCGGCGAGTGGGCGTTCACGCACGCCCACCCCTGGCGCCCGGGCACCCACACCGTGGACGTCGTCTCCTTGTTCGGCGCGGCCGAGTCGGCGCCGACCTCCCGTACCTTCAAGGTCGTGGGCATCCCGGAGGACAGCCCGATCCGGAGCCTCGGGGCCTCCCGCCACGCGTGCGGAGACATCTGTGAACACCGGCCGTTCAGCGGCGACTGGTAGGCGGGAGGCGGCCGGGGACGCCCGCCGGACGGCGCCGCGGACGGCGGCCGGGGTGCTCGTCCTCGCGGCGGGCCTGCTCGTCGCGTCCCTCGCCGCGCCGGGGGAGAGGGACCTCGACGCCCGACGGGACCTCCACGTGCTCCAGTACAACCTGTGCGGCGCGGCGGCCGCCTGCCCCTGGAACGCGGGCGGTTCGGGACCCGGCACGTCCGTGGCCCGGCTGGTGCGGGAGGTCGTGCGCCTCGCACCGGACGTCGTCACCGTCAACGAGATCTGCCTGACCCAGTACCGGGCGCTGAAGGACCGACTCGCCGCCTCCGGGCGCCCGATGGACGGCACGTACGCCTCCTCGCAGGACAACGTGCCGGCCTGCGGGGCGTCCGGCCGGTTCGGCGCGGCGGTCCTCAGCCGCGAGGACGTGCCCGACGGCCGCCACCACCCGTTCACGCACACCGGCGCCGAGACCTACACCAACGGCGGCCGGACCGTCCGGGTCCGCAGGGGAGTCCTGTGCGCCGACACCCGGTTCGCCGGGGAACGCCTCGTCGCCTGCACGGCCCACACCTACTCCGGCGTCCCCGAGCAGCTCCAGGAGATCGCGGACCGCACGGCCGGCGTCCCGCCCGACGTCCCCGTGGTCCTCGCGGGCGACCTGAACGTGCCGCCCGGCGCCCCCGCCCTCGCCCCGCTCACCCACCGGTTCACGGAGGCCGACGGAACCGACGCGGAGCCCACGGCCGGCGGCCGGAAGATCGACTACGTCTTCGCCGCGCGGCGCCACTTCACCGCGGCGGAGGCGACGGTCCACCGGTACCCCGAGTCCGACCACGCCCTGCTGCACGGCCGGTTCACCGCGACGGCCGGCCGGCGCACCGGGCGGGGCTGAACACGGAGCAGGGCCCCCGCCGAGGCGAGGGCCCTGCTCCGCACCACCGTGCGCTACGCCGGGACCGACGCCACGCCCTGCTCCAGGAACCGCTTGCCGTTCACCCGCTCCGACACGCCCTCACGGTCCAGGTACGGCGTGATGCCGCCCAGGTGGAAGGGCCAGCCGGCGCCCGTGATCAGGCACAGGTCGATGTCCTGGGCCTCGGCGACGACGCCCTCGTCGAGCATCAGGCCGATCTCCTGCGCCACGGCGTCCAGGACGCGGGCGCGGACCTGCTCCTCCGTCAGCACCGTGTCGCCCTGCTTCAGCAGCGCGGCGACCTCCGGGTCCAGCTCCGGCTTGCCGCTGTCGTAGACGTAGAAGCCGCGCTTGCCCGCCTCGACGACCGCCTTGAGGTTCGGGGAGACCGTGAAGCGGTCCGGGAACGCCTTGTTGAGCGTCTCCGAGACGTGCAGGCCGATCGCCGGGCCGACCAGCTCCAGCAGCACCAGCGGGGACATCGGCAGACCGAGCGGCTCGATGGCCTTCTCCGCGGTCTCGACCGGGGTGCCCTCGTCGATGACGTTCTGGATCTCGCCCATGAAGCGGGTGAGGATGCGGTTGACGACGAACGCCGGGGCGTCCTTCGTCAGGACGGCCGTCTTCTTCAGCTTCTTGGCGACGGCGAAGGCCGTGGCCAGGGACGCGTCGTCGGTCTTCTCGCCGCGGACGATCTCCAGCAGCGGCAGCACGGCGACCGGGTTGAAGAAGTGGAAGCCGACGACCCGCTCGGGGTTCTTCAGCTTCGACGCCATCTGGGACACCGACAGGGAGGAGGTGTTCGTCGCGAGGATCGCGTGCGCCGGGGCGACGGCCTCGACCTCGGCGAACACCTGCTGCTTGACGCCCATCTCCTCGAACACGGCCTCGATGACGAAGTCCGCGTCGGCGAAGCCCTCGGCCTTGTCCAGGACACCGGTCACGAGCGCCTTGAGGCGGTTGGCCTTGTCCTGGTTGATCCGGCCCTTGCCGAGCAGCTTGTCGATCTCGGCGTGGACGTAGCCCACACCCTTGTCGATGCGCTCCTGGTCGATGTCCGTGAGGACGACCGGGACCTCCAGGCGGCGCAGGAACAGCAGCGCCAGCTGCGAGGCCATCAGACCGGCGCCGACCACACCGACCTTGGTGACCGGGCGGGCCAGGTTCTTGTCCGGGGCGCCCGCCGGGCGCTTGCCGCGCTTCTGCACCAGGTTGAACGCGTAGATGCCGGCGCGCAGTTCACCGCCCATGATCAGGTCGGCGAGCGCCTGGTCCTCGGCGTCGTAGCCCTGCTGGAGGTCGCCGTTCTTGGCGGCGGCGATGATGTCGAGGGCGCGGTAGGCGGCCGGGGCCGCGCCGTGCACCTTGGAGTCCGCGATGAAGCGGCCCGTGGCGACGGCCTGGTCCCAGGCCTCGCCGCGGTCGATCACCGGGCGCTCGACCTCGATCTCGCCCTTGAGGACGGACGCCGTCCAGATCAGCGACTGCTCCAGGAAGTCGGCGCCCTCGAAGATCGCGTCGGCGATCCCGAGCTCGTACACCTGCTTGCCCTTGAGCTGCTTGTTCTGGTTGAGGCTGTTCTCGATGACGACCTTGACGGCCTTCTCGGCGCCGATCAGGTTCGGCAGCAGCGTGCAGCCGCCCCAGCCGGGGACGAGACCGAGGAAGACCTCGGGCAGCGAGAACGCGGCGATGGCCGTGGACACCGTGCGGTAGGTGCAGTGCAGGCCGACCTCGACGCCGCCGCCCATGGCCGCGCCGTTGTAGTAGGCGAACGTCGGCACCGCGAGGGCCGACAGCCGCTTGAAGACGTCGTGGCCGCCCTTGCCGATGGCCAGCGCGTCCTTGTGCTCCTTCAGCAGCTCGACACCCTTGAGGTCGGCGCCGACCGCGAAGATGAACGGCTTGCCGGTGATGCCGACACCGACGATCTCGCCGGCCGCGGCCTCCTTCTCGACCTGGTCGATCGCGGTGTTCAGGTTCGCGAGCGACTGCGGGCCGAAGGTGGTCGGCTTGGTGTGGTCGTGACCGTTGTCCAGGGTGATCAGGGCGAAACGGCCCGCGCCCAGGGGGAGGTCGAAGTGGCGCACGTGCGCCTGCGTGACGACCTCGTCGGGGAACAGCTCGGCCGCGCCCTTCAGGAGTTCAGCGGTGGTGCTCACTTGTTGCCTCCGTCGAAGTGCGGGTTCTCCCAGATGACCGTCGCGCCCATGCCGAAGCCGACGCACATGGTGGTCAGGCCGTAGCGGACGTGCGGCTGCTCCTCGAACTGGCGGGCCAGCTGCGTCATCAGGCGGACGCCGGAGGAGGCCAGCGGGTGGCCGAACGCGATGGCGCCGCCGTACTGGTTGACGCGCTCGTCGTCGTCGGCGATGCCGTAGTGCTCCAGGAAGGCCAGCACCTGCACGGCGAAGGCCTCGTTGATCTCGAACAGGCCGATGTCGGAGATCGACAGGCCCGCCTGCGCCAGGGCCTTCTCGGTGGCCGGGATCGGGCCGTAGCCCATGACCTCCGGCTCGACGCCCGCGAAGGAGTAGGAGACCAGGCGCATCTTGACCGGGAGGCCGTTCTCCCGGGCGAAGTCCTCGGAGGCGATGAGCGAGGCGGTGGCGCCGTCGTTCAGACCGGCCGCGTTGCCCGCGGTGACCCGGCCGTGCACACGGAACGGCGTCTTCAGGCCCTGGAGGTTCTCCAGCGTGGTGCCCGGACGCATCGGCTCGTCGGCGGTGACCAGGCCCCAGCCCGTCTCACCGGCCTCGGCGTTCGTACGGCGCACCGAGACCGGCACCAGGTCGGCCTGGATCTTGCCGTTGGCGTACGCCTTGGCGGCCTTCTCCTGCGAGCGCACCGCGTACTCGTCGGCGCGCAGCTTGGTGATCTGCGGGTACCGGTCGTGCAGGTTCTCCGCGGTCATGCCCATGAACAGGGCCGACTCGTCGACCAGCTTCTCGGACACGAACCGCGGGTTCGGGTCGACGCCCTCGCCCATCGGGTGGCGGCCCATGTGCTCGACACCGCCCGCGATGGCGACGTCGTACGCGCCGAACGCGACGGAGCCGGCCACCGTGGTGACGGCGGTCAGCGCGCCCGCGCACATGCGGTCGATGGAGTAGCCCGGCACGGACTGCGGCAGGCCCGCGAGGATGCCGGCGGTGCGGCCGATGGTCAGGCCCTGGTCACCGATCTGCGTGGTCGCGGCGATGGCGACCTCGTCGACCTTCTTCGGGTCCAGTCCGGGGTTGCGGCGCAGCAGCTCCCGGATCGCCTTCACGACAAGGTCGTCGGCACGGGTCTCGTGGTAGATGCCCTTCGGGCCCGCCTTGCCGAACGGGGTGCGGACGCCGTCGACGAAGACGACGTCCCTGACGGTACGAGGCACGATGGCTCTCCTCCAGGGTGCTGGGTGGCACTGCTGCGATGCGCTGAGCGCGCGCTCAGTCACATGCTACTTGTGGGTAACGTAGCTGCCCAGTCCCCCCGCCCCAAGCGGCGAACGTCACACCGCCGGGCGGACCGCCGAGTCGCCCGGCCGTCGAACCGTTCGCGGATCTTGGCGCGATCTCGACGTCGCCGTTCCGCTTCCGGGCCGCATTCTCCGGCCCCTTCCCGTTCCTGCAGCTTCCTGCACCGCTTCGGCTTCGGTGCGGCGGCGGGCGCGGTATCCCCGGGCCGTGCTCACGCCGACTCGGTCAGCGCCGTGACCAGTACCGGCGTCACCTGCTCCACCTGCCAGGGCCGCGCGCCGTGGCCCGCGAGCGCCGCGCCCACCGACTCCGCGTCGATGACGGCCGGCGGCTCCCAGCACACCCGCCGCACCGTGTCCGGCGTGATCAGGTTCTCCTGCGGCATGTTCAGCTCCTCGGCCAGCGCCGTCACCGCGGCCCGCGCCGCCGACAGCCGCGCGGCGGCCTGCGGGTCCTTGTCGGCCCACGCCCGCGGCGGCGGGGGCCCGGTCACGGGCTGCCCCGGCTGCGGCAGCTGCGCCTCGGTCAGCGACTTGGCGCGGTCCACCGCGGCCTGCCACTGCTCCAGCTGGCGCCGCCCCATGCGGTTGCCGAAGCCGTTCAGCGCCGCGAGGGCGTGCACGTTCGCCGGCAGCGCCAGCGCGGCCTCGACGATCGCCGCGTCCCCGAGCACCTTGCCCGGCGACACGTCCCGGCGCTGGGCGATGCGGTCCCGGGTCTGCCACAGCTCGCGCACCACGGCGAGCTGCCGCCGGCGCCGCACCTTGTGCATGCCGGACGTGCGCCGCCAGGGGTCCTTGCGCGGCTCGGGCGGCGGCGCCGAGGCGATCGCGTCGAACTCCTGCCGGGCCCAGTCCAGCTTGCCCTGCCGGTCCAGCTCCTTCTCCAGCGCGTCACGCAGGTCGACGAGCAGTTCGACGTCGAGCGCGGCGTAGCGCAGCCAGGGCTCCGGCAGCGGCCGGGTCGACCAGTCGACGGCCGAGTGGCCCTTCTCCAGGACGTAGCCGAGGACGTTCTCCACCATCGCGCCGAGGCCGACCCGCGGGAACCCGGCGAGCCGTCCGGCGAGCTCGGTGTCGAACAGCCGGGTGGGCATCATCCCTATCTCGCGCAGGCACGGCAGGTCCTGCGTGGCGGCGTGCAGCACCCACTCCACGCCGGACAGGGCCTCGCCGAGGCCGGACAGGTCGGGGCAGGCGACGGGGTCGATCAGCGCGGTGCCGGCGCCCTCACGGCGCAGCTGCACGAGGTAGGCGCGCTGGCCGTAGCGGTAGCCGGAGGCGCGCTCGGCGTCGACGGCGACAGGGCCGGACCCGGCGGCGAACGCGGCGACGACCTCGGCGAGGGCGGCGTCGTCCGCGACCACGGGGGGAATGCCCTCACGGGGTTCGAGCAAGGGGATCGGCGCCTCCGTAGCAGAAGATCCGTCGTCGTCCGGAGGAGCGCCTCCGGTGGTTCGCAGTGAACTGTCTGCTGCGGTTTCGTGGGCGTCGGTCACATGTCAAGAGTATCCGTGCGCGGAAGGCGCCCGCGGAGGGAACGTTCCCTCCGCGGGCGCCGCGGGGTCGTAAACAGGACAGCTCAGGGACGGATCGCGTTCACGGCGTCGTGGTCCGCGTGGGGTAGGGCGGGACGTGGGCGGTCAGTGGATGATGCCGGTGCGCAGGGCCACCGCGACCATGCCGGCGCGGTCGCCCGTGCCGAGCTTGCGGGCGATGCGGGCCAGGTGGCTCTTGACGGTCAGGGCGGACAGGCCCATGGAGACGCCGATCGCCTTGTTCGACTGGCCCTCCGCGACCAGGCGCAGCACCTCGACCTCGCGGCCGGACAGTTCGCGGTAGCCGCCCGGGTGGCTCGGGGCACCCGGGGGGCGGCGGTGCAGGCGGGCGGCGGCGGCGCCGATGGGGGCGGCGCCGGGTCGGGTGGGGAGCCCGATGTTGGTGCGGGTGCCGGTGACGACGTAGCCCTTCACACCGCCCGCGAGGGCGTTGCGCACGGCGCCGATGTCGTCGGCCGCGGAGAGGGCGAGGCCGTTGGGCCAGCCCGCGGCACGGGTCTCGGACAGCAGGGTGAGGCCGGAACCGTCCGGCAGGTGGACGTCGGCGACGCAGATGTCGCGGGGGTTGCCGATGCGGGGACGAGCCTCCGCGACGGACGAGGCCTCGATGACGTCACGGACACCGAGCGCCCACAGGTGGCGGGTGACGGTGGAGCGGACGCGGGGGTCGGCCACGACCACCATGGCGGTCGGCTTGTTCGGGCGGTAGGCGACCAGGCTTGCGGGCTGCTCGAGGAGAACGGACACCAGGCCTCCTGGGGTGCGGGACGGGGCCGGCTCGTGGGGGTGTAGCCGGTACGAACCGTGCTTTCAAGGTCACAGTCGTCTTCGGCAGCAAACCTCTGGGCCTTTAGAGAATGATCACGATCTGGTGAGTAACAATCCGTGCAATTCGGACACGCGATCGATCATTCGAAGACCGAACGGTTTCGGTCCGCGTCGCAACGCGTCCGAAAGTGGCCGTATCGACAAAGTGACGGTTCGTGAGCCGGGCGCGAAGGAGCGCCGGGGCGAGGCAAAACGAAAGGGCGTACGAGGCGGTACCGACCGCCCCGTACGCCCGCGGCGTACTCAGGAAGGGATCACGTCGACTGCGGCCCCCTGCGCTGCGGCAGCGTCACCACCGACGCATCGCCCGGACCGGCCGGCGGCAGCCCCGCGACCTGCGCCAGCAGATCGCACCAGGACGCCAGGTGCGCCCCGGTGTCCGGCACCCCGCCCAGCCCCTCACGGGGCGTCCAGGACGCCCGGATCTCGATCTGCGACGCCGGCGGCCGCGCCGAGAGACCGCCGAAGTAGTGCGAACTCGCCCGCGTCACCGTGCCGCTCGGCTCGCCGTACGTCAGCCCGCGCGCCTGCAGCGCCCCGGTCAGCCACGACCAGCACACCTCCGGCAGCAGCGGATCCGCCGCCATCTCCGGCTCCAGCTCCGCGCGCACCAGCGTCACCAGCCGGAACGTCCCCCGCCAGGCGTCGTGCCCGGCCGGGTCGTACAGCAGCACCAGGCGCCCGTCCGCCAGGTCCTGGTCGCCGTCCACGACCGCCGCCTCCAGCGCGTACGTGTACGGCGCGAGACGCTGCGGCGGGCGCGTCGGCTCCACCTCCACCTGCGGTCGCAGCCGCGCCGCCCGCAACGCGTCCACGGCCGCCCTGAAGGGCAACGGGGCGGCGGCCGCCTGCCGGTCGCCCTCCCCGGCCTGCTCCGCGACTTTCGAGTCCTTGGTGTCCTTCGGGTCCTTGGGTTCGTCCATTCCGCCAGTGCCGTCCGACAGTCGTCCCTGAGCCGCAGCCATGCGGGGAAGATTAAGGGGAACGGGGGCTCCGCGCAGGGCAAGACACCCGGTGGCGTGATGTACGTGATGTACAAAGCGGCCGAAGCGGCCGCCCGGACGCCCGTGGCCGCTCCCGTTCCGGGGCCGTGGGAGACTTTCCGTCGTGAGTGCCAACGGAAGCCCCACGGGCAAGCAGCCGACAGCGACGTACGAGTCAGCCTTCCTCAAGGCGTGCAGGCGCGAGCCCGTGCCGCACACTCCGGTCTGGTTCATGCGGCAGGCCGGGCGCTCCCTGCCGGAGTACCGCAAGGTCCGCGAGGGCATCGGGATGCTCGACTCCTGCATGCGGCCCGACCTGGTCACCGAGATCACCCTCCAGCCGGTGCGCCGGCACGGCGTGGACGCGGCGATCTTCTTCAGCGACATCGTCGTCCCGCTCAAGGCGATCGGCGTCGATCTCGACATCAAGCCCGGCGTCGGCCCCGTCGTCGAGCGGCCGGTCCGCACCCGCGCCGACCTCGACCGGCTGCGCGACCTCACCCCGGACGACGTCTCCTACGTCACCGAGGCCGTCGGCATGCTGACCCGCGAGCTGGGGGCCACGCCCCTCATCGGCTTCGCGGGCGCCCCGTTCACCCTCGCCAGCTACCTCGTCGAGGGCGGCCCCTCCCGCACCTACGAGAACGCCAAGGCCATGATGTACGGCGACCCCGAGCTGTGGGCCGACCTGCTCGACCGCCTCTCCGACATCACGGCGGCCTTCCTCAAGGTGCAGATCGAAGCCGGCGCGAGCGCGGTCCAGCTGTTCGACTCGTGGGCCGGCGCGCTCGCCCCCGCCGACTACCGGCGCTCCGTGATGCCCGCCTCCGCGAAGGTGTTCCGCGCCGTCGAGGCGTACGGCGTGCCGCGCATCCACTTCGGCGTCGGCACCGGCGAGCTGCTCGGCCTGATGGGCGAGGCCGGCGCGGACGTCGTGGGCGTCGACTGGCGCGTCCCGCTCGACGAGGCCGCCCGCCGCGTCGGCCCCGGCAAGGCGCTCCAGGGCAACCTCGACCCGACCGTGCTGTTCGCGGGCCGCGAGGCCGTCGAGGCCAAGACCGAGGAGGTCCTCCGCAGCGCCGCCGGTCTCGAGGGCCACGTCTTCAACCTCGGCCACGGCGTGATGCCGTCCACCGACCCGGACGCGCTGACCCGTCTCGTGGAGCACGTGCACACCAGCACCGCCCGCTGACCCCGCACCGCACGCCGACCCGCGCCGCCCGCCCGCCGGTTCACCACGGGTGACGGGGCCGCGCCCGCCTGCCGAACAGCAGGCCGGGCGGCTCCGGGGGCGGCGTGGTGCCCGGCCGCAGCGGCAGCGCGATCAGCAGGCCGACGACGAAACCGGCGACGTGCGCCGCGTACGCCACCGTGCCCGCGGCGGACACGCCCGCGCCGGACGAGTACAGCGCCTGGAGCACGAACCACAGACCCAGCACGATCCAGGCGGGCAGCCGCAGCGGCAGGAAGACCAGGAACGGCACCAGCACCCACACCCTGGCCCGCGGATACAGCACCAGATAGGCGCCCAGCACCCCGGCGATCGCCCCGGACGCGCCGATCAGCGGGTCGCCGGAACCGTCGTTCAGCAGCGCGAAGCCGTACGACGCCGCGTAGCCGCACACCAGGTAGAACAGCAGGAACCTCAGGTGGCCCATGCGGTCCTCGATGTTGTTGCCGAAGATCCACAGGAACAGCATGTTGCCCAGCAGGTGCAGCCAGCCGCCGTGCAGGAACATCGCCGTGAGGACGCTCAGCTCCGGCGACTTGTCGTAGCCCGGCGGGCCCACCACGCAGCCGGGCCCCCGCGGGCCCACGCCCACCTCGCCCGTGGGCACCAGGCGCGGCATGTGATGGTGGATCAGCTCGCGCGGCACCACCGCGTACCGGTCCAGGAACTCCTGGAGGTGGCACAGCTGCGCCAGGCTGCTCTCGCCCGTCAGCGAGCCGACGACGCCAGGAGTGAACACGAACACCAGGATGTTCGCCACGAGCAGCGCGTACGTCACCCACGGGGTGCGCCGCGCCGGATTCACGTCATGGACCGGGATGACCACACCCCACTAGTGCCCGTGTCGCCGCCGGCGAATCGGCGCCGGCGCTGAACGCGTCCGTACGGGTGTCCGTATGTCTCCTCAACCGCCCGCGGCACGGGGAAGGCGGTCGCGGCGACGACGTGAGGACAGGCGATGAACGACCGAGGTACTCCCACGATGCACGCCCTGCCCGACGGAGAGGCGGAGCTCACGCTCGTGGTGCGCCTGCCCTGGGAGGACGTCGCCCGGCTCGGCCAGGATGCCGCGCGGCTGGCGTCCCAGACGCAGCGCCCGGTGACGCTGGACGAGGCGGTGAGCCACCGCCTGCGCTCGGCGCGGACCGCCGCCCACGCCCGGCCCGCCGGCGAGCAGCCGGCCGCCGCCTCCGCCCCGGCGTCGGTGTCGTCGCTGCCGCCGAGGCCACCGGCGGAACAGGCCCGGCAGGCGATCGAACGCATCAACGGCACGGCGGCGCAGTCGGGTTGATGCCGCCCGGCCGCGCCGGTCCTACCGGCCGCCGTCCTGGATGCGCTTCGCCGCCTTGCGGGCCGCCACCAGCACCGGGTCCCACACCGGCGAGAACGGCGGGGCGTACCCCAGGTCCAGGGCCGTCATCTGTTCCACCGTCATCCGGGCGGTGAGGGCGACCGCCGCGACGTCGACGCGCTTGGCGGCGCCCTCGCGGCCCACGATCTGCACGCCGAGGAGCACGCCCGTGCGCTGCTCGGCGAGCATCTTCACCGTCATCGGCGAGGCGTTCGGGTAGTAGCCCGCGCGGCTCGTCGACTCGATGGTGACCGCCTCGAAACACAGACCCACGCGGCGGGCGTCCTTCTCCCGCAGGCCCGTACGCGCGATCTCCAGGTCGCACACCTTGCTCACTGCCGTGCCCACCACGCCCGGGAACGTGGCGTAGCCGCCGCCCACGTTGGTGCCGATGACCTGACCGTGCTTGTTGGCGTGCGTGCCGAGCGCGATGTGCCGCTCCTGCCCGGACACCAGGTCCAGGACCTCCACGCAGTCGCCGCCCGACCAAATGTTCTCCCGTCCGCGCACCCGCATCGCACGGTCCGTCAGCAGCCCGCCGTGCGCGCCCAGCGGCAGTCCGGCCGCCGCCGCGAGCGACGTCTCCGGGCGCACGCCGATGCCGAGGACCACCACGTCCGCCGGGTACTCGGCGTCCGCCGTGGCCACCGCGCGCGCCCGGCCGTCCCCGTCGAGGAGGATCCCGGTGACCTCGGCGTCGTTCACCATCGTGATGCCGAGGCCCTCCATCGCCTCGTGCACCAGCCGGCCCATGTCCGGGTCCAGCGTCGACATCGGCTCCGAGCCCCGGTTGACGACCGTCACCTCGTAGCCGCGGTCGATGAGCGCCTCCGCCATCTCCACGCCGATGTAGCCCGCGCCGACGACGACCGCGCGACGGCCACGCGCGCGTGTGAGCGTGTCCAGCAGCGCCTGCCCGTCGTCCAGCGTCTGCACCCCGTGCACACCCGGCGCGTCCACGCCGGGCAGGTCCGGACGGACCGGCCGGGCCCCGGTGGCGATCACGAGCTTGTCGTACGACGTCCAGGACTCGCCGCCGGAGTCCACGTCACGCGCGCGTACCCGCCCGCCCGCCACGTCGATCTCCGTGACCTCCGTCCGCATCCGCAGGTCGATGTCCCGCGCGCGGTGCTCCTCGGGCGTACGGGCGATCAGTTGGTCCCGCCCGGGGACGTGACCGCCCACCCAGTACGGGATGCCGCACGCCGAGTAGGAGGTGAAGTGGCCGCGTTCGAACGCCACGATCTCCAGCTCGTCGGGGCCCTTCAGCCGGCGCGCCTGCGACGCCGCGGACATCCCCGCGGCGTCGGCGCCGATCACGACCAGACGTTCTCTCGTACCCCTCGCACGGCTCATGACCATGCGAACACGCTACGGGAGAAGGACATGTCATTCCGCGCGACGGCGCGGCAGCCTCGGCCGCACCAGCCGCAGCCACACCAGGGCGAGCAGCGCCACCGCCGCGGCGAACGGCAGCACCGCGCCGACCGCCACCACGATCCAGCGCAGCGTCGTCACGAACGCGCCCCAGCCGCCCGCGAGCGCGTCCACGAAACCGGGCTCGTCGTCCTTCGCCGCCCGCTTCACCGGCCGCTCCGAGAGCGACAGGGTGACGGTGGCGAGGCTCGTGCGGTCCTTCAGCGACGCCTGCCGGGCGAGCAGCGACTCCAGATCGGCCTGCCGGGCGCCCAGTTCGCCCTCCAGCGTCACCACGTCGCTCAGCTTCGTGGCCCGTTCCATCAGCTCCCTGATCCGCGCCACACTCGCGCGCTGCGACGCGATCCGGCTGTCCACGTCCACGACCTGGTCGGTGACGTCCTGCGCCTTCGCCGTCCGCTCCAGGAGCCTGCCCGCGCCCTCCAGCTCGGCGAGGACCGCCTCGTACCGGTCGACGGGCACCCGCAGCACGACCCGCGTGTGCTCGTGGCCCCCGTCGTGGGTGGTGGTCTCGCTGCCGACGTAACCGCCCGCGTCCCCGGCGGTGGCCCGCGCCTCCTCCAGCGCCTTCGGCACGTCCTCGACCTGCACCGAGACGGTCGCGGTCCGGATGACGCGGCTCGGGTTCGCCGGGGCCTTCGGCGCCTCGCCCGCCGCGGCGCCGTCGGCCCGGGAGCCGGCGCCCGGCGCGCCCTCCTTGGCGTCGGCCCGCGAGCCGGCCTCCCCGACGGCGGCCTTGTCGGCGCTGCTGCCGCCGCTGTCGGCGGCGCCGCCGCATCCGGTGAGCGCGAGGCCGGCGGCCAGCAGCACCCCGGCCAGGGCCCGGACCGGTCGGGTGGAACGTCGTGCGTGCATGGCAAGCCCCCAGGGTCGTGAACCGACTGACGCTCCTACGACGCCGCGAGACCCCCGGACGTTGGCGCGGAACGGTTCCGAACGGGTCACGGTCGGGACTCGGGCCGAGGGCGGTGCGGCCCGCGTGGCCGTCGGTGCCGTTTGAGAAGGTGGAGCCATGAGCGGATCACCTACGGGCGCCGGAGAGGTCGTCGTCGTCGGGGCCGGCATCGCCGGTCTCGCCGCCGCCCACCGGCTGCTGGAGCGCGGGGCGCGGGTCACCGTGCTGGAGGCCTCGGAGCGCGTCGGCGGCAAGCTGCTGCCCGGCGAGATCGCGGGCGTCCGCGTCGACCTGGGTGCCGAGTCGATGCTGGCGCGCCGCCCCGAGGCCGTGGACCTCGCCCGCGAGGTGGGCCTCGCCGACCGGCTGACCCCGCCGGCCACCGCGACGGCCTCGATCTGGACCCGCGGCGCCCTGCGCCCCATGCCCAAGGGCCACGTCATGGGCGTGCCCGGCAGCGCCGCCGCCCTCGCCGGCGTCCTGTCCGACGAAGGGCTCGCCCGGATCGAGCGGGACGCCGACCTGCCGCGCACCGAGGTCGGCGACGACGTGGCCGTCGGCGCCTACGTGGCGGCCAGGCTCGGCCGCGAGGTCGTCGACCGCCTCGTGGAACCGCTCCTCGGCGGGGTGTACGCGGGCGACGCCTACCGCATCTCGATGCGCTCGGCCGTCCCGCAGCTGTACCGGGCCGCGCGCACGCACACCTCGCTCACCGAGGGCGTGCGCGAGATCCAGGCGAAGGCCGCGGCGAATCAGCGGACCGGACCGGTGTTCATGGGCATCGAGGGCGGCGTGGGAAGCCTGCCGCTCGCCGTCGCCGACGCGGTACGGGCCCGCGGCGGCGAGATCCTCGCCGGCACGCGCGTGACGCGGCTGCGGCGCGCGGCCGACGCCGGGTGGCGGATCACCGCCGGGGACCGGGAGCTGCGCGCCGACGCCGTGGTCGTGGCCGTGCCCGCCCCCGCCGCCGCCGCGCTGCTGCGCGAGGAGGCACCGGCCGCCGCGGCCGAGCTGACCGCCGTCGAGTACGCCTCGATGGCCCTGATCACCCTCGCCTACCGCCGCGCGGACGCCGGCCTGCCCGAGGGCAGCGGCTTCCTCGTGCCGCCCGTCGACGGACGCACCATCAAGGCGTCCACGTTCGCCTCCCGCAAGTGGGGCTGGATCGCCGACGAGGACCCGGACCTGCTCGTGCTGCGCACCTCCGTCGGCCGGTACGGCGAGACGGAGATCCTCGGCCGCGACGACGCCGCACTGGTGGCCGTCTCGCGGCACGACCTGCGCGAGGCCACCGGCCTCACCGCCGACCCGGTCGCCACCCGCGTCACCCGCTGGACGGACGGCCTGCCCCAGTACCCCGTCGGCCACCACGCGCGCGTGGCCCGCGTCCGCGCCCACGTCGCGCGGCTCCCCGGCCTCGCCGTGTGCGGCGCGGTGTACGACGGCGTCGGCATCCCCGCCTGCGTCGCGAGCGCCAACGCGGCCGCCGACCAGATCCTCGGCGACCCGCGCGCTGTGCAGGAGCTCACCGCCAACCCGGTGCAGAGCCTGCACGGAGGAGCGGGAGAATGAGGGCATGAGTGACGACGCCACCACCCCCGCCGCCGACCGGATCCCGAACAAGGGCAAGCTGGCCAAGGACCTCAACGAGGTCATCCGCTACACGCTCTGGTCCGTCTTCAAGCTGAAGGACGTGCTGCCCGAGGACCGCGCCGGGTACGCCGACGAGGTCCAGGAGCTGTTCGACCAGCTCGCCGCCAAGGACGTCACCGTCCGCGGCACGTACGACGTGTCCGGGCTGCGCGCCGACGCCGACCTCATGATCTGGTGGCACGCCGAGACCAGCGACCAGCTCCAGGAGGCGTACAACCTCTTCCGCCGTACGAAGCTGGGCCGCGCCCTGGAGCCGGTGTGGTCGAACATGGCGCTGCACCGCCCCGCCGAGTTCAACCGCTCGCACATCCCCGCGTTCCTCGCCGACGAGACGCCCCGCGACTACGTGAGCGTCTACCCCTTCGTGCGCTCCTACGACTGGTACCTGCTGCCCGAGGAGGACCGCCGCCGGATGCTCGCCGACCACGGCAAGATGGCCCGCGGCTACCCGGACGTGCGCGCGAACACGGTCGCCTCGTTCTCCCTCGGCGACTACGAGTGGATCCTCGCCTTCGAGGCCGACGAGCTGTACCGCATCGTCGACCTCATGCGTCACCTGCGCGCCTCCGAGGCCCGGCTGCACGTCCGCGAGGAGGTGCCGTTCTACACCGGCCGCCGCAAGTCGGTGTCCGAGCTGGTCGCCGGGCTCGCCTGATCAGGGCGCGGCCCGCAGGGCCCCGCGCCGCTTCGCGCGGTCGTCCGGGGACGTGGGCCGCGGCTCCGGGTGCGGTGCGCACGCCGCGCGCCGCACCGGGAGCCGCCCCTGAAGCAGGTACGCCTCCAGGTGCCCGTTGACGCAGCGGTTCGGGCCGCCCGCGATGCCGTGCGTGCCGGCGTCCCGCTCGGTCACCAGCACAGAGCCCGCCAGCCTGCGGTGCATCTCCAGCGCCCCCTGGTACGGCGCGGCGGCATCCCGTTCGGCGGCCAGGATCAGCGTCGGCGGCAGCTCACCCGGCGCGGTCCGCACGTCGAGCGGCTCCTGCCGGGGCGCGGGCCAGAAGGCGCACGGCAGGTTCGTCCAGACGTTGTCCCAGGTCTCGAACGGCGCCGTGCGCGCCAGCCGGGTGTTGTCCCGGTCCCACACCCGGAAGTCGGTCGGCCAGGGCGCGTCGTTGCACTCCACGGCCGTGTAGACGGCGGTGCTGTTCTCCGCCTCGGTCGCCGCCCGCGTGGCCTCGGCGCCCCCGGTGCCCTCGCCGGGCGGCGCCGCCTGCTCGATCAGCGGCTTCGGGTCGCCCTTCAGATACGCCGACAGCGCGTGCGCGCGGTGCGGCCAGTAGTCGTCGTAGTACCCGGCCTGGAGGAACGCCCCCTGCAGCTGGCCCGGTCCGACCTTCCCGCCGGCCGGCTTCTCCGCCAGCCGGGCGCTCGCCCGCTCGTAGCTGCGCTGCACCTCGCTCGCGGTGGCGCCGAGCCCGTACACGCCGTCGTGCCGGGCGACCCACTCCCGGAAGTCCGCCCAGCGGTCCTCGAACGCGGCCGACTGCGCGAGGTTGTTGCGGTACCAGACCTGCTCCGGGTCCGGGTTCACCGCCGCGTCGAACACCATGCGCCGCACGTGCCCGGGGAACATCGTCGCGTACAGCGCCCCGAAGTACGTGCCGTACGACGCCCCCATGAACGTCAGCCGCCGCTCGCCCAGTGCGGCCCGCAGCACCTCGAGGTCGCGGGCGTTGTTGAGGGAGTGGTAGTGCCGCAGCGCCCTGCCCGCGCGCTGCGCGCAGCCCCGGGCGTACGCCTTGGCCTGCGCGACGCGCTCCCGCTTGTACGACTCCGAGGGGTGCGTAGGGGCGGGCGTCGGCCCCTTGAAGTACGTCTTGGGGTCCTTGCAGGACAGCGGAGCCGACGGGCTCACGCCGCGCGGGGCGTAGCCGACCAGGTCGTACGCCGCGGCGATGCGCTTCCACTCGGGCAGGAAGCCGATGAGCGGGAAGTACAGCCCGGACGCGCCGGGCCCGCCCGGGTTGTAAACGAGCGCGCCCTGCCGGGGCACCTGGTGCTTGCTGTTGTGCGGGTCCTTCTGCGTGGCCGGCACGCGGCTGACGGTGAGTGCGATCTGCTCGCCGTCGGGGCGCGCGTAGTCGAGCGGCACGGTCACCGTGCCGCAGCGCATGCCGCCCGGCAGGTCCCCGGCCTCGGGGCACGCGCCGAAGTGGACGCCCCGGGCCGCGGCGCGCGCGGCGGCCACCTCGGTGCCGCGCAGCTCGGCCGTACCCGCCGGCAGGCCGGGACCGGCCCCGGCCGGGGCGGCGGCGAGGCCCGTGAGCAGCAACGACCCGGCGGCCGAGTAGAGAACGGCACTCTTCATCGGGTATCCCTTTCGGCGCACGACAGCGACAAAGGGGAAGTCTCGCCCATCCCGGGAGGAAGGCGGCGTCGGCTCGCGGTTCAGCGGCGCAGGAGCACCCGTCGGGTCGCCCGGCCCAGGCGGCTGCCGGCGCGGCGCCGTCGTGGGGCCGGGCCCGCGCGGTCCAACCACCAGTCGCGCAACTCCCGGCGGGCATCGGCGTGTTCGCGGCGGTCGGTCTTCAGGACGTGTTCCGCGAAGTCCAGGGCGTCGCGCCGGTAGCCGCCGGTCATCGGGCGCTTGCGCGCGTACGCGAGGAAGGCGGGCCGGTACGCGTCGCCGAGGATGTCCGGCAGTTCCGGCGCGACCTTCGCGACGACGCCGGCCCGCTTGGCGGCGAGGGCCCGCGCCTGCACCCCGAGCCGCACCCGGTCGAACCCCTCGGGCGCGGGCGTCCCGGCGACCAGCGCGGACAGCAGCGCGGCCTGCGCGATGCCGAGACGCTGACGGGCCCCCGGCTGCTCCGGGACCGGCTCGGCCCCGCGCGGCACGCCGTTTCCCGCCCGCGCCGTTACGCGCGGCGGCGGACTCTTCCGCACCGCCTCCCGGACGGCCGCCAACTCGCCCTCCAGCTCCGCCGGTTCGGGGAAGTTCTCGTCCCGCTCCAGGAGCACGCCGGGCGGGGCGACCCGGGAGGCCAGGTCGGCCAGGATGTCGAGGACGGGCCGCGGGACGGGGTGGGCGTGGCTGTCGTGCCACACGCCGTCCCGTTCGAAGCCGCCCGCGACATGGACGTACGCGACGGCCTCCAGCGGAAGTTCGGCCAGCGCCTCGGCCGGGTCCTCGCCGCGGTTGACGTGGTTGGTGTGCAGGTTCGCCACGTCGATGAGGAGCCGTACGCCGGTGCGGTCGGCGAGTTCGTACAGGAACTGGCCCTCCGTCAGCTCCTCGCCGGGCCAGGAGAACAGGGCCGCGATGTTCTCGACGGCCAGCGGCACCGGCAGCGCGTCCTGCGCGACGCGGACGTTCTCGCACAGCACGTCGAGCGCGTCCCGGGTGCGCGGCACGGGCAGCAGGTGCCCGGCCTCCAGGCGCGGCGACGCGGTCAGCGGGCCGCCCGCCCGGACGAACGCGATGTGCTCCGTGACCAGCGGCGATCCCAGTGCCTCGACGCGCTCGGCCAGCGCCGCCAGCCGTCCGGCGTCGGGCCGGTCCGCGCCGCCGAGACCCAGTGAGACGCCGTGCGGCACGACCGTCACGCCGCGCTCGCGCAGCCGCAGCAGCGACTCGGGCAGGTGCCCGGGGCAGACGTTCTCGGCCACGACCTCGACCCAGTCGATGCCCGGCATGCGCTCCACGGCGTCCGCGATCTCCGGCCGCCATCCGATCCCCGTGCCCAGTCGCTCCATGGTCCCCTCCAACCCAAGGCCCCCCGGCCGTGCTCGCCCCGCCGTCCCCCGGACGTGACGGGGGTATGACCCCGCCGGACGGGACCGAACCCCCCGGCGAGGACGTTCAGAGCAACATTTGAGGTTCGCCGGGACGCGTCAGCGCAGCGCCGGGTGGTCGGCGACGACCGTGCAGCTGCCCGGGGCGATCTCCGTGTAGCCCGCGTCCCGCACCACGGGGAGTCCGCTCGTCGTGAGCGCTCCCCACGTCTCGGCGTCGGGGGTGCGGACGGCGAGCGGGAAGCCCGCGTCGCGCCAGGCGGCCCGCTCCTCGTCGTTCAGCTCCCACCAGGCGAGCTGGGCGCCGTGCCCGGCCTGCGCCATCGCCTTGCCCGCCGACATGCCGAGGCCGGGGCTCGTCCACAGCACCGGCGTGCCCGGGTCGGCCGGCACCGGCGGTTCCGGGTCGTCCAGCTCGGTGCCGGACACCTGGAGCCGGGCCAGGTCCTTGGGCCAGCCGTCCAGCGGCACCGGCGGGAAGACCCGCACCTCGGCGGACTTGCCGGTCACCGTGATGCCCGGCAGCGCCTCGGCCCGCCGCCACTCGGCGCCGCGCGCCCGGCGCACCACCTTGCGGATCCGGGCGTCCTGCCAGTCCCGCATCGCCCGCGCCCACTCGCCCTCGCCGGTCGAGCGCGCGTCGCTCAGCATCACGAGCACCGCGCGCGCCGCGGTCTCCAGGGCGTCGGTGCGCGCCGGGGGAGCCGCCCGCTCGATGCGGACGACCAACGGCAGCACGAACTGGGGCGCCCGGTCGCGGTCGCCGGGCTCGGGACGGAAGGGGCTGTCGCCCGCGGGCGTCGGTTCTTCGCTCACGCCCCCAAGTCTGCCAACCCGCGTCCCGCGCGCGTCACCCGGAGCAGGCCGTGCGCTGCGCCTCCTGCCACTCGCAGACCGGGCACAGCGTGATGCCCTTGTACGACTCCGGGTACTCCGTCGGCTCCCGGCACAGCACGCACTCCGCGTACGGCGGCCCATCGGCCTTGGGCGGCCGGGCCGCGTCGATCAGGCAGTAGTCGTCGCCGTCACTCATGCCTCCAGCGTAAGCCGATCGGGCCCGGTCAGCCCCGGCCCACGGCGGAGCCGATCAGTTCCGACACCTTCACGAACCGGTAGCCCTTGCGGCGCAGCTCCGGCACGATCCTGCGCACCGCCCGCTCCGTCGCGGGGGCGGCGCTGCGGGTGCAGTGCAGCACCACCACCGACCCGGGCCGCACGCCGTCCAGCACCTGCCGGGCCACCGCGTCCGCGTCCGTCGCGAAGGCGTCCCCGCCCACGACGTCCCACTGCACGGCGGTGACACCGGCCGCCGCGAGCGCCCGCCGCGCGCGGCGGTCGTAACAGCCGCCCGGGAAACGGAAGTACGGCATCGGATCCGGCACCCCGGCCCTGCGGAACGCCTCGTACGCCCGCTCCACGTCCGCCCGCATCCGGTGCGCGGCGACGGTCGGCAGGCCGTAGCAGTCGCCGGTGAACGCGTAGTGGCTGTAGGAGTGGTTGGCGACCTCGAACAGCCGGTCCCGGCCGAGGGAGCGGGCCTGGCCGGGGTACTGCTCGGCCCATCGCCCGGTCATGAAGACGGTGGCCGGCACCCGCAGCGCGCGCAGCGTCGCGATCAGCCGCGGATTGTCGAAGCGTTCGCCCGCCGCAGCCCGGGGCCCCTGGTCGGCGGTCATGTCGGCGTCGAAGGTGAGCGCGACGCTCCGGCCGCGGGTGCGGGGGCCGCTCTCGAAGACGGGGGTCAGGCCCGCCGGTCCGGGCGCGAGCGTCGGAGGGCCGGCGGGCCCGGCGGGCGAGGTGGAGGGCGGGCCGCTCGACGCCCGGCGGGCGGGCCCGGGGTCCCGCGGGTCCTCGGCGGTGCCGCAGGCGGCGAGGGCGGCGGCCAGGACGCAGACGGCGGTGACGCGACGTACCGATGTGATCACCGTATGAAGGTATGTGCGGTGATCGTGTGGATTGCCGGAAATGTGTAGGGGTGTGGGTGAGCCTCACCCGGCCGGGCGTCCCCGTCAGATGTCGCGGCGCTTCAGCGGCCGGGTCGCCGGGCCCTGGATCACCTTGCCGTCCGTGTCGAAGCGGGAGCCGTGGCAGGGGCACTCCCAGGCGCGCTCGGCGGCGTTGAACGCGACCAGGCAGCCCATGTGCGTGCAGCGGGAGGAGACGGCGTGCAGGGCGCCGTCGTCGTCGCGGTAGACCGCGAGCCGGTCGCCGTCGACGCGGACCAGGGCGCCCTCGCCCGGCGGCAGCGCCTCCACCGGCGGCGGTGGCTTCAGCCGGTCGCCCACGAAGTGGCCCGCGACCTGCGCCTGGTGCTTCAGGAACGCCGGGGCCTCCCGCACGGTCGAGCGCAGCCGGCGCGGGTCGTACAACTCGCTCCACGCGCACGGCTGCCCGGTGATCTGCGCGGTCAGCAGCCGGCCCGCCATCACGCCGCCGCTCATGCCCCAGCCGCCGAAACCGGTCGCCACGTACGCGTGCCGGGCACGCGGGTGCAGCGGGCCGACGAGCGGCACGGTGTCGGTGGAGTCGTTGTCCTGCGTGGCCCAGGCGTCGGTCGGCTCCAGACCGGGGAAGTGCTCCGTCGCCCAGGCGGACAGCCGGTCGAATCGCTCCCGGGTGTCGCCCGTGCCCGGCGTGAAGTGCTCCCCGGTCACCACGAGCAGCCGCCGGCCGTCGTCCAGCGGGGCCGTGCGCACCGAGCGGGTGTTCTCGTCGGGCGTGATGAACATGCCGCCCGGGTCCCGGTCCGCCCCGATCGTGCCCGCGACCACCAGCTCCCGGCGCGGGGAGAGCCGCGTGAACAGCAGGGCCCGGTCGAAGATCGGGTAGTGGGTGGCGACCACGACGTCCCGCGCGGTGACCGTCGCGCCGGTGTCCGTCGACAGCCGGCAGGGCTCGCCCTCGTCCAGCGACAGCACGGTGGTCTCCTCGAACACCCGCCCGCCGCGCGCCACCAGGTCGTCGGTGAGGGCGTACAGGTACTTCAGCGGGTGGAACTGCGCCTGCCCCGTGACCCGCACCGCGCCGGCGACCGGGAACGGCAGCCCCGTCTCCGTCACGAAGGACGCGGGCAGTCCGGCCTCCCGGGCGGCCTCCGCCTCGGCCCGCACCTCGTCGACGCGGCCCGGCTCGCAGACGTACGTGAAGGAGTCCCGGCGCTCCCACTCGCAGTCGACGCCCAGCTCCTCGGCGATCTCCGCGATGCGCTCGACCGCCTCGGACTGCGAACGGGCGTACAGCCGCGCGCCCTCGGCGCCGCGCGTACGGCGCAGCCTGTCGTAGATCAGGGAGTGCAGGGCGGTCACCTTGGCGGTGGTGTGGCCCGTGACGCCGGCCGCGACCCGGCGCGCCTCCAGCACCGCCACGCTCCGCCCGGCCCGCGTCAGCTCCCACGCCGTGCTCAGCCCGGCCACTCCGGCGCCGATCACGGCCACGTCGACGTCGAGGTCCTCGGTGAGCGCGGGACGCGGCCCGCCGGTTGCCGTCCGCAGCCAGTACGAGCCGCTGACCTGGTCTTTGTCGCTCATGGCCGCCGGGTACCCCGTCCCGGCGGTTTCAGTTCCGGGGCGGCCCGGGGAGCCGCGCGGACTCCCCGGGCGCGGCGGCTACCGGCGCCAGGGGCCGGTCACGGCGAACGTCGTGCCGGGGGTGTAGCAGTTGACGTACATCGTCTCGCCGTCGGGCGAGAAGGTGACGCCGGCGAACTCGCCCCACTCCGGTTCCTCGGGGGTGCCGATGTTCTGCCGGCCGCGGGCCATCTCGTAGACCTCGCCCCGCCGGGTGACGCCGTAGACGTGCTGGGCGCCGTTGCCGTCCTCGCACACCATGAGGCCGCCGCTCGGGGCGAGGCAGATGTTGTCCGGCGACTCGCCGGGCAGCTGCACGTCCGTGTCCGGGCCGAAGACGATCACCAGCGTGAGGCGGCGGCGGTCCGGGTCGTACCGCCAGATCTGGCCGTAGTGGTCCCCGGCCGAGCCCTCGGCGCTGCGCGCGAACGACGACACGAAGTACACGCACCGCCCGCCCCAGTAGCAGCCCTCCAGCTTCTGCGCGTGCGTGATGCCCTTCGGGCCGAAGTCCTGGAGCCGGATGGGCGTTTCGGCGGCCAGCGGGTCCGGCACGTCCACCCACTGCACGCCGTCGAACGAGGCGCCCGTCTCCTGGACCGACGACAGGTCGGGCAGGCCCGGCACCCGCATCGCCTGGAGCCGGCCGCCCGCGCGCAGCGAGCCGAGCCCGCCGAGCGGCTTCTCGGGCAGGAAGCGGTAGAACAGGCCGAACGGCCGCTGGAAGGCGTCCTCCGTCTCGTAGACCACCCCCTTCTTGGGGTCGACGGCGATCGCCTCGTGCTGGAAGCGGCCCATCGCGGTGAGCGGCACGGCCCCGGTGCGGTGGGGGTCGGCGGGGTCGACCTCGAAGATGAAGCCGTGGTCCTTGGCGTAGCCGGCGGTGCCCGCCTTGTCCTCGGTCTCCTCGCAGGTCAGCCAGGTGCCCCACGGGGTGGGCCCGCCCGCGCAGTTGACCGCCGTACCGGCGATGGCGACCCGCTCGGAGACCACGTCGCCGCGGGAGTCCAGGGTCAGCGCCGTGCAGCCGCCCTTGGCCGCCGGGTCGTAGGTGAGGCCCTCGACGGTGGGGACGCCGAGCTTCGCGGTGGCGCGGTTCTCGTGGTTGCGGACCAGGTGCACGCGGCCCTGTCTGCCGGCGAAGGCCTGCATGCCGTCGTGGTTGGAGGGGACCGGGCCCTCACCGGAACGCAGCGGCTCGCCCTCGCGGGACAGGACCCGGTAGCGGAAGCCCTCCGGCAGATCGAGCAGGCCCTTCGGGTCGGGGACGAGCGGACCGTACCCGGTGTGACCGAGGTTCTGCGCGGCGGCGGTGCCGGTGAACAGCTCGGACAGGGCCCCGGAGAACGCGATGCCCGCTCCCAGGGCACCGGTGCGGGCGAGCACCTGACGACGGGTCGCGGAACGGTCGTTTTCGGACATGGCGGAACCTTCCTGCTGGCGGACAGGAACATGACCCGCTGTGTCTATCACCTGCGACTGTCGGCGGGAACCACGCGAGAAACACGTGTCACTGCTCGACGCGCCGCTCCCCGGCGTGTTCGGGCGCAGGCTGCTGGGCCCGCTCCAGGAAGCGCAGCAGTTCCACCGGGAACGGCAGCACCAGCGTGGAGTTCTTCTCCGCCGCGACCGCCACGATCGTCTGCAGCAACCGGAGTTGGAGCGCGGAAGGGGTGTCGGCCATCTGCTGGGCCGCCTCGGCGAGCTTCTTCGACGCCTGCAACTCGGCGTCCGCGTTGATGATCCGGGCCCGCCGCTCGCGGTCCGCCTCGGCCTGCCGGGCCATCGAGCGCTTCATCGTGTCCGGCAGCGACACGTCCTTGATCTCTACGCGGTCGATCTGCACGCCCCAGCCCACCGCCGGGCTGTCGATCATCAACTCCAGGCCCTGGTTGAGCTTCTCGCGGTTCGACAGCAGGTCGTCCAGGTCGCTCTTGCCGATGATGGACCGCAGCGACGTCTGCGCCATCTGCGAGACCGCGAAGCGGTAGTCCTCGACGTTCACGATCGCCGCCGGCGCGTCCACGACCTTGAAGTACACGACCGCGTCCACGCGCACCGTGACGTTGTCCCGGGTGATGCCCTCCTGGGCCGGCACCGGCATCGTGACGATCTGCAGGTTGACCTTGCGCAGCCGGTCCACGCCGGGCACGACCAGGGTGAACCCCGGCGGGCGCACGTCGCCGTGCAGGCGTCCGAGCCGGAAGACCACCCCGCGCTCGTACTGCTTGACGATCCGGGCCGCCGCCGCGACGTACGCCAGGCCGGCGGCACCGGTCGCGGCGAGCGCCGCCAGCACTTCCTCGAGCATGACGGCCTCCTTGCCGAGAGGTCCGCTGGGCGGCGCGCCCGGGGCACGGGTGCGCCTGATGTCACGATATGCCCGATGCCCGGCCCGGGGCCATGCTCCTGCCCCGGACCGGACGGGACGGTCGGCCTACCCGGTGGACCCGGAGGTCAGCCGCACCGGGTCGGTGCCGGCCGCGCTGTGCCGCTCGGCCCAGCTCTCCAGCGCCGTACGGCAGGCGTGGTCGAGGTGGTGCAGTCCGGACAGGTCCAGCTCGATGGGCCGGTCCTGCGGGAGCGCCTCCAGGCTGTCGAGTATCTTCGGCAGCCGCAGGAAGGTCGCGTTGCCCGACAGGTACACCTGGATCGGTCCCGCACCCTTGTCTATGACCTCCGTCTTCAGGTGCGAGGCCTCCCAGGCGGTCTTGACCACGGACAGCGCCAGGCCGATGAGGACGCCCTCGAACATGTTCACCGTGACGATCGACACGGCCGTGACCACCAGGATCAGGGCCTCACCGCGGTGTCCCCGCCACAGCGCCACCAGGCCCCGGAACGGGATCAGCTTCCAGCCCGCGTGGACCAGGATGCCGGCCAGCGCGGGCAGCGGGATCAGCGCCAGCGCTCCCGGCAGCAGCGCCGCGAACAGCAGCAGCCACACGCCGTGCAGCACGCGGGACGCCTTGGTCCTCGCGCCCGCCTGGACGTTCGCGGAGCTGCGCACGATGACCGCGGTCATGGGCAGCGCGCCCAGCAGCCCGCACACCGTGTTCCCGGCGCCCTGGGCCATCAGCTCCTTGTCGTACCGGGTGCGCGGACCGTCGTGCAGCCGGTCCACCGCGGCGGCGCTGAACAGGCTCTCGGCCGAGGCGATCAGGGTGAACGCCAGGACCGTGCCGAGCACGCCCACCCCGGCCAGTTCGCCGAAGGCCGACACGCCGGGCACCTGGACGGAGTCCAGCAGGCCCTGCACCTCCACGGTCGCGACCGGCAGCCCGAACGCGAGCGTGGCCAGCGTGGCGAGGACGACGGCGGCCAGGGCGCCCGGCACCGTCCGCGCCCGCTCCGGCAGCCGCTTCCACAGCACCATCACGGCGACGGTGCCCGCGCCGACGGCGAGCGAGGCGAGCGCCTCGGTGCTGCCTACGGCGTCGGCGGCGGCTCCCGGCAGTCCGAGGAGCTTGTCGACGCCGGACGCGGGCGCCTTCAGGCCGGCCGCCGCGTACAGCTGGCCCGCGATGATGACGAGGCCGATTCCGGCCAGCATGCCCTCGACGACCGACAGGGATATCGCCCGGAACCAGCGCCCCATCCGCAGGGCGCCCATGCCGAGCTGGAGCAGCCCGCAGGCCAGGACGATCACGCCCAGCACCGGCAGCCCGTACGCGGACACGGCCTCGAAGACCAGCACGGTCATGCCGGCCGCCGGGCCGGACACCTGAAGGCTGCTGCCCGGCAGCATGCCGGCGACGATGCCGCCCACGATGCCGGTGACCAGGCCCAGTTCGGCCGGGACACCGGAGGCGACGGCGACGCCCACGCACAGCGGCAGGGCGACCAGGAACACGACGAGCGAGGCGGCGAAGTCCTGCCGCAGGTGGGGGAACCGGCTCATCGGGTCCCTCACAGCGCCTCGAACGCGTCGGTGTCCGCGCGGTGTTCGCGCACGGCACCGGTGTGCACCTCGTAGTACCAGCCGCGCAGTCTCAGCCGGCCGTCCGCCAGGCGCTTCTCCACGCAGGGGTAGGAGCGCAGCCGGAGCAGCTGGGCCAGGACGTGGTGCTGCACGGCGTCGGCGACCGCAGGGTCGGCCGCGTCGACGCCGCTCGGGCGGCCGGCGGCGTGCGCCAGCCAGTCGCGCACGGCGGGCACGGCTTCCAGGTCGTCGCCGCGCACCAGTGCGCCGACGGCACCGCAGTGGGAGTGGCCGCACACCACGACGTCCGTCACGCCGAGGACCTCCACGGCGTACTCGATGGTGGCCGCCTCGCCGGTGGGGCGCTCGGAGGCGTACGGCGGGACGATGTTGCCCGCGGTGCGCAGCTCGAAGAGCTCGCCGGGGCGGGCGCCCGTGATCAGGGCGGGGACGACCCGCGAGTCGGAGCAGGTGATGAACAGGACGTCGGGGGACTGGCCCTCGGCGAGTTTGGCGAACTCCTCAGGGCGCTGTCCGAACGTACGGGCGTTGTCGATGAGGGGTTGCATCTGTGGGTGATTCCTCCTGGCGCGCGTTCAAGCGCGTCGGTGTGAATTCCGGACTGATTCATGGCCTCGACCTGACGCGCTGTCAACGCGAATGGGGAGGTCGAGTGAAGGCGTGAACAGGGACGACCTGTGGGCCGTCCGGCGGTTCCCGCCTCACGTGCATGTTTTAGTGCGTGCCAATGAATGGTCAACGGGGGGTCAAGAAACACGTTAACCCTGCAAAGACCTTTGCAGGGTTAACTCAACGTTTCGTATCGAAGAGAGCGTGAAAAGCGCGGCCTGTTTGGCGTGAAGTCGCTCTTGATGGTCGGGTAATCGGCCGCGTAAAGGAGTTTTAGTCCTGGTGTTCGACGAGCGGCTTCGCGTCGCGGGCCAGGGCGGTGAGGCGGGAGATCGCGCGGAAGTACTTCTTGCGGTAGCCGCCCTTCAGCATCTCCTCGCTGAACAGCCGGTCGAACGGCAGGCCCGAGGCCAGCACCGGCACCTCGCGGTCGTAGAGCCGGTCCGCGAGGACGACCAGCCGCAGCGCCGTCGACTGGTCCGGGACGGGCCGCACGTCCGTGAGGCACACCGCCCGCACGCCGTCGGTCAGCGCGCCGTACCGGCTCGGGTGGACGCGGGCCAGGTGCTCCAGCAGCTCGGGGAAGTCGTCGAGCGAGGCGCCCTCGGTGGCGTGCGCCGCCTGCTTCACCTGGTCGGCGGAGTACGGCGCGGGCGCCTCGGGCAGGCCCCGGTGGCGGTAGTCCTCGCCGTCGATGCGCAGCGCGCGGAAGTGGGCGGACAGGCCCTGGATCTCGCGCAGGAAGTCGGCCGCCGCGAAGCGGCCCTCGCCGAGCTTGCCCGGCAGCGTGTTGGAGGTGGCGGCGAGCGCCACGCCCGCGTCCACGAGCTTGCCGAGCAGCGTGGAGACGAGCACCGTGTCGCCCGGGTCGTCGAGCTCGAACTCGTCGATGCACAGCAGGCGGTGACCCGACAGCGTCTTCACGGTCTGCTGGAAGCCCAGGGCGCCGACCAGGTTCGTCAGCTCCACGAAGGTGCCGAAGGCCTTCAGCGCGGGCTCGGCCGGGGTGGCGTGCCACAGGGAGGCCAGCAGGTGGGTCTTGCCGACGCCGTAGCCGCCGTCCAGGTAGACGCCGCGCGGGCCCGCGGGGGTCTTGGGCGCCCTGGCCCTGCCGAGGCCGAAGAAGCCCCGGCGGCCGGCGCCGGAGGCGTGCGCCCCGCCGAGCCCGGCCGCGAACTCCTCCAGCACCCGGACGGCCTCGGACTGGCTCGGCTGGTCCGGGTCCGGGATGTACGTGTCGAACCGGACGCCGTCGAAGCGCGGCGGCGGCACCATCTCG
The DNA here is from genome assembly GCF_055606745.1 of Streptomyces sp. NPDC037054. NCBI lineage: Bacteria > Bacillati > Actinomycetota > Actinomycetes > Kitasatosporales > Streptomycetaceae > Streptomyces > Streptomyces sp. NPDC037054. Next base: position 376,456 of record NZ_JBVJSJ010000007.1, on the reverse strand, counting down.
GCGACGAGCCGGTCCGCGGGGACGTGCGGCTCGCGGGCGCACAGGGACAGCGGAGCCACGTCGGCCGGCGGGCGGAGGTCTGGGGCGGGGGAGGACGACACGATTCCCCATCGTAGTCGCCGTGCCAGACTGCACGAATGCGACGCCTGTTCCCTGTGACCGACCAGACAGCGGCCCCCGCCCCGGGCGAGGCGGCCGGAGACCGCGTCACCGGCGCCGCCGACGAGCGCGAATGGAGCCTCGCCGAGCTGGCCGCCGCCTACGCCTACCCCGAGCCCGAGCCGGGCGGCCGGCAGTCCTGGCTGCGCGCCAACATGGTCTCCACGCTCGACGGCGCGGCCCAGCACGACGGCCGCTCGCAGCCCATCTCCAACGCGACCGACATGCGGATCTTCGGCACGCTGCGGGCGCTCGCGGACGTCGTGGTCGTCGGCGCCCAGACCGTACGGCAGGAGGGCTACCGCCCCGCACGCGCGCGTGCCGAGTTCGCGGCCCTGCGGAAGGCGGCCGGACAGGGGCCCGCGCCCGCGATCGCGGTGGTCACCGCCGGTCTCGAGCTGGACTTCGGTCTGCCGCTGTTCACCTCGCCGCTCGTGCCCACGCTCGTCCTGACCGGCGCCGCCGCGGCCCCGGACCGGATCGCCGCCGCCGAGAGGGCCGGCGCCAAGGTGGTGATCTGCGGCGACGGCGTCGGCGTGGACCCGGTGCGCGTCGTCGGGGCCCTCGCCGAGCTGGGCCACACCCGGCTGCTGACCGAGGGCGGGCCCCGGCTGCTGGGCCAGCTGGTCGCCTCCGGGGTGCTCGACGAGCTGTGCCTGACCGTCTCGCCGATGCTCACCGCGGGCGGGGCGCAGCGGATCGCGGGAGGGCCGTCCGTGACGATTCCGGAGCGCTACGCGCTGGTCTCGCTGCTGGAGGAGGACGGGTTCCTCTACAGCCGCTACCGCCGGGCCTGAGCGCGCCTCGTGCCCGTCGTGTAGTGGGTCTGTGACGGACTGGTACCGAAATCCGCGGGTACAAGTGGTTGGCCGGATGCGAGTTCGAGCGGTACCACCCGTCCGCAAAACTGCGGAATCTACCGTTCCGCTTGGCGTCCGGCGGGCACACTTAGTCCGGCAAGACCCGTGCGATCACGGGGCAGGATGGTTTCCGCAGGGCCTGTCTCGGCCTACGGAGGATTGAGGGCCCGGAGCCCTCGAAGGAGAAGGGGCGCCTGGTGTTCACAAGCGTTTTGATGATCGAGAAGGCCCTGACGTCCGCCGACGTGGAGTTCGTCACCACGCTGCACGGGGACGAGCCCGTCTCCTTCCACGTGCTGCTCCAGCCGCGCGGCGAACAGGCCGACCGGCTGCTGAGGGCCATCGACGACGTCGCGCTCGGCGAACTCGACGAGGCCGTCCGCGAGGGCGAGACGCCCGAGGGCGAGGAGGCGCTGAGCACGGGCCGCCGGGCCCTGGAGGTGTCGCTCGCCGCCCTCAGAGCGTCCGGCAGCGCCGCCGAGGGGCGGCTGGTCGACGACCACCCCCTCGACGCCCTGAAGACCATGGTCGAGGAGGCCGGCGCCGACGAGGTGATCGTGCTGACCGACCCGCACTACGTGGAGGAGTTCTTCCACCGGGACTGGGCGTCCCGGGCCCGGCACAAGGTGGGCGTCCCGGTGCTGAAACTGTTCTCGCACAGCAAGGCATAGGCTTGGGCGGCGCCCTCGCGCGGGTCCTCCCGGGCGGCGGCGCCGTACCACCGCAGCACACCGATCACGTACCACCCGACGCACCACTGGGGAGAAACGCGCATGGCACCCGGCCTTCCTACCGCCATGGACCGCCCGCACTTCATCGGCATCGGCGGCGCCGGAATGTCGGGCATCGCGAAGATCCTCGCGCAGCGCGGTGCCGAGGTGGTCGGCAGCGACGCCAAGGACTCCGCGACCGCCGAGGCGCTGCGCGCCCTGGGCGCGACCGTGCACATCGGGCACGCCGCGGAGCACCTGGCGTCCGACGCCACCTGCGTCGTCGTCTCCTCCGCGATCCGCGCGGACAACCCCGAGCTGGCGCGCGCCGCCGAGCTCGGCATCCCGGTGGTCCACCGCTCGGACGCCCTGGCCCGCCTGATGGACGGCCTGCGCCCCATCGCGGTCGCCGGCACGCACGGCAAGACCACCACCACGTCGATGCTCGCGGTCTCCCTCTCCGAGCTGGGCCTCAACCCGTCGTACGCCATCGGCGGCGACCTGGACGCGCCCGGCTCCAACGCGCTGCACGGCGACGGCGACATCTTCGTCGCCGAGGCCGACGAGTCCGACCGCAGCTTCCACAAGTACGCCCCCGAGGTCGCGATCGTCCTCAACGTCGAACTCGACCACCACGCCAACTACGCGTCGATGGAGGAGATCTACGAGTCCTTCGAGATGTTCGCCGGGAAGATCGTGCCCGGCGGCACGCTGGTGATCACCGCCGACCACGAGGGCGCGCGCGAGCTGACCCGCCGCCTCGCGGGCACGGTGCGGACCGTGACGTACGGCGAGTCGGCCGACGCCGACGTCCGCGTCCTGTCCGTCGTCCCGCAGGGCCTCAAGAGCGAGGTGACCGTCCTCCTCGACGGCCACGAGCTCACCTTCACGGTCTCCGTCCCCGGGCGCCACTACGCGCACAACGCCGTCGCCGCGCTCGCCGCCGGCGCAGCCCTCGGCATCCCCGCCGCCGAACTCGCCCCCGCCCTCGCCGCGTACACCGGCGTCAAGCGCCGCCTGCAGCTGAAGGGCGAGGCCGCCGGCGTCCAGGTCGTCGACTCCTACGCGCACCACCCCACCGAGATGACCGCCGACCTGGAGGCCATGCGCGCGGCGGCCGGCGACGCGCGCATCCTCGTCGTCTTCCAGCCGCACCTGTTCTCCCGCACCCAGGAACTCGGCAAGGAGATGGGCCAGGCCCTCGCCCTCGCCGACGCCTCCGTGGTCCTCGACATCTACCCGGCCCGCGAGGACCCGATCCCCGGCGTCACCAGCGACCTGATCATCGAGGCGGCCCGGGCCGCCGGCGCCGACGTGACCCCCGTGCACGACAAGGCCGAGGTCCCCGGCGTGATCGCGGGAATGGCCAAGCCCGGTGACCTCGTTATCACCATGGGCGCGGGAGACGTCACGGACCTGGGCCCGGTCGTCCTGGACCGCCTGACGAAGTGACGAAGTGACGAAACCGAGCGGAACGAGGGGCTGAGACGCATGCCGTACGACGTCGAGAAACCGGACGAGGAATGGCGCGCGGAGCTGAGCCCCGCCGAGTACGCCGTGCTGCGCCAGGCCGGCACCGAGCCCGCCTTCACCGGTGAGTACACCGACACCAGGACCGAGGGCGTCTACGCGTGCCGCGCCTGCGGCGCCGAACTGTTCACGTCCGACACGAAGTTCGAGTCCCACTGCGGCTGGCCGTCCTTCTTCGACCCGAAGGACACCGACGCGGTCGAACTCCGGGAGGACCGTTCCCACGGCATGGTCCGCACCGAGGTCCGCTGCGCCCGCTGCGGCTCCCACCTGGGACACGTCTTCAAGGGCGAGGGCTACCCGACGCCGACGGACCAGCGCTACTGCATCAACTCCATCTCCCTGCGCCTGACGCCGAAGAACGCCTGACGCGCCGTCGCCGCACCCCCTGCGCGCCCTTCGCCTACAGCACCTTCCTGCGCACCAGCAGGGAGAGCACCAGGGCGCCGGGCAGCAGGGGCACCCACACGGTCAGGACGCGGTACCCGACGACGGTGGCCGTGGCGGCCGTGAGCGGGGCGCCGAACGCGACCATGGTGAACACCAGCGCCGCGTCCACGGGGCCGATGCCGCCCGGCGCCGGCACGGCCCCCACCGCCGTACTGGCGACCAGCAGCGCGAGCACGGCCTGCGCCCAGGACAGCGGCAGCCCCAGCGAGAAGCCGACGCAGGCGATCACGGTGCCCTGCTGGACCGGCGTGAGCGCCGCACCACCCCACAGTGCGAGCACCCGGGCGGGCATGGTGTGCAGCCGCCGCGCGTCGGCGAGTGCGGTCCGCAGGAAGCCGACGACGGGCCGCCGCAGGCGCCGTACGGCGAACAGCACGAGGCAGACCGCCACCGCCCCGAGGCCCGCCCCGCCGAGAACGAGGACGAGGACCCGCCGCTCCGGGAGGAACCGGAACTCCCCGAGCCCCGGGGCCGCGCCGGGGAACGCGACCAGGAAGCCCACCAGCACGCACACCTTCGCGACGGGCCTGACCAGGGAGTACAGGGCGAGGGACGAGGTGGCGCGGGCGAGCGGGACGCCCTGGCGCTGGAGGAAGCGCAGGGTCACGGCGTGGGCGCCGATGCTCGCGGGCAGGACGTGATTGGCGGCGCCCGCGGCGAACTGCGACGCGAGCAGCGGACCCGGGGGCAGCTTCTCCGGCAGGGCGCCCTGCCGGACGCAGGCGGCGGCGACCCAGCCGAGGCAGGTGAACAGCAGGCCGGCGAGCAGCCACCAGGGGTCGGCCCCGGCGATCCGCGCGGCGCCGTCCCGCACGGTCTGCCAGTCGGCGGCGGCCCATCCCGCGACGAGCACCAGGGGCAGCAGTACGGGGACGTGGCGGGCGAGCCGGGGCAGGGAGCGGCGGGCGCCGGCGGCGGGGAGGGGCCGGGCGAGGGTGTCGGGCCGGGTGATGGCGTCGAGCGGGAGCAGGGACACGGCGACGTCGTCCTTCCACGTCACGTCCGGTGACTCGGGTGCGGACGTACGCATGGGGAGGCGGGCGGGGGAGGGGGACTGTGGTCCACCCTTTCCGCCCGGCATGACGGGCCGGTGTCCGCGAGCCGACGGGGCGCGGAGGAAACGGTGGCGGCGGGTGACGCCCGCCAGCCGGCGTCACCGGGTCAGCGAGGCGTGAGGAGGCAGAACTCGTTGCCCTCGGGGTCGGCCAGGACCGTCCAGTTGATCTCGGACTGGTCGATTCCCGGGTCGGTGGCGCCCAGCGCGCGCAGCCGGGCCTCCTCCGCCTTCATGTCGCCGTCGGGGTAGGGGCAGACGTCGAGGTGGACGCGGTTCCACACGCTCTTGGTGTCGGGGGTGCGGACGAACTCCAGGTAGGGGCCGACGCCTTGGGCGGATCGCATGGTCGCCAGGTCGTCGGTGACCTCGTGCAGCGTCCAGTCCATCGCGCTGTCCCAGAACCGGGCCATCGCCCGAGGGTCGGCGCAGTCGACCACCACCGCGGCGATCGGCCCGGTGTCCCGGTGGACGGGGCGGGGCTCCAGGACGCAGAACTCGTTGCCCTCCGGGTCGGCCATGACCGTCCAGGGGACGTCGCCCTGGCCCACGTCGGCGAGCGTCGCGCCGAGCTCCTTCAGGCGCGCGACCAGCTCCGCCTGATGGGCCGTCGAAGTGGTGGCCAGATCGAGGTGCACCCGGTTCTTCACCGTCTTGGGTTCCGGGCGGGCGATGAGATCGATGCAGACGGCCGTGGGGTCGGGATAGGAGAACCCCACGGGTTCGAGGTTGGTGACGCCGGGTCCCTCGCTGTCGACACCCCACCCGAGCGCCTCCGCCCAGAACCGCCCGAGCGCCGAGTCGTCATGGGCCTTCATGTTGATCTGCACGAGTCGCGTCGCCATGCCCCCGATCCTAGGCCGTGTCCGCGAAGCGGCGGGCGGACTCGCGACGCCCGGCACGCACGGCCTGCCCCTGGCTCCCGCCGCCGGCCCCGGCATCGGGGACCATCCTCAACTCCCGCAGCACTAGCGACGGACCGCCGTTGCCGCGGCCGGTGGGGGCGGGGTCAGGAGGCGGGGCGGGCAGGCGGTGCGCAGGTGCGGGCCGGGCTGGACGCCGGACTCGATGTCCGTGATCAGCCGGCGCAGGGCCGTCGCGCCGTGCGGGGCCGGGACGGCCGGGTCCAGCGACGCCAGGGCGCGGTGGGCGCGGTTCCGGGCCCGCCCGCCGTGGCCCGTGCGGTGGTCGACGAAGGCGCGCGCGTAGCGGGCGACCAGGCAGGCCCACGTGTCGTGCCGGATCCCCGGGTACCGCAGCGCGCGCCGGGCACTGCGGCGGGCCGCGCCGGGCGCGAACGCCGCCTGGGCGACCGCGCGGGCCGCCATGCTCAGCGCCGGCGACGGACCCCCGGGCGCGTACGGCGGGATCGTTTCCGCCGCTTCCCTGAAGTGCTCCGCGGCGGACCGCGCGTCGTCCGCGTGCAGCGCCAGCATCCCCTGCACGTGCGCGATGCGGCCCACCGTCGCGTCGTCGCCCGCCAGCACCGCCGCCGGCCACGCCCGCCCCAGCAGCGTCCGCGCGGTCTCCGGATCACCGGCCACCGCCAGCCACGCCGCCAGCCACAGTCCCCGGACCACGAGGGGATCGTCCGCGTCGCACAGCGGCAGCAGCCGCATCAGGTAGTCGCGTCCCTGCTCGACCCCGTCGTACACCGCCCACCAGAACCACAGGCTGACGACCACGTCCAGCGCCGCCTCCGCGTGCTCGGGGTGCTGCAGCGCGTACTCCACCATCGCGGTGACGTCGGCCAGTTCGTCCCGGACGAGGTGCACGGCCTGCGACTGGCAGCCGGTGCTCCACAGGTTCTCGGCGACGGACGCCGCCCGTCGGCAGTGCACCATCAGCCGCTCCACGGCCACCGGGAACTCCCCGGCCTCCCGCAGCCGTTCGGCGCCGAAGTCCCGGGCCGCCCGGCCCATCCGGTAGCGGGGCTGCCGCACACCCCCGGGATCCCCGACGGGCTCCAGCACCCCGATCGCCGCGAGCCGCGCCAGCGCCCCGGGCACGTCGTGCGGCGCGACGCCCCCGCCGGCGCACAGGAACACCGCGGTCCCCTCGGAGAACGGCCCGGCGAACGAGCTGGCCCGTCCCCACACCACCCGCAGCGTCCGGTCGCACAGCACGTAGCTCGAACCGACCGCCTCCCGCAGGGACCGGTGCCGGCGCAGCGGCGCGTGCGGGGCGGCCAGCCAGCACTGGTGGCGGCGCAGCAGCCGGGCCAGCTCGGTCGGCCGGTGCCGGTCCATCTGCGCGGCGGCGAGCTCGATCGCCAGCGGCACGCCCTCCAGGGTCGCGCAGATCCCGGCCACGGCGTCCAGCTCGGCGCCCTCGGCGTGGAACCCGTCGACCAGGGCCCGCGCCCGGGCGAGGAACAACTGAACGGCGGGCCCGCGCCCACCCGCACCGGTCTCGCCGCCCTCCCCGCCCTCCCCGTGCTCTGCGCCCTCTGTGTCCTCTGCGCCCTCGGCGTCCTCGGCGTCCTCGGCGTCCTCCGTCCGCAGCGGTGGCACTCGCAGCACCCGCTCGTCCCCCAGCCCCAGGGGCCGGCGTGCCGTCACCAGGACGCGCAGGTCCGGCACGGTCAGCAGCAGGCGCTGCACGAGCCCGACGCACTCTTCGTGCGCCGGGTCGACGTCGTCCATGAAGAGCAGGTTCCGCACGCCGGGCAGCCCACGGATCACCGTGTCGACGCCCACCGACTCGCGTCGCGGCCGCACCCCGGACACCGAGCGGACGACGGCGGCGGCGAGCGCGCCGGGCGCCGCCGGCCCCCGGCCCTGCCAGTGCACGCGTACGACGTGCTGCCAGGGCGCGTCGCGTGTCGCGGCCACGGCGGTGGCGGCCAGCCGGCTCTTGCCGATGCCGGCCGGGCCGGTGACCGTCACCAGACGGTGCTCGCGGAGCAGTTCTCGCAGGGTCTCCGACTCGGGGCCCCGGCCGACGAGGCCACCGAGTCCTTCCTCGCCGGACGCAGGCAGAACCTCGGGGCCGCCGATGCGTGTCCACACTTTCGTTGGTCTCCGTACCGTCTTCGGATCTTCGGCTGATTTGCAGAACCGTCACTGCTGCGGCGCCACGGGAACCCCAACGGCCCGGTCGGGTGCCGAGTGGCGCCGTGGGGCACGGGACCACTCATCACGAGGAACACCTGGACGGACATTCGATATCTGGTTGGCGGCAATTGTGGAGGTTCGATGTCAAGTAGCTCGATCGAGTTAACGAAAGGGAGGTAACGTCACTGCGGTGGCGTAGGTTGCGCTGCTGATTGTTGTGCTACCTGAACATAAGGAGAGAGGCTCCCAGTGAGTGACAAGAAGGAGCCGGGCGTTCTGGATGGCTTCAAGGCCTTCCTGATGCGTGGGAACGTGGTCGACCTGGCGGTGGCGGTGGTCATCGGTGCCGCCTTCACCAACATCGTCAACGCGGTGGTCAAGGGCGTCATCAACCCGCTCGTCGGCGCCATCGGGACGAAGAACCTCGACAGCTACAGCTCGTGTCTGAAGGGCCCCTGCGAGAAGGCGGCCGACGGCACGGTCACCAGTGGCGTGATGATCCTGTGGGGTTCGGTCCTCGGTGCCGCGCTCAGCTTCCTGATCACCGCTGCGGTGGTCTACTTCCTGATGGTCCTGCCGATGGCGAAGTACCTGGCCCGAGCCGAGGCCCGCCGCAAGGAGAAGGAGGGCGCGCAGGAGGTCATCGAGGTGACCGAGCTGCAGGTCCTCAAGGAGATCCGCGACAGCCTCGTCGCCCAGCGCGGCCCGGGCGGCTCCACCCGCGAATGACACCGGCCGCCCGCCGCGTCCCCCCGTCCTGCGCCCTCATCCGGTGCGCTGGGCCCGCACCCGGACCGGTGTCCCGAACCGGGCCGTGACCCCCGGCGAGTACAGGACGCTGACCGGCGGCCCCTGCACCGGCGGCAGTCCGGCCGCCCGGATCAGCCCGTCGTCGAGTCGGAGCAGTTCCGCGCGGTGCAGGGGCCACGGCTCGTGGTCGTTGGGCAGGTACAGGGTCCGGCCGTGCCAGGACACGTGCAGGCCCCACCGGGCGGTCAGGAACCGCTCCAGCGGCGAGGGATCCGCGACGGGCGCCCCGATGCGCACCTCGGCCCCGCTGCCCGGCCGCCCGCTCTCGCGCCGCCGGCACGCGTACGTGACCACGTCGTGCCGGCGGCGCAGCCGCATCGCCGCCCAGCGGTACGGCAGCCGCACCCCGAGCCGCCCGGCCAGCACCGGCAGCAGCCGCGCGGCGTCCATGGACAGGAAGAAGGCCCCGCGCCTGCCCTGGTCGTCCACCGAGTACAGCCGCACGTTCGTCTCGCAGAACGTGCCCAGGTACGGCACCGCCGGCCCGGCCGCCGGGCGCGTGCGGCGCACCACGAACGGGACCAGACCGACGTACGTCGCCCCGTCCAGGGTGTCGGGGCGGGTGCCGGCCGGCAGCAGCGCCGCCACCGCCGCCGGGTCCGCCGGCCAGTGCAGGAACGTCAGCTCGTGCCAGCCCTGCACCAGGGCGGGGCGCCGCACCGGACGCGGCGCGGACAGGGTGATCGGCTCGGCCCTCATGGCCGGTGTTCTAGCACGGGGCCCCGGGGCGGAGAACGGCGCCGGGACCCGGAAGGCCCACGCGGGGCTGCGTTCCGGGCGCCGGGCGGGCATGGTGGTGGCATGGAGCGACGCCCCCCTGTTGTCGTGTTCCCGCCCGCACCGGACGGCGGTCGGCGCGTGACGGTCCGCGACGAGGAGGCGGGCACCGCCTACGGCCTGTTCGACGTGATGGAGATCCTGCACGGCGCCGGGCTGCCCGCCGTCGACACCGCCGTGGACGACCCCGAGCTGATCGACTGGCGCGGAGGCGGCCCGTACGACTGGAGCGAGGGTTCGGCGGGCACCCGGTGAAGCGGAGCCTCGGCCGCCGGACCCCCGGTGGCGCGCTCACGCCACCGGCACCCGGCCGCTGACCCCCGCCCGGGGCGTATGCGTTCCGTCAGTGGCGCGGCCCCCGGGCCGTCCGCGTACGAGGCTGGTCACAGGACGTGCGCAGCCGGGCCCCGGCTGCCGTGGAGCTGACGAGGAGTCCGTCGTGCGCGCTCGGGATCTGGCGGTCGAATACGAGTCGGTGAGCGTCGACAGCGACGCCCTGGAGGCGGCCCGGATGATGGCCGAGCACAAGCTGCCCGGACTGCTGGTGCTCGACGAGCGGGGCGAGCCGAAGGCGATCCTGCCCGCCTCCCAGATGGTGAAGGTGCTGGTCCCCGCCTACGTCGTCGAGGACCCGACCCTCGCGGCGGTCGTCGACGAGCCGCACGCCGACCGGCTCTGCCAGGCGCTGGCCGGCCGGCGCGTGGGGGACTGCCTGTCCGGACAGCCGACGAAGCCGCCGATCGCCGAGCCCGACGACACGGCGCTGGAGGTGGCGGCGCTGATGGCCCGGGTGCGCAGCCCGCTGGTGGCGGTGGCGGAGACGGCCAAGGACGGCACCCACCTGCTCGGCGTGATCACCGCCTCCCACCTCCTGCACGAACTGCTCAGCGCGGCGGGGGAGGTGCGGCGGGACTGACCCCGGTCAGGCCAGCGCGAAGTACCGCAGCCAGACGTAGCCCATCGCCAGCAGCACCGTGACGGCCGTGACGATCAGGCCGTACTTGGTGAACTGCCAGAAGGAGATCGGCTGCCGGTTGCGCTCGGCGATGCCCAGCACCACCACGTTGGCGCTCGCGCCGATCGCCGTGGCGTTGCCGCCGAGGTCCGCGCCGAGCGCCAGGGCCCACCACATCACGTGGTCGCTGCCGCCGCCCATGCCCTCGACGAGGTCGCTGGTGATGGGCGCCATGGTCGCGACGTACGGGATGTTGTCGACGATGCCGGACAGCACGGCGGAGGCGCTCAGCAGGAGCATCGAGCCGCCGAACTCGTTGTCGCCGATCAGGCCGGCCAGCGACTTGGAGACCTCGCCGATCACGCCGGTCTCGATGAGGCCGCCGATCATGATGAACAGGCCGGCGAAGAACGCCAGCGTCGGCCACTCCACCTCGCCGAGGACCTCGCCGGTCTGCGCCTTCGAGATCGTGATCAGCAGACCCGCGCCGAGCAGGGCGACGACGCTGGGCTCGTAGTGCAGCACCGGGTGCAGCACGAAACCGGCCACCACCAGGGCCAGCACCACCAGGCCCTGGATCAGCATGCGGTGGTCCTTGATGGCCTCCCGCTCCTCCAGCGCCATGATCTCGGCGGCGCGGTCCTCGTTGTAGACGAAGGACTTGCGGAACAGCACGCGGCACAACAGCACCAGGACGACCAGCAGGACGGCGACCAGCGGCGCCAGGTGCACGAGGAAGTCGTTGAAGGTCATGCCCGCGCGGCTGGCGATGATGATGTTGGGCGGGTCGCCGACCAGCGTCGCGGTGCCGCCGATGTTCGACGCCATCACCTCGGCGATCAGGAACGGGGTCGCGGGCAGCGCCAGGCGCTCGCACACCAGCAGCGTCACCGGGGCGATCAGCAGGACCGTGGTCACGTTGTCCAGCAGCGCCGAGGCCACCGCCGTGATCACGACCAGCATGGCCATCACCCGGAAGGGCTTGGCGCGGGCCCGCTTCACCGACCAGATGGCCAGGTACTCGAACATGCCGGTCCGCTTCAGCACGCCGACGATCATCATCATGCCGAGCAGCAGGAAGATGACGTTCCAGTCGACGCCGCTGTGCTCCGAGTAGAACGCCGACTTGTCGTCGGTGGCGCCGAGCGCCAGCATCAGGGCGGCGCCGCCGAGGGCGACGGCCACGCGGTGGATCTTCTCGCTGATGATCAACGCGTAGGCGCCGACGAAGACGACGAGGGCGGCCCAGCTGTGCCAGTCGTTCACGATCCTCCGCTGCGGTTTGCGCCGACCGGCGGCTCGCGCGGCTGCCGGTCGGAGAAGAGACCTGTCCCTTGTTCGCCGACCAGGCTTCCCGGCACACCGCGGGGAACCTTACCTGTTCCCGACGCGACGGAGACAGCGGCTCCTGGCGCGGCGGCGCCGGTCAGCGTCCCGGCGTCGTGCGGTGGTGCGCGCCGCGCGCGTGCAGCAGCCGGGCGACGACCGTGCCGAGCGCCGCGGCGGCGAGGAGGACGACGAACCGCGCCGCGTCGGGATGCCCGTCCCAGCTGAGCCGGCCGCGCGGCGCCACCGCGAAGTTGTTGAGGAACATCCAGCACACGACCGCGATGCCCGGCGCCGCCTGGAACCGGGCGGGCAGCCCCAGCACCACCGCGAGCACGCTCAGCGCCGCGAGCGCCACGGACGAACTGGCCAGCCCGCCCGCCACGCCCAGCACCGTCACCAGCACCAGGGAGCCGACGAACGCCGCCAGCCACACGAACGGCGTCGCCACCGGTTCGGGAACGGGCCGCACCCGGGCACCCCGCAGCGGCCGCCACCGCACCATCCCCGCTCCTTCCGCCGTCCGCCGGCCGGCGGCCCACGCGGACGCCGGTGCGAAAATCCTGCCATGCGCTCGGGCGGGCCGCTCCGGCGTCGTTCCCGGCCGGTTCGGCCGGTTCGGGCGGCTCGGCGCGGGCCGGGTCGGTTCAGGCCGGGTCAGCTCAGGTCGGCGAACGCCTCCACCGCGTGCGTCTTGCCGGTCACGACGATGACATCGCCCCGCTCGACGACGGTCTCGGCCGTGGCGTACGTGAAGTCCTCGCCGGGGCGCTTGATGCCGACGACGGTCACGCCGAACCGGCTGCGGACCTGGCTCGTGCCGAGCGGGACGCCCGTCGCGATGTCCGGGGCGACCGTCTTGACCAGGGCGTAGTCGTCGTCGAACTCGATGAAGTCCAGCATCCGGCCGGTGACCAGGTGGGCCACGCGCTCGCCCATCTCGTGCTCGGGCAGCACCACGTGGTGCACGCCGAGGCGCTCCAGGATCTGGCCGTGCTGGCGGCTGATGGCCTTCGCCCAGATGTTGGGCACCTCGGCGTCCAGCAGGTTGGAGCTCACCAGCATCGACGCCTCGATGTCGGTGCCGATGGCGACCACCGCGCTGGTGAACTCGTTGACGCCGAGCTGGCGCAGCGTCTCGGCGTCGGTGCAGTCGGCGACGGCGGCGTGCGTGAGCTCGTCGCTGTACTTCTGCACCAGGCGTGCGTCGGTGTCCAGACCGAGCACGTCCCAGCCGCGCCGCATCAGCTCGCCCGCGAGGGACGAACCGAAGCGGCCCAGGCCGATCACGGCCACCCGCTGATCGGCGGACTCGCGGACGTGGGTCTCGGCGAGGCGCTTGCGGCGCCGCCGACGCAGGGAATGCAGGACGTTAGCCAATGACGGGTCGCTCCTCGGGCAGTTCGTAGCGGCGGGTGCGCTCGCGCAGCGCGAGCGCCGAGACCAGGGTGATGGGACCGAGGCGGCCCACGAACATGAGCCCCACCAGCAGCAGTTGGCCGGCCGCGGGGATGTCGGCGGTGATGCCGGTCGACAGGCCGACCGTCGCGAACGCGGACACCACCTCGAACAGCACCGCGTCCAGCGGCTGGTGGGTGATCGTCAGCAGGGCCAGCGTCGCCGCCATCACCAGGCCGATGCCCAGCAGGGCCACGGTCAGCGCCTGCCGCAGCACGTGCGGGCCGAGCCGGCGGCCCAGTACCGACGACGTCGGCTCGCCCCGCACCTCGGCCAGCATCGCCGCGGCCAGCACCGCGAAGGTGGTCACCTTGATGCCGCCCGCGGTGCCCGCGCTGCCGCCGCCGATGAACATCAGCACGCACGTCATCAGCAGCGTCGACGCGTGCAGGGCGCCGACGTCGACCGCGTTGAAGCCGGCGGTGCGGCTCATCGTCGAGTGGAAGAAGCCGTTCAGCACCTTGCCGAACACCGAGTGCGGGCCGAGCGTGCCCGGGTTGGACCACTCCAGCGCGCACGTCAGCACGGTCCCGGCGACCAGCAGGACGGCCGTGGTGATGAGCGTGAGCTTGGTGTGCAGGGTGAACCGGCGGCGGCCGGTGGTGCGTTTGCGGTGCCGGTGCCGCAGCAGCTCCAGCAGCACCGGGAAGCCGATGCCGCCCAGGATCACCGCGACCGAGACCGGCAGGGTGACCCAGGCGTCGGCGGCGTACCGCGTCAGGCTGTCCGCGTGCAGGCCGAAACCGGCGTTGTTGAAGGCCGACACGGCGTGGAACCCGCCCATGTACACGGCGTCGCCGATGCTGTGGCCGTAGCCGTAGCGGAACCGCAGCGCCAGCGTCGCGCCGACCGCCAGCTCCACGATCAGGGTGGTGCCGGCGACGCCGAGCAGCACCCGGCGCACCTCGCCGATGCCGAGGCTCCTGGTCTCGGCCTGCGCCGTCAGCTGCATGCGCAGCCTGAGCCGGCCCGACATCAGCAGCGCCAGCAGCGAGGCCAGCGTCATGATGCCGAAGCCGCCGACCTGGATCAGCACGAGGACGACGCCCTGCCCGAAGCCGCTCCAGTACGTCCCCGTGTCCACGACCGCGAGGCCCGTCACGCACACCGCCGACGTGGCCGTGAACAGCGCGGTCACGAAGCCGGTCGCGGAGCCGTCCTCGGCGGCGAGCGGCAGCGTCAGCAGCGTCGCGCCGACCAGCACCACCACCGCGAACGCCACCACGACGGCCCGCGCGGGATGGGCGACGAGCAGGGCGGTGCCCGACCGCACGCGGCTCAGCAGCGCCGACGTCACGGCCACCTCCCACCTGTTCCCATGCCCGTTCCGCGGGGCCCGTCAAGATCCGGCCGCACACCCTACCCGCCGATCCGCCGGGCCGTCCCGCGCCGCTCCGGGGCTCTCGTCCGCGCAGGTGGCGGCGGGCCGACGCGGAACGTCAGAGACTCGTCAAGGCCGGGCGGGCGGCCGTATGGGGCACGTCAACGGCGGCCGATCCGGGCGGGAACGGGCGTTCCATCGTGACGTCCGCACACGACCGAAACCCCTCCAGGAGCTCCCGATGGCCGACGTGGCCTTCGTCGTCACCACGATCGCGGTGTTCGCGCTGGTGGTCCTCATAGCCAAGGCGGTGGGGAAGCTGTGACCGCCGAGAACGCCGTCGGCCTGACCGTGGCCGTCGCCCTGCTGGGCTTCCTCGTCCTCGCCCTGATCTTCCCGGAGAGGTTCTGAGCGTGAGCCCCCTGCTTGCCGACGGGCTCCAGGTCACCGCGCTCGTCGGCGCCCTCGCCCTGGTGCACCGCCCGCTCGGCGACCACATGGCCGCCGTCTACACCTCCGACCGGCACCTGCGCGTCGAGCGCTGGATCTACCGCACCGTCGGCGTCGACCCCGACGCGGAGCTGCGCTGGAGCGCCTACCTGCGCGGCGTACTGGCCTTCTCCGCGGTGGGCGTGCTGTTCCTGTACGTCCTCCAGCGCGTCCAGGACGTGCTGCCGCTGTCGCTCGGCTTCGCGCCGATCGCCCCCGGCCAGGCGTTCAACACCGCCGTGTCGTTCGTGACGAACACCAACTGGCAGTCGTACTCCGGTGAGACGGCGATGAGCCACCTCACCCAGACCGCCGGGCTCGCCGTGCAGAACTTCGTGTCCGCAGCCGTGGGCATGGCGGTGGCCGTGGCGCTCGTCCGCGGCTTCGTCCGGTCCCGCACCGGGGACCTCGGCAACTTCTGGGCCGACCTGGTGCGCGGCACCGTCCGTGTCCTGCTGCCGCTGTCCGCCGTCGCCGCCGTGCTGCTGATCGCCGCCGGCGCCGTGCAGAACTTCGGCGACCTCCACACCGTCACCACGCTGACCGGCGAGCGGCAGACCGTCAGCCCGGGAGCCGTCGCCTCCCAGGAGGCCATCAAGAACCTCGGCACCAACGGCGGCGGCTTCTTCAACGCCAACTCGGCGCACCCCTTCGAGAATCCGAACGGCCTCACCAACCTGCTGGAGATCTTCCTGCTGCTGGTGATCCCGTTCTCGCTGCCGCGCACCTTCGGCACGATGGTCAAGAGCCCCCGGCAGGGCCACGCGATCGCCGCCGCCATGGCCGTCATCTGGTTCGCCGGCGTGATCGCCGTGACCTGGGTCGAGCACGCCCACCCCGGCACCGCCTCGCAGCTCGCGGGCGGCGCCATGGAGGGCAAGGAGCAGCGGTTCGGCGTCGGTCCGTCCTCGCTGTTCGCGGTCTCGACCACCATGACCTCGACCGGGTCCGTCAACTCCTTCCACGACTCCTACCAGGGCCTGTCCGGCGGGGTGCTGCTGCTCGGCATGATGCTCGGCGAGATCGCGCCCGGCGGGGTCGGCTCCGGTCTCTACGGCATGCTCGTCATGGCGGTCGTCGCGGTGTTCCTCGCCGGCCTGATGGTCGGCCGCACGCCCGAGTACCTGGGCCGCAAGATCGGCACCCGCGAGATCAAGCTCGCCGCCTGCTGCATCCTCGTCACCCCCGCCCTGGTACTGACCGGCACCGCCCTCGCGATGGCGCTGCCCGACGGCCCGGCGGCCATGACCAACACCGGCGCGCACGGCTTCTCCGAGGTGCTCTACGCGTACACGTCCGCGTCGAACAACAACGGCTCCGCCTTCGCGGGCCTCGGCGCGAACACGGCGTTCTTCAACACCACGCTCGGCCTGTGCATGGCGCTGGGCCGGTTCCTGCCGATGGTGTTCGTGCTGGCGCTGGCCGGCTCGCTCGCCGCGCAGCGGCCCGTGCCCGTCACCGCCGGCACCCTGCGCACCGGAAACCCCCTGTTCACCGGCCTGTTGGTGGGGGCCGTCACGGTCGTCGCCGGGCTCACCTTCTTCCCCGCGCTCGCCCTGGGCCCGCTCGCCGAAGGGCTGGCGGCATGACCACCCACCTCACGAACCACGAGGACGCCGTGTCCACCGAGACGTGCACAGACGAATCGGCCGCCCCCGCCCGGCCGCCGCGCCAGAGCCCGCCCGACGCGGGCCGCGAGGGCCGTCCGCCAGCCGGGGGCCGGGTCCGCGGCGGGCTGTTCGACCCGGCGCAGCTGCTGAGGTCCCTGCCCGACGCGGTCCGCAAACTCGATCCCCGGGTGATGGTCAAGTCGCCCGTGATGTTCGTGGTGTGGGTCGGTTCGGTCCTCACCACCGGCCTCGCCGCCGTCCACCCCGGCGACGGGTTCGGCTGGGCCGTCGCCGGCTGGCTGTGGCTGACGACCCTCTTCGCCAATCTCGCCGAGGCCGTCGCCGAGGGCCGCGGCCGGGCCCAGGCCGACACCCTGCGCCGGGCCCGCACCGACGCCGTGGCCCGGCGGCTCGCCGGGGACCGCGAAGAGCGGGTCCCAGGCACGGAGTTGAGGGTCGGGGACCTCGTCGTGTGCGAGGCCGGGGACGTCGTCCCGGGCGACGGCGACGTCGTCGAGGGCGTCGCGAGCGTCGACGAGTCGGCGATCACCGGCGAGTCGGCGCCTGTCATCCGCGAGTCCGGCGGCGACCGGTGTGCCGTCACCGGCGGCACGAAGGTGCTGTCCGACCGTATCGTCGTCCGCATCACCACGCGGCCCGGCGAGACCTTCGTGGACCGCATGATCGGCCTGGTGGAGGGCGCGGCGCGGCAGCGGACGCCCAACGAGATCGCGCTGAACATCCTCCTCGCCGCGCTCACGATCGTGTTCCTGCTCGCCGTCGTCACCCTGAAGCCGCTCGCGGTGTACGCGGGCGCCGACGGGCAGACCTCCCTGACCGTGCTCACGGCGCTGCTCGTCTGCCTCATCCCCACCACCATCGGCGCCCTGCTGTCCGCCATCGGCATCGCCGGCATGGACCGGCTGGTGCAGCGCAACGTGCTCGCCACGTCCGGGCGGGCCGTCGAGGCCGCGGGCGACGTCTCCACGCTGCTGCTCGACAAGACCGGCACGATCACCCTCGGCAACCGGCAGGCCGCCGAGTTCCTGCCGGTCGAGGGCGCCACGGCCGCCGAACTCGCCGACGCCGCCCAGCTGTCGTCGCTCGCCGACGAGACACCCGAGGGCCGTTCCGTCGTCGTCCTCGCCAAGGAGCGGTACGGCCTGCGCGAGCGGAAGCCGGGCGAACTCGGCCACGCCACCTGGGTGCCGTTCACCGCGCGGACCCGTATGTCCGGCGTGGACGTCGAAGGCCGCAGCGTCCGCAAGGGCGCCACCGCCGCCGTCCTCGCCTGGGTGCGCGAGCGCGGCGGGACGGTGCCCGAGGACGCCGAACGCGTCGCCGACGGCATCGCGCAGGCGGGCGGCACACCGCTGCTGGTCGCCGTCGAGGACGGCGCCGGGGCCCGGGTGCTGGGCGTCGTCCACCTCAAGGACGTCGTCAAGGACGGCATGCGGGAGCGGTTCGAGGAACTGCGCCGCATGGGCATCCGCACCGTCATGATCACCGGCGACAACCCGCTCACGGCGCGGGCGATCGCGTGGGAGGCCGGCGTCGACGACTACCTCGCCGAGGCCGCCCCCGAGGACAAGATGGCGCTCATCCGGCGGGAACAGGCGGGCGGCAGGCTCGTCGCGATGACCGGCGACGGCACCAACGACGCCCCCGCCCTCGCCCAGGCCGACGTCGGCGTGGCCATGAACACCGGCACGTCGGCCGCCAAGGAGGCCGGCAACATGGTCGACCTCGACTCCGACCCGACCAAGCTCATCGAGATCGTCGGCATCGGCAAGCAACTCCTCATCACCCGGGGCGCGTTGACGACGTTCTCGCTCGCCAACGACGTCGCCAAGTACTTCGCGGTCATCCCGGCGATGTTCGCCGTCGCGCATCCCTCGCTCGACCGTCTGAACATCATGCGGCTGGCGACGCCGGAGTCGGCGATCCTCTCCGCGGTCGTCTTCAACGCGCTCGTCGTCGTCGCGCTGGTGCCGCTCGCCCTGCGCGGGGTGCGCTACCGGCCGGCGAGCGCGGACCGCATGCTGCGCCGCAACCTCGCCGTGTACGGACTCGGCGGGCTCCTCGCGCCGTTCGTCGGCATCAAGCTCATCGACCTGCTCGTCTCCCTGATCCCCGGGATCGGATGAAGGACATGACCAACACACCCGCGCGCACCGCCCGGTCGGCCTGGGCCGCGCTGCGCATGCTGCTCGCCCTCACCGTCGTCACCGGCGTCCTCTACCCGCTGGCCGTGACCGGCGTCGGCCGGCTCGCCTTCCCCGACCGGGCGAACGGCTCCCTCGTGTCGGCCGACGGGAGGGTGGTCGGCTCGCGGCTGATCGGGCAGAGCTGGAACGTCCCCGGCACCGACCGCCCGGACCCCCGGTGGTTCCAGGGCCGCCCGTCCCACAGCGGCTACGACCCGCTCGCCACCGGTTCCAGCCAGCTCGGCGCGAGCGACCCGCGGCTCGTGAGAGCCGTACGGGACGCGAAACGGCAGGTGGCCGCCTTCAACGGCGTACCCGAGTCCCGGGTCCCCGCCGACGCGGTCACCGGCTCCGCCTCCGCCGTCGACCCGGACATCTCCCCGCGGTACGCCGGACTCCAGGCCGCCCGCGTCGCACGCGCCAACGGGCTGCCGGTCCGGCCGGTGGAGCGGCTGGTGCGGGACCACACCGAGGGCCGCGTCGCCGGGTTCCTGGGCCAAGCGCGCGTGAACGTCCTCGAACTCAACCTCGCGCTGCGGGAGATGAAGCAGGACACACGGGACGCGCGGGAGGCGGCGCCGTAAGGAAACCGTCATCGGCGCGCGGGCCCGCGGCGGCTCCCGTCCGCGTTGAATGGGCACCGGAACCCCTCTGGGAAACGAAGCGGGACGGTGCGCGTGAGCAAGAAGCAGTGGGTGGCCGGGGCGGTGGCGGTGGCGCTGGTCGTGGGCGGCGCGGGACTGTACTGGTTCCAGCCGTGGAAGATCTGGCAGGACGAGACGGTGGACGAGGCGCTGCCCACGGCGTCGCAGCCCGCGACGCGGCCCTCCGAGGCGCCGGCCGCCTCCCCGGACGCCTCCGCCCCCGACGCCTCCCCGGCGGGTCCGCGGACCCTCGCCGGCGGCGAACTCGTCAGCCACGAGCACGCCACGTCCGGCACCGTGAAGCTCGTCCGGCTCGCCGACGGGTCCCACGTGGTCCGGCTGGAGAAGCTCGACACCAGCAACGGGCCCGACCTGCACGTCTGGCTCACCGACGCGCCCGTGAAGGAGGGCCGCGCGGGCTGGCACGTCTTCGACGACGGCGAGTACGTCAGCCTCGGTCGGCTGAAGGGCAACAAGGGCAGCCAGAACTACGCCCTGCCCGCCGACGTGGACCCCGCGAAGTTCACCAGCGTCAGCATCTGGTGCGACCGCTTCGACGTGTCCTTCGGGGCGGCGGAGCTGAGCCCGGCCTGATCACCCGCTGCCGGGCCCACCGGGCCGCCGGGTCGGCGCGTCAGGTTCCGTCCGGGGCGAACACCGTCGACGGGACGGTGGTCGCCGTCGCGGTCGGCAGGTCCTCCGGGGCGTCCTCCGACTGCTGCGAGATGGTGCCGGCCGGGTCCTGGTACGGGTTGCGGGAGCTGGCGGGCAGCAGGGACAGGGCGCCGAACAGCAGCGCCAGCGCGGCGACCGTGCCGACGGCGCGGCCCACGCGGCGCCGCCGGGCCCTGCTGTCCATGTCCCGCCAGGCCGGGCCGCTCCACCGGTCCTCGGGCTGCCACAACTCGCCGACCGCGCCGGAGCCGGTCGTGCCCGGACCCGTCGCCCCAGAGGCCGTCGTGTCCTGGGGGTCGCCTGCGGGCCCGAGCGCCAGGACCGTACGCTCGCGTGCCGACGGCTCCCGCGGCGCCGACCTGCGGATGGCGCTCTCGCTGTCGGTGAGGAACTTCTGCCAGACGTCGTCCGGGACGGGACCCGTACCGTCCCCGTCCCCGTCCCACGGCGTTCTGTCGCTTCCCGACTCCCGACCGGTCATGGTCGCCCCCACTTCCCCTTGTTCCTTCTCGTGGTGCTGGTCCCCATCCTGTCGGACGACGGAGACGCCCGCTGCGTTCCGTCCCCGACCTGTCGGGTGAACCGTCTTGACAACTTCCCCCCCCCGCCGCCGGGGGAGTTGGTGCTGTCCCTGCGGCCCGGCGGCGAGCCCGCCGCTCCCGCCGACCGGTCACCAGCCGGTCAGCAGCAGGTGGTTGATCAGCAACGCGAGGACCGCCTGTCCGGCGAGCCAGCCGCGCGGCCCGGTCAGGAACGCGCCCGCAGGCAGCAGCCACACCGCGAACGGCAGCCAGATCCGCTCCGTCTCCGCCTTGCTCATGCCGGACAGGTCGGCGGCCAGCAGGGCGAGCAGCGCGGCCGACACGAGCAGCACGAGGCGCGCCGGGGCGTCGAGCGTCCCCGGCCGGCCGACCCGGAGGCGGGCCGGGCAGCGGCGCAGTCCCGCCACCGTCGCCGGGCCCACGACGAGGACGGCGCACGCCAGGTTCGCCCACACCCAGTAGCCGTACGGCCGCACGCCGCCCGCCCCCTGGTGGTAGCGGGTGACGAGCAGCCGGTACGCCTCCCACCAGTCGAATCCCGCCAACGTGAACACCAGCGGCACGACGGCGAACCCGGCGAGCAGGAACGGCAGCGGCGGCGCACGGCGCGCCCCCAGCAGCAGTACGGCCGCCGCGATCACGGCGAACAGGGTCAGCCCGTACGACAGGTACACGGTGAGCCCGAACAGCAGCCCGGACGCCGGGCCGGTCGCGCCCGGCCGCCGCCCCGCCACCGCGAGCGCCAGCAGCGCCACCGCCCAGGCCGCGACGGCGGCGAAGTACCCGTCGGCCGACGTGCCCACCCACACCGCGGCCGGGGCCAGGACCAGGAACGGCGCGGCCCGCCGGGCGAGCGACTCGTCGGCCAGGGCCCGCACGGCGACCAGCACCGCCACGGCCGCCGTCGTCCCGACCGTGACGCACCACGCCCCGGCCCAGCCACCGCCGCCCAGGCCGACCCGGTCCAGCAGCACGAACGTCACGGTCGCCGCCGGAGGATGCCCGGCGACGTGCGCGGGCCAGTTGTCCGGAGCGTCGAGCAGGATGTGCCCGGTGAAGTCGCGCAGGGCGGCCGGCAGGTCGTGGAAGCGGTCGACGGCCCGGAGGTACTCGTGCCGGGTGGTCAGCTGCTCGGCGACGCCGCGGTGCCAGCCGTCGACCAGGGCCAGCGACCACGTCCAGGCCAGCCCCGCGCCCCAGGTCGCCCACAGCAGCGGCCGCCAGGGCAGCCGGGCCGCGAGGGACGGGCCGTACGCCACGACCGCGACGGCGACCGCGACCGCCGCCGGGGTGCCGGGGCCCAGGTGCGGCGACCACTCGGCCAGCAGCGGCGGCCACCCGACCCGGAGCGTCCCGTCGCGGCGCTGGATCGCGTCGCCGACCAGGACGGCGGCCCCGACGAGCAGCGCGGCGAGGCCCACCGCACACAGGTCGCGGCGCAGGGCGCGCCGGGCGGAGGCGAGATCGCGGTTCACGTGAGCACGCTAGGGCGCCACGGCCGCGCCGCGCGGGTGACGAGCGGCGACGTCAGCGATTCGTCATGGTTCGGGTGCCCTCTTCCGGGGTGGTCCGGACCTACGGTCGAGACATGGCCCGGACCCGGTTCTCCTCCGCCTCTCCCGCCTCGCCCGCGTTCTGGCGCAGCCCCTTGCGCGGCCGGCGGCTCACCTCGCTGCTCGGCGTGGTGCTGCTCGGCGGGATCACGGTGCTGTTCGTGACCGGCCTGCTGTCGTACGCGGCGTACAACCCGGACCTGTCGCCGGTGAACGACAAGACACCGGACAAGGGTCTCCTCGGCTTCTACCTGTTCACGTGGCCGACCGACCCGCACTGGCTGTACCGGCTCACGCAGGGCGTCCACGTCACGCTCGGCCTCACCCTCGTGCCCGTGCTGCTGGCCAAGCTGTGGTCAGTCGTGCCCAGGCTGTTCGCGCTGCCGCCGGCCCGCTCGGTCGCGCACGCCCTGGAGCGGATCTCGCTGCTGCTCCTGGTCGGCGGCGCGCTGTTCGAGTTCGCGACCGGCATCCTCAACGTGCAGCTCGACTACGTCTTCCCCGGGTCCTTCTACCCGCTGCACTTCTACGGGGCGTGGGTGTTCTTCGCCGCGTTCGCCCTGCACGTGGTGCTGAAGGCACCGACGGCGCTGCGCAACCTCAGGGCCATGCGGGCAGGGCGTGACGCGGAGGGTGGGGAGGAGACCGGCGCGCGGGAGGCGGCCGACGACCTCGTGGCGCCCGACCCCGCCGAGGCCACCGTGTCCCGGCGGGGCGCCCTGGGGACGGTCGGCGGCGCCTCGCTACTGCTGTTCGCCACGTCCGTGGGCCGGAGCTTCGACGGGCCGCTGCGGCAGACCGCCGTCCTCTCCCCGCACGGCGGCCCCGAACCCGGCTCGGGACCCGGCGCGTTCCAGATCAACAAGACGGCCGCCTACGCCGGGATCCGCCCGGCGGAGCGGAGCGACGAGGCGTGGCGGCTGGTCGTCGCGGGGCCGGCCGGCACCGTCCGTCTGAGCCGCGCCGAGTTGCTCGAACTCCCGCTGCACAGCGCCGCGTTGCCCATCGCCTGCGTCGAGGGCTGGTCCACCTCCGACCAGTGGTGGCGGGGCGTACGGCTGCGGGACCTCGCGGCGCTCGTCGGCCGCGGCGGCGACCCGCCGGACGTCCTCGTCGAGTCCCTGCAACGGCGCGGCGCCTTCCGCCGGGCCGCCCTGCACGCCGGGCAGGTCGCCGACCCGCGGTCCCTGCTCGCCCTCCAGGTCAACGGCGAGGACCTCACCGCCGACCACGGCCACCCGGCGCGGATCATCGTGCCCGCCGCGCCCGGCGTGCTCAACACCAAGTGGGTGGCGCGGATGACGTTCGGAGACCTGGGATGACCCGCGGTCGTGCGGATGCCCCGGTGCGTCGGCGACGCGGGCCGGGGACGCGTCGCCTTCGGCGGGCGGTCGGCTGCCCGCTCCAACTGCTGCTGCTCGCCTGCTCGTTCGCGCTCGCCGGGTACGCCGGGGTGCGGCTGCTCGCGGACGACTGGTTCGGCGTGGTGCTGTGGTTCGTGGGCGCGGCGGTCCTGCACGACCTGGTGCTGCTGCCGCTGTACGCGGCGGTGGACCGCGCCCTGGTGCGCGCGGCGGGCGGGCGGCGGAGGCTCGTCGGGTACGTGCGTGTCCCGGCCGCCCTGTCCGGGCTGCTGCTGCTCGTGTGGTTCCCGCTGATCAGCGGGAGGGTGGACGACCGCTACGCCGGGTCCACCGGGCAGTCCGCCGACGGCTTCCTCGGCCGCTGGCTGCTGCTGACGGCGGCCCTGTTCGGCGGCTCGGCGCTGCTCTGCGCACTGCGGCTGCGCAGGGCCACGAAGCAGCGGCCGCCGGCCGACCACTGAGCGACGGCGCGCCAGCCCGCGCGGTCCGCGAGCCGCAGCAGGGCCGGCGCGCCGAGCCGCGCCCAAGGGAAAGGGCTGCCGGTCGCGCCGCGGGCGTCGGTGACCCGCACCAGGACGCGTTCGTCGACGTCCGGGTCCGCGGCGGCCTCGGCGATCAACAGGCCGCCGGGGACGAGGACTTGGGCGACGCGGCGCAGGAGCGCGGACGGGTCGCCGCCGATGCCGACGTTGCCGTCCATGAGCAGGGCGGTGCCCCAGCGGCCCTCGCCGGGCAGCGGCTCGAACACGGAGCGGCGCAGGGCCCGGCCGCCGCGGCGGACCGTACGGGCGACGGCTGCCTCGCTGACGTCTATGCCGAGCGCCCGGTGGTCCCGCGCGCACAGCGCCGCCACCAGCCGGCCGGGGCCGCAGCCCACGTCCAGTACGGAGCCCTCGCAGCGCTTCAGCACCTCCCGATCGGCGGCGTCGGCCTCGGAGCACCACCGCTCCACGTCCAACGGCAACAGCCAGCCGTCGGCCCGGCCCAGGAAGAGGGGTCCACGCCCAGTGCGCAGCGCCCGGGCGTAGAGGTCGGTGGACCAGGGGCGGGGGCGCGGGGTCCGGGCGGGGGCGGTCATCGGTCCGCCGCCGTCAGGGACGCCAGCCGGGCCGCGAACCGGCCGCGGGGCGCCGCCTCGGCGACCAGGGCGGCGTCCCGCGCGGTGTCCACGTCCCGCAGCGGCGGCAGGTCCCGTACCCGCAGACCCGCCAGCCGGGCACGCTGGACGGCGCCCGTGTCCGGCGTCGACATCGGCACGCCGAGCAGCAGCGCGGGGTCCGGCGAGGCCAGGCCCAGCGCCCAGAAGCCGCCGTCCTCGGCGGGGCCGAAGTACGCGTCGCAGTCCGCGAAGTCCACGGTGAGCAGCTCCGGGGTCACCTGCGGTGTGTCCATCCCGACGAGCAGCGCCGGCCCGTCACAGCCGGCGAAGGCGGCGGCGAGCCGCGCGTCGAGACCGCCGGCGCACTGCGGCACGACGTCGAAGCCGGGCGGCAGCCAACGGCCGGGGGAGCCGTCGAGCACCAGGACCCGGCGCCGGGCGGGCGTTCGGGCCACGGCGTCGAGGGTGTCCGCGAGCGCGGCCTCGGCGAGACCCGCTGCCTCCTCGGGCGTGAACGGCGGCGTCAGCCGGGTCTTCACCCGCCCCGGGCGGGGCTCCTTGGCGATGACGAGCAGCGTGACGGCGGAGCGCACGGGAGGCGCGGACGGCGCGGAAGGCGCGGCCGGCGGCGTCACGGGCGGCGTCCTTCCGAAGAGGACCCGGAACCGCCCTCGCCGGAACCGACCCCGCCGGAACCGACCCCGCCGGAACCGCCCTCGCCGGAACCGACCCCGCCGGAACCGCCCTCGCCGGAACCGACCCCGCCGGGACCGGCTTCGCGCCGCACGGGCGCCGTCGTGCCCGTCTCGCTCAGCACGCGGCTCATGTCCCGCACCGCCTGCCAGGTGCCGCGCCAGGTGCCCGTCACCTTGGACGTGCCCGTACGCGGGTGGTACGGGACGTCGTGCTCGGTGATGCGCCAGCCCGCGTCGGCCGCCCGCACCACCATCTGGAGCGGGTAGCCGCTGCGCCGGTCCGTGAGGTCCAGGGCGAGCAGCTGCTCGCGCCGGGCGGCGCGCAGCGGGCCCAGATCGCGCAGGCGCACCCCGGTGCGGCGGCGCAACAGGCGGGCCAGCGCGAGGTTCCCGGCCCGCGCGTGCGCCGGCCACGCGCCCCGCGCACGCGGGCGGCGCCTGCCGAGCACCAGATCGGCCCGCCCCGACCGGATCTCCCGGACGAACGGCACCAGGTCGGCCGGGTCGAGGGAGGCGTCGCAGTCGCAGAAGCACACCACGTCGGCGGTGGCGGCGGTCAGGCCCGCGTGGCAGGCCGCCCCGAAGCCGCGCCGCTCCTCGCGCACCACGGTCGCGCCGAGGCCGCGGGCGACGCGGGCCGAATCGTCCGAGGAGCCGTTGTCCACGACGATCGCCCGCCAGCCGGGCGGGATCCGCTCCAGCACCCAGGGCAGCGCCCCGGCCTCGTCGAGACAGGGCAGCACGACGTCGACGGGCGCCGTTTCCGAATCCGCGGGGGAGAAGGTCGTCACGGCTCTCAGCCTACGAGCGCGAAAACGGCAAAACGGACTTCGGCTCCTTACGGAACAGGGACGGCTGCGGCCGGGAGCAGCGCTTTCGCGCGCGTGGTGCGAGGCTGGCCGCATGGAGCAGCAGCCGCATCAGCCGACCGGGGCCCGGGTCCTCGTCGTGGACGACGATCCGACCGTCGCGGAGATCGTCTCGGGGTACCTCGACCGGGCCGGATACGTCGTGGACCGGGCCGGCGACGGCCCCGACGCGCTCGCCCGCGCCGCCGCCAACCGGCCCGACCTCGTCGTCCTCGACCTGATGCTGCCCGGCATGGACGGCCTGGAGGTGTGCCGCCGGATGCGCGGCAGCGGGCCGGTGCCGGTGATCATGCTGACCGCGCGCGGCGACGAGGACGACCGCATCCTCGGGCTGGAGGTCGGCGCCGACGACTACGTCACCAAGCCGTTCAGCCCGCGCGAACTCGTCCTGCGCGTCGAGTCCGTGCTGCGCCGCACCCGGCCCGCGCAGCCCTCCGGACCGCTGTGCGCCGCCGGGCTCACCGTCGACCCGGCGGCCCGTCGCGTCGCCAAGAGCGGCACCGAACTCGCCCTCACCATCCGCGAGTTCGACCTGCTGGTGTTCCTGCTCCGGCACCCCGGGCGGGCCTTCAGCCGCGAGGAGCTGATGCGGGAGGTGTGGGGCTGGGACTTCGGCGACCTGTCGACCGTCACCGTCCACGTCCGCCGGCTGCGCGGCAAGGTCGAGGACGACCCGGCGCGGCCCCGCCTCATCCAGACGGTGTGGGGCGTCGGTTACCGCTTCGACGACACGTCCGTGGCGGGGGAGTGACCTGCCGTGCGTGACACCCTCCTCATCGCCCTCTTCGCCTTCGTCGGCGCGGCGGCGGCCGGACTGCTCGGCGCGTGCGTGCTCCTGCTGATCCGGCGCCGTTCCCTCACCGCGCACCTGGCCGTGGTCGCCGGTGTCGCCGTCACGGCGATGCTCGCGGGCACCCTCGCGGTCGCCCAGGCGATGTTCCTCTCGGCGCACGACCTGACCGTCGTGACGACCGTCGTCGCGATGGCCGCCGTGGTGTCGCTGGCGACCGCGCTGCTGCTGGGCCGCTGGGTCGTCGCCCGCAGCCGGGCGCTGGCGATGGCCGCGCGGTCCTTCGGCGACGGCGGGGACTTCGCGGCGCCGACCGGACCGTCGACGGCCGAACTCTCCGCCCTGAGCCGCGAGCTGGAGGCGACCAGCGCCAAACTCGCCGAGTCCCGGGACCGGGAGCGCGCGCTGGAGTCCTCGCGGCGTGAACTCGTCGCCTGGATCTCGCACGACCTGCGCACGCCGCTGGCCGGGCTGCGGGCCATGGCCGAGGCGCTGGAGGACGGTGTCGCCGCCGACCCGGACCGCTACCTCCGGCAGATCCGCACGGAGGTGGAACGCCTCAACGACATGGTCGGCGACCTCTTCGAACTGTCCCGCATCCACGCCGGCGCCCTGACGCTCTCCCTCTCCCGGATGTCCCTCTACGACCTCGTCGGCGACGCGCTCGCGGGCGCGGATCCGCTCGCGCGGGAGAACGGGGTACGGCTCGTCGGCGAGTCCGTCGAGGCGGTGCCGGTCGAGGTGGACGGGCGGGAGATGAGCCGGGTGCTGGGCAACCTGCTGGTGAACGCGATCCGGCGGACGCCGGCGGACGGCACGGTCGCGGTGGCGGCGGAGCGGTCGGCGGAGGGAGTGGTGCTGTCCGTGACGGACGGCTGCGGGGGCATCCCGGAGGAGGATCTGCCGCGGGTCTTCGACACGGGGTGGCGCGGCACGCACGCGCGGACGCCTCCGGCGGGCGCGGGGCTGGGGCTGGCGATCGTGCGGGGGATCGTGGAGGCGCACCGCGGGCGGGCGACGGTACGGAACGTCAACGGGGGCTGCCGATTCGAGGTGACGCTGCCCGCGGCGGAGCGGTGACGTCGCCTTCGGCGGAGAAGGGACGCGTCGCGTCGGTGGTGTGGCGGTCGGCGTCGCTGTGACCGTCACGGCGTTCGCGCTGCCCGGCGTCGGCGGGTGCCGTCTTCCGCGGGACGGGCGCCGCCCTGCGGCACGACGGCCCGCGGCGTGCGGCAGTCGGTCACCGCCGGTGTCGCCCTCACACTCCCGCGAACTCCCTCATCCCCTCCTCGAAGCTCACCACCGGCTTCCAGCCCAGCTCCGTCCGCAGGCGGGTCGAGTCGGCCGTGATGTGGCGGACGTCGCCCAGGCGGTACTCGCCGGTGGTGACCGGGGCGGGGCCGCCGTGGGCCGCCGCCAGGGCCCGGGCCATGTCTCCGACCGTGTGCGGCTCACCGCTGCCGGTGTTGTACGCGGTGAGCGTGCCCGGCCGGGAACCGGCCTCCAGCGCCGTCACGTTGGCCGCCGCCACGTCCCGCACGTGCACGAAGTCCCGTCGCTGGCGGCCGTCCTCGAAGACGCGCGGGGCCTCGCCGCGGGCCAGCGCCGAGCGGAAGAAGGAGGCGACGCCCGCGTACGGGGTGTCGCGGGGCATCCGGGGCCCGTACACGTTGTGGTAGCGCAGCGACACCGCCGAGCCGCCCGTCGCCCGCGCCCACGCCGCCGCCAGGTGCTCCTGGGCCAGCTTGGTCGTGGCGTACACGTTGCGCGGGTCGGCCGGCGCGTCCTCGCCGACGAGGCCCGGCCCCAAGTCCGCGCCGCACAGCGGGCACGGCGGCTCGAAGCGGCCCGCGTCGAGATCGGCGACCGCGCGCGGACCGGGGCGCACCACTCCGTGCCGGGGGCAGGTGTAGCGGCCCTCGCCGTACACCACCATCGACCCGGCCAGCACCAGCCGCCCCACGCCCGCGTCCGCCATGGCGGTCAGCAGCACCGCCGTGCCGAGGTCGTTGCGGGAGACGTACTCCGCGGCGTCCGCGAAACCCGTGCCCAGACCCACCATCGCCGCCTGGTGGCAGACGGCGTCCACGCCGGCCAGCGCACGCCGTACCGCCCCGCCGTCCCGCACGTCGGCCGCCGGGTCGTCCCGGACGTCGTACACCACCGGCTCGTGGCCGTCCGCCCGCAGCGCCTCGACGACGTGGGACCCGATGAACCCGGCACCGCCGGTGACCAGTACGCGCATGCGCCCACGCTAGGACGGCGGCCGGGTCCGGGCCCCGGGCCGCGCCCGTCCGTCACCGGTCCGTAAGACTCCCGGCGAGCCGGGCAGTTTCGGTCCGCCGTCCGTGGATAGGTTTCCGCCCGGGCGTGAAACCTCCGCACCTTAGACTCGACCGGCGACGGCCCCGTGACCGCGGCCGCAGCGGGCAGCTCGTGCCAACCCGAAGGGCATTCGGCGTTTTGATACGGATGGAATCAGTCACCAAGCGGTACCCGGACGGCACGGTGGCGGTCGACCGGCTGTCCCTGGAGATACCCGACCGCGCGATCACCGTCCTCGTCGGCCCGTCCGGCTGCGGGAAGACCACGACCCTCCGCATGATCAACCGGATGGTCGAGCCCACCGAGGGCAGCATCCTCGTCGACGGCGTGGACAGCCGGCAGCAGCCGGTCAACTCCCTGCGCCGGTCCATGGGATACGTCATCCAGAACGCCGGCCTCTTCCAGCACCGCACGATCCTCGACAACATCGCCACCGTGCCCCGCCTGCTCGGCTGGGGCAAGCGCCGCGCGCGGGAACGCGCCGCCGAACTCATGGAGCGCGTCGGCCTCGACACCTCGCTCGCGAAGCGCTACCCCTACCAGCTGTCCGGCGGCCAGCAGCAGCGCGTCGGCGTGGCCCGCGCCCTCGCCGCCGATCCGCCCGTCCTGCTCATGGACGAGCCGTTCTCCGCCGTCGACCCCGTCGTCCGCAAGGGCCTCCAGGACGAACTGCTCCGCATCCAGGACGAGTTGGGCAAGACCATCGTCTTCGTCACGCACGACATCGACGAGGCGGTCAAACTCGGCACGATGGTCGCCGTGCTGCGCACCGGCGGCCGCCTCGCCCAGTTCGCGCCGCCCGCCGACCTGCTCTCCGACCCCGCCGACGCCTTCGTGGAGGACTTCCTCGGCGCCGACCGCGGCATCCGCGGACTGTCCTTCTTCCCGTCCGCCGGACTGGAGTTGACGACCGGCCCCGTCGTCGCCGCCGACGCTGCCGCCGGGCGGACCGCCGCCCCCGACGCCCCCTACCTCCTGGTGACCGACGCGGACGGCAGACCCCTCGGCTGGGCCGAGCCCGGCCAACTCACCGCGGGCGCGGTCGATCCCGCCCGGCTGCTGCCCTACGGCCGGCCCTTCACCCCCGGCACCGACTCCCTGCGCGCCGCCCTCGACGGGGCCGTGCTGTCCCCGACCGGCTGGGCCGTCGCCGTCGACGCGGACGGCCGGGTCAGCGGCGTCGTCTCCCAGCAGACCATCGGAGAAGCCATCCGGGACGCCCACGCCGAGCGGCGCGCGCACGGCACACCGGCCGCGAAGGCCGCCGAATGAACGGCTTCTTCGACATCCCCAGCGACCTCCAGCACAGCTGGCTCGGCCTGGTCGGACTGCACCTGCGGGAGGCCCTGCTGCCGGTGCTCGCCGGGCTGCTCGTCTCCCTGCCGCTGGCCCAGCTGTGCGTCCGCTTCCGCTGGCTGTACCCGCCGGTGCTGTGGGTGACGACCGTGCTGTACGCCATTCCCTCGCTGGCCTTCTTCGTGCTCCTCATCGACTACACCGGCCAGACCGAGCTCACGGTGATGATCCCGCTCACCGTCTACAGCCTCGTCGTCCTCGTCCCGGCCATCGTCGACGGCGTCCGCTCCGTGCCGGAGGAGACCCTCGCCGCCGCGACCGCCATGGGGTTCGGCCCCGTACGCCGCTACCTCCAGGTGCAGTTGCCGATCGCCACGCCCGCCATCGTCGCGGGCCTGCGCGTGGCGACCGTGTCGAGCATCAGCCTCGTCAGCATCGGCGCCCTCATCGGCAACCAGGGCGCGCTCGGCAACCTGATCAACGACGCGAACATCTACGACCGGCCCGAACTCGCCGTGAACGCCGTGCTCAGCATGGCCCTCCTCGCGATCCTCGCCGACGGCCTGCTGGTCGCCGTACGCCTGCTGCTCACGCCGTGGATGCCACGCCGAACACGCGGGAACCCGAAGGCCGAGGCGCCCGAACCGGCCGTCGCCGCGGCGGGGAAGGACGCGGCCCGGTGAACCTGCTGACCTTCATCAACTCCTTCTTCGCCGACAGCGCCCACTGGCAGGGCTACGACGGCATCCCCACGCGCGTGGCCGAACACGTCCGGTACACCCTCCAGGCGCTCGGCATCGCCGCCGCGATCGCCCTGCCCGTCGGCATGGTCACCGGGCACTACGGGCGCGGCGGGAACACCCTCGCCCTGATCGCCGTGGCCGGGCGCGCGCTGCCCACCTTCGGCCTGCTGGTGCTCATGACCCTGATGGTGGGCTTCGGCATGGTGAACGTGATGACCCCGCTGGTCGTCCTCGCCGTCCCGCCGATCCTCGTCACCACCTACGAGGCGATGCGCTCCGTCGACCCGGCGCCCGTGGACGCCGCCCGCGGCATGGGCATGAGCGAGGCCGGGGTGCTGTTCCGGATCGAACTCCCGGCCGCGCTCCCGCTGATCCTCAGCGGCCTGCGCTCGGGCGCCATCCAGATCGTCTCCACGGCCACCATCGCGGCCTACGTCAGCCTCGGCGGCCTCGGCCGCTACATCATCGACGGCCTGTACCAGCGCAATTACGAGAAGGTCGTCGGCGGCGCCACCCTCGTCGCCGGGCTGGCCCTGGTCACCCTGGCGGTGTTCTGGGCCGTCGGACGCCTCGCCGTGTCCCCCGGCGTACGCAGGCGGTGACGCCGGCACCGGACCGCCGCCGGTGCGCAACCGGTCGTACATCGACGCCAATTGGTGACCAGGCCGCTCTTGACTGACCAAGAAGTGGCTGGATTGGATCAGTCAATGACTTCCACCGCGAAGAGCAGCTGGACCCGGACGAGACACACGGTCGCGTTCCCCGTCGCGATCGCCGCCACGGCAGCCCTGCTCGCGGGCTGTTCCTCCTCCGACCCCTCCGACCCGCTGGCGGAGGGCGACGCGGGCGGCGGCGACACCGTCGTCGTCGGCTCGAACAACTTCGCCGAGAGCATCCTGCTCGCCGACATCTACGGCGAGGCCCTGAAGGCCAAGGGCATCAAGGTCACCTACAAGCCCAACATCGGCAGCCGCGAGACCACGTACGGCCTGATGAAGAACGGCTCCATCACCGTCCTGCCCGAGTACAACGGCTCCCTGCTGGCCTACCTCGACCCGAAGGCCACCCCGAAGTCCGTCGAGGAGACGACGGCCGCCCTCGAGAAGAAGCTGGACGCCAAGCTGGCGCTGCTGAAGCCGGCGTCCGCGCAGAACAAGGACTCCGTCACCGTCAACGCCGCCACCGCGAAGAAGTACGGCCTCACCGCCGAGTCGAGCATCGCCGACCTCAAGGACGCGGCCCCCGGTCTGGTCTTCGGCGGCTCGCCCGAGTTCCAGACCAGGCACCAGGGCCTCGTGGGCCTGAAGTCGGTGTACGGCCTGGAGTTCAAGTCCTTCAAGTCGCTCGACGCGGGCGGCCCGCTGACGCAGGCGGCGCTGAAGAAGAACACCGTGCAGGTCGCCGACGTCTTCACCACCGACCCCGCCATCGGCAAGGAGAAGTTCGTCGTCCTGAAGGACCCGGAGAACCTCTTCGGCTTCCAGAACGTGCAGCCCCTCGTCTACCGGGACGGGCTGCCCGAGGAGGGCGCCGCGGCCCTCGACGCGGTCTCCGCGAAGCTCGACACCCGCACCCTCCTGGAGCTGGACGCCCAGGTCCAGCTGGAGAAGAAGGACCCGCTGGACGTGGCCAAGTCCTGGCTGAAGTCCGTGGGCCTGGACTGAATCCCGGCTGAAGCCCGCGGGGCCGGACCGGCCGTCCGCCTCACCCGTCGGCCGCCGCGGGAGCCGCGGCGGCCCGCGGTGCCGTGCCGAGGTGCTCACCGATCTCCTTCACCAGCAGGTTCATCCGGTACGCCACCGCGCCGACGTCCGCGCCCGGCCCGGTCAGCACGACCAGCAGGGCGCCCGGACCCGCCGACGTGAGGATCAGATAGCTGTTGGCCATCTCGACGAGCGCCTGACGCACCGGGCCGCCCCGGAAATCCATGCTGACGCCCTTGCTGAGGCTCATCAGCCCGGACGCGCTGGCCGCCAGCCGCTCGGCGTCGTCCCGCAGGAACCCCGTCGACCTGCTGAGCACCAGCCCGTCGTCGGACAGCACCACGGCCTGGTTGGCGTCGGCGACCCGCTCCACGAGTCCGGTCAGCAGCTGGTCCAGCCGGGTGTGGGTGGCTGGGCGGGGGAGAGTCATGGCGGTCTCCTTCGTCAGCGGTCGGCGTTCGGCGGGGAAGTCGGAGGGTGGGCGCGGGACGCGGCGTCCTCCTGGCGCGCCCGGCGCGTGCCGCGCTGGAACCCGGCCAGCGACGAGGCCGCCCGCTCCGCGGTGAACTCCCCGTCGGCGTCGCCCACTTCACGACCGGGGGGTTCCTCGTGCGGCTCGGCGGCGCGCCGGGGACGCGGCACACGCCGCGGCAACGGGATCGCCAGGGCCGTGGCATGGGCGAGTCCCCCGGAACCGGGACGGGCACGAGGCGGTGGGGGACTGGTCATGGGCGTGCGGCACCTCGCTGTGCGGCCGAGCAAAGAACATGGCGGAGCGCACGGGGCGCGCGACGGAAAGCCGCGTGGCGCGCACCGGTCGCCCGTTCACTGGCTGGGAGCCAATCGTGTGTGGACACCGGTCGTCAAGTGAGCGGCTCCCCCCGGTACTTGCCGCTGCCGCATCGTGATGATCCGCGGGAAGATCCCCCGAAAGCGCGGGGCCCCGCGGCCCGTCGGCACGGTCGCACCGCCGTTCGAAGAAGCGGCGCGGCGCGTTCCCGCGGTGACGTCCCGGACGAAGCGGACCAATCACAGGCAACCGGTCGCCGCACAGGGGGTGTTTCCGGCCGGATCGAGGGTGGATCAAGGGTTTCCCCTGTATCCGCATAACCAGCGCTTTGCCTATCGTTCGAGCACAGCTGACCCACAGGTAACCCCGAACGGGTCCACGCTCCACGCACGGCCGGTCACGCGTCTCCCCTCGATGCACCCCCCTCCGCTTCGCCGACGAAGCGATCGACCTCCGCTCCGCGCTGCCCGGAGCTACGGCACGAAAGGCAAGTCCTTGCGTACCCCCAACTCCCCACGACGGAAGCTCATATCCGTCGCCGCGGTCTCCGCGGCCCTGCTCACCGCCGCCACCGCTCAGGCGGCCGTCGCCCAGGAGAGCACCGCCCGGGACACCGCCGTCCCCGCGGCCGCCACCGAGGCCGCCCCCGGCACCCCCGCCGAGCGCCTCATCGTCGGCTACGAGTCCGGCGCCACCGAGGCCAAGTCGAACAAGGCCGCCGCCGCCGACGCCGAGGCCAAGGGCCAGAAGGCCGGCGAGAACCTCGACTTCAGCCGCCGCCTCGGCACCGGCGCCGCCCTCGTCGACCTCGGCTCCGACGCCACCAGGTCCGACGTCGCCGACGTCATCGCCGCGTACGAGGCCGACCCGCAGGTCGCCTACGTCGTGCCGGACCGCCTCAACAAGCCGCTGGCCACCCCGAACGACACCGAGTACGCCAAGCAGTGGGACCTGTTCGAGACCACCGCCGGCATGCGCGTGCCCGGCGCCTGGGACCTCGCCACCGGCAGCGGCGTCACCGTCGCCGTCATCGACACCGGCTACGTCGCCCACACCGACCTCGCGGCGAACATCGTCGGCGGCTACGACTTCATCTCCGACACGGCCGTCGCCGTCGACGGCAACGGCCGCGACAGCAACCCGGCCGACCCGGGCGACTGGTACGCCGCCGGCGAGTGCGGCCAGCAGACCGGCAGCAACTCCTCCTGGCACGGCACGCACGTCGCCGGCACCATCGCCGCCGCCACCAACAACGGCAAGGGCGTCGCCGGCATCGCCTACGGCGCGAAGATCTCCCCGCTGCGCGTCCTCGGCAAGTGCGGCGGCTACGACTCCGACATCATCGACGCCATCACCTGGGCGTCCGGCGGCACCGTCTCCGGCGTGCCCGCCAACACCAACGTCGCCAAGGTCATCAACATGAGCCTGGGCGGCGGCGGAACGTGCAGCACCGCCACCCAGAACGCCATCAACGGCGCCGTGAGCCGCGGCACCTCGGTCGTCGTCGCGGCCGGCAACAGCAACGCCAACGCCGCGAACTACTCCCCGGCGAGCTGCAACAACGTCATCACCGTCGCCGCGACCAACCGCTCCGGCGGACGCTCGTACTACTCCAACTACGGCACGGTCGTCGACATCGCCGCTCCCGGCGGCGAGACCCGCACCACCACCTCCGACGGCATCCTGTCCACGCTGAACGCCGGCACCCGCACCCCGTCGGGCGAGAACTACGCCTTCTACCAGGGCACCAGCATGGCCGCCCCGCACATCGCCGGCCTCGCCGCGCTGATGAAGTCGGCGAACAGCGCCCTCACCCCGGCGCAGATCGAGTCGGCGATCAAGGCCAACGCCCGCGCCCTGCCCGGCACCTGCACCGGCGGCTGCGGCGCCGGCCTCGCGGACGCCACCAAGACGGTCCAGGCCGTCAAGGGCGGCACGAGCACCGGCACGACGTACACCAGCACCGCGCCCGTCGCCATCCCGGACGCCGGTTCGGCCGTCGAGTCCCCGATCACCGTCAGTGGCCGCAGCGGCAACGCCCCCTCCACCCTCCAGGTCGGCGTGGACATCAGCCACACCTACCGCGGCGACCTGGTCGTCGACCTGGTCGCGCCGGACGGATCGACGTACCGCCTGAAGTCCTCCAGCAGCTCGGACTCCGCGGACAACGTGGTCGCCACCTACACGGTGAACGCCTCGGCGGAGGTCGCGAACGGCACCTGGAAGCTGCGCGTCCAGGACCTGTACGCGCAGGACACCGGCACGATCAACAGCTGGAAGCTGACGTTCTGACGACCTACTGACGAACCTCCGAACACGTCGCGCGCCCCCACCGGGGCGCGTGTACGGGACCGGCGGGCCGGACGGCGCGGATGGGGCGCCGACCGGCCCGCCCTGTTGTGGGCACCGGGAACCCCGATGACCCGGCATAATGGCGTGACAGGCGCTGTCGTATGGTGAGTCGATGTGCACGGGGGGTAGTTGACGACACCGTACAACCCGTCCATATCCATCCCGGGAGTGGTTCAGCCGATGGCGAGGCAGTTACGCGCCGAACAGACCCGCGCGACCATCATCACGGCCGCGGCCGACCTGTTCGACCGTCACGGCTACGAATCGACCAGCCTCAGCGACATCGTGGAGCACGCCCGCGTCACCAAGGGCGCCCTGTACTTCCACTTCGCGGCCAAGGAGGACCTGGCGCACGCCATCATGGAGATCCAGTCGCGGACCCTGCGCCGCATGGCGGGCGACATGGAGAACCGCGGCTATTCCTCCCTGGAGGCGCTGATGCGGATCACGTTCGGCATCACGCGCCTGTCGGTCGAGGGCCCGATCCTGCGGGCCGGGCTGCGGCTGGCGACCGGGGGAGTGCGGGTCCGCCCGCCGCTCGCCCACCCGTTCGCGGAGTGGCGGGACATCGCCACGAGCAAACTGCTCGGCGCCGTACGGGAGTCCGACGTGCACCCGGACGTCGACGCGCAGGCCGTCGCGCACTCCCTGGTCAGCTCGTTCGTCGGAGCCGCCGTCGTGGGCCACACCCTGGACCCGCTGGCGAGGCAGCCCCGCAGGACGGCCGAGCTGTGGCGCATCATGATCCGCGGACTGGTGCCGGTGCCCCGCCGGGCCCGCTACGTCGGCCTCGCCGCGCGCCTGGAACGGGAGATCACCGCGACCTGACCGAGCGGGGTACGGTGATCGGCATGCCCCACAGCCCGTCCGCGCCCGTGATCCTCGGCAACGAACCCGGCTCCTTCCCGCACGGGGTGCTCGCCGAGCGGCACCCCGCGATCATCGGGCAGGTCCGCGACGCCTTCCCGTACGGACCCGGACAGCACCGCGCCCTCGACGCGCTCCTCGCGAGCTGCGTCGAGGGCCGCGTCGAGGAGCTGCCCGCCGACGCGCACGACGCGGACCGGTGGGCGTCCTGGGGCCTCGGTGACCAC
Source organism: Streptomyces sp. NPDC037054 (assembly GCF_055606745.1). NCBI lineage: Bacteria > Bacillati > Actinomycetota > Actinomycetes > Kitasatosporales > Streptomycetaceae > Streptomyces > Streptomyces sp. NPDC037054. The sequence goes on along the minus strand of NZ_JBVJSJ010000007.1, from coordinate 339,150 downwards.
GCCGGCCGGTCCTGGTTCGACGTGCCGTGGCTGTGGTCCGAGAGCTACTTCTACCGCCGTCTCCTCGACGCCGTCGGCTACTTCGGCCCCGGCCCCTGGCAGGGCATCGACCCCTTCCGGCCGTTCAAGCTCGCCGAACTCGACGCACCCGGGACCGACGAGGAACTCGCCGCCCTCGACGGCCTCGCCGCACTGCCCGCCGACGAACAGGACCGGGCCCTGCTGCACGGCTCCCTCTGGGGCAACCGCGCCGACCTCGGCTTCCGGCTCTCGGCCGGCGGCGCCGCGGCGGCGGACGGCACACCGCCGCTGGTCGCCGACGACAGTGAGGCCCTCTGGTCGCTGCTGCCGCCGACCGGCACCGGCACCCTGTGCCTGATCGCCGACAACGCCGGCCGGGAACTCGTCCCCGACCTGCTGCTCGTCGCCCACCTGCTGGAGCGCGGCCGGATCGGCCGGGCCGTCCTGCACGTCAAGCCGTACCCGTACTACGTCTCCGACGCCACCACCGCCGACGTCGTCGACGCCCTGCGCCGCCTCACGGGCGCCGAGGGCGCGGCCGCCGCGTACGGCGGCATCCTGTGGGCCGCCATGGCCGACGGGCGGCTCACCGTCCGGGCGCACCCCTTCTCCGCCGGACCGCTGCCCTTCGCGGACCTCCCCGGCGACCTGCGGGACGAGTTCGCCCGGGCCACCGTGACCGTCGTCAAGGGCGACCTCAACTACCGCCGCCTGGTGGGCGACCGGCGATGGCCGCCGACCACGCCGTTCGCCGAGGTCACCGCCCACTTCCCCGGGCCGGTCGCCGCACTGCGCACCCTCAAGTCCGACGTGATCACCGGCCTCGGCCCCGCCACCGAGGCCGCGCTGACCGCCGCAGAGGAGCAGCGCTGGCGTGTCAGCGGCACACACGCCCTGATCCAGGTGCGGAGTTGACCGCTCGCCGCTGAACGCGCCGGGCGGACGGACCCAAGTGCCCGGTTCGCTCCCGGTTCACGCGATGGTGTGATCATGTCCCGGCGGGCGGATGCCGCCGAAAGGCCACGGGTAGGGCCCGGCCATGACGCAGCCGTTCCACCTCCCGCACTTCTACATGCCGGTTCCCGCGCGGCTCAACCCGCACGTCGGCGAGGCCCGCGCCCACTCGACGGCCTGGGCGCGCGAGATGGGCATGCTGGAGGGCTCGGGCATCTGGGAGCAGTCCGACCTCGACGCCCACGACTACGGACTGCTGTGCGCCTGCACCCACCCCGACTGCGACGGCCCCACCCTGTCCCTGCTCACCGACTGGTACGTGTGGGTCTTCTTCTTCGACGACCACTTCCTGGACATGTTCAAGCGCACCCAGGACCGTGCCGCGGCCAAGGCCCACCTCGAACGGCTGCCCCTCTTCATGCCCCTCGACCCCGCGGCCGGGGTGCCCGAGCCGGAGAACCCGGTCGAGGCCGGCCTCGCCGACCTGTGGACGCGCACCGTGCCCTCGATGTCCGAGGACTGGCGCCGCCGCTTCGCCCTGGCCACCGAGAACCTCCTCAACGAGTCGATGTGGGAGCTGTCCAACATCAACGAGGGGCGGATCGCCAACCCCGTCGAGTACATCGAGATGCGCCGCAAGGTGGGCGGCGCCCCCTGGTCGGCCGGGCTCGTGGAGTTCGCGACCGCCGAAGTGCCCGCCGCCGTCGCCGGAACCAGGCCCCTCAGGGTGCTGACGGAGACCTTCTCCGACGCCGTCCACCTGCTCAACGACCTGTTCTCCTACCAGCGCGAGGTCGAGGACGAGGGCGAGAACAGCAACGGCGTCCTCGTCCTGGAGACCTTCTTCGGCTGCACCACCCAGCAGGCCGCCGACACCGTCAACGACATCCTCACCTCCCGCCTCCACCAGTTCGAGCACACCGCGTTCACCGAAGTCCCTGCGATCGCCGTCGAGAAGGGCCTCACCCCGGCCGAGACGGCCGCCGTCGGCGTCTACGCGAAGGCCCTGCGCGACTGGTACGCCGGCGGCCACGAATGGCACACGCGCTCCAGCCGCTACATGAACGAGGGCGCCCGCCCCACGCAGCCGTGGCATTCCCCCACGGGACTCGGCACGTCGGGCGCCGACATCGGCGCGCTCCTCGCCGCGGCCGGCGCGGAACGCCTGCGCCCGTACACGCACGTGCCGTTCCAGAAGGTCGGCCCCTCCCGGATCCCCGACCTCCCCATGCCGTTCGACCTGCGCCTCAACCCCGGCCTGGAGGGGGCGCGCGCCCGCCTGTACCCGTGGGCGCACCGCATGGGCATCCTCGGCGAGGGCGTCTGGGACGAGGACAGGCTCACGATGAACGACGCGGCGCTGTGCGCGGCCGGGATCGACCCCGACGGCGACGCCGAGGCACTCGACCTCGGCACCCAGTGGCTCGCCTGGGGCACCTACGCCGACGACTACTACCCCCTCGTCTTCGGCCGCCGCCGCGACCTGGCCGGCGCCAGACTGAGCACCGCACGCCTCGCGGCCTGCATGCCCACCGACGACGCACCGCCCCTCGTCCCCGCGAACGCCCTCGAACGCGCCCTCACCGACCTGTGGCAGCGCACCACCGCCGCGACACCCGCCGGGCAGCGCGCCGAGCTGAGGTCCGCGATCGTCGCCATGCTGGAGAGCTGGCTGTGGGAGCTGTCCAACCAGCTCCAGAACCGCGTCCCCGACCCGGTGGACCACCTGGAGATGCGCCGCGTCACCTTCGGCGCCGACTTCCACATGATGCTCAGCCGCCTCGGCCGCGGACCGGGCATCCCGCCCGAGGCACACCGCAGCGGCCCCCTGCGCTCCCTGGAGCACGCGGCCACCGACTACGCCTGCCTGGTCAACGACGTCTTCTCGTACCAGAAGGAGATCGAGTACGAGGGCGAGCTGCACAACTCGATCCTCGTCGTGCAGAACTTCTTCGGCTGCGACTACCCGGCGGCCCTCGGCGTCGTGCACGACCTGATGACGCGGCGCATGGAACAGTTCCAGCACGTCGTCGCCCACGAACTACCCGTCCTGTACCAGGACTTCGCGTTGTCCCGGGAGGCCCGCGCGGCCGTCCGGGACCATGTGGCGGGCCTGCGGAACTGGCTGGCCGGCATCCTCAACTGGCACCGCGAGGTGGCCCGTTACCGTGCCGACCAGCTGGCCCGCCGCGCCCACGGCTTCGTGCCCGACCTGCCGCCGGCGGTCCCCGTGCCGCGCTGACCCGGAGGGCCGGCGCCCAGTCTCACTCGTTCGTGGCACGTCGTGCGCCGGTGCGAGGGGTAGGCCTCTGGCCGGAGGCGATCCATGGAACAGACAGCGTTGCGTCCCAGGCCCATGCCCGGCCAGGACCGCGGGGGCCCGGCCCCCGCCACCGACAGTGCCCCCGCCGTCCCCCCGCGCCCGCACGCCGCGCGCCGCCGGGGACGACGGCTCGTGAACCTGCTGTTCGCCCTGTTCGTGGGCCTGGTCCTGGTCCTCGCGGGCGTCGGCCTCGGCACGGTCGGCGCCGGCGTCACCGGCATGAGCGGCCTCGCCGACCTCCGGAGGCAGGCGGACCGGCCGCAGCACGGCGTGACCGCGCCCGGCACCGCGGCCGCCGCCCGCCCCGGCCACGCCCCCGCTCCCGCGACCGCGGCGCCGGCGCCCGCCGGCGCCACGCTCGGCCTGGAGGTCGTCGACGCCGGCCGGCCCGGCGCCCGCGTCGTCGGCGTCCACGTCCCCGGCCCCGGACACTCGGCGGGCCTGGTCCGGGGCGACGTGCTCCTCACCTTCGGCACCACGCGCGTCGACACCGCGGCCGACCTGGCCCGCGCCGTGTCCCGGGCCCGCCCCGGGGACCCCGTGAAAGTGGTCGTACGCCACGAAAGCGGCGGCTTCCAGCAGCTGACCGTCGTCCCCGGCGTCGTCACCTGACCGGCCGGAACCGGACGGCCCGCGCCGCAGGCGGGTGCAAGCTGCGGCAAAGCCCGCCGACCGGCTCGCGTGGCCCCCTCCGGAGGGGGAGGATGCTGCCCGTAGTCCCTTCATCACCCGAGGGAGGCCCGCATGAGCGGCACCACGCCCGCGCCCTTCACCGCCGACGACTACCGGGCACGCATGGCGCGCGCCGCCCGGACCGCGGCCGACGCCGGACTGGCCGGGCTCCTCGTGTCGCCGGGCCCCGACCTGGTCTGGCTCACCGGCTACGCGCCCACCGCCGAGACCGAGCGGCTCACCCTGCTGGTCCTCGTCCCCGGCCGCGACCCCGTCCTCGTCGTCCCCGCCCTCGAAGCGCCCGACGCCGAACGCGCGAGCGGCGCGCCCGCGCTGACCCTGCGCGACTGGACCGACGGCAAGGACCCCTACCTCGCCACCGCCGACCTCCTCGACCCCGCCGGACGCTACGGCGTCAGCGACAACACCTGGGCCCTGCACCTGCTCGCCCTCCGGCGGGCCCTGCCCGGCACGGGATACGCCGCTCTCACCGACGCGCTGCCCATGCTGCGCGCCGTGAAGGACGCCGCCGAGCTGGAGCTGCTGGCCGCCGCGGGCGCCGCCGCCGACGCCGCGTTCGAGGACATCCGCCGGGTGCCGTTCGCCGGGCGCCGGGAGACCGACGTCGCCGCCGAACTCGCCGAACTGCTCCGCCGGTACGGGCACTCCCGGGTCGACTTCACCATCGTCGGCTCCGGGCCCAACGGCGCCAACCCGCACCACGAGGCCGGGCGGCGCGTCATCGAACACGGCGACATGGTCGTCCTCGACTTCGGCGGCCTGCGCGACGGCTACGGCTCCGACACCTCCCGCACCGTCCACGTCGGCGAACCCACCGACGAGGAACGCCGCGTCCACGACATCGTCCGCGAGGCCCAGGAGGCCGGCTTCCGCGCGGTGCGGCCCGGCGCGGCCTGCCAGGACGTCGACCGGGCCGCCCGCGCGGTCATCGCCGGCGCCGGATACGGCGAGCACTTCATCCACCGCACCGGGCACGGCATCGGCGTCACCACCCACGAGCCGCCCTACATGGTCGAGGGCGAGGAACAGCCCCTCGTGCCCGGCATGTGCTTCTCCGTGGAACCCGGCATCTACCTGCCCGGCCGCTTCGGCGTGCGCATCGAGGACATCGTCACGGTGACCGAGGACGGCGGGCGGCGCCTCAACGACACGACCCGCGAGCTGGTCGTCGTGGACTGACGACGGCCACCGGGCACCACCCCTCGAAGGAACCCATCCCCGAGCGACGACGGCGTGACCATGACCCAGGCACCGACACCCACCGCGGACACCGTCCGCCGGCTCGTCCGTTCCCTGCTGAAGGAGGCAGGCAGCGGGGCGGGCGGCCCGGGCCCCGACGTCCGGCCCGCCGAGGAGCGCGCCGCCCCCGCCACCTGGTGGGTCGGCGACCGCCACGTGCTGCGGCTCGCCGCCGACCGGGACGCCGGCGCGCGCCGCCGCCGGGAACTGCGCCTGCGCGACCTCGTCCGCGCGCACGTCCCGGTCGCCGTGCCGACGAGCGTGGCCCGCGGCGAGTGGGCACCCGGGCTGCTCTGCACCCTGGACACGCGCGTGCCCGGCGGCTCGGCCGACGAGTACGACGTGTCCGCCGTCGGCGAGGCCGACCTCGCGGCGCTCCTCACGGGACTGCGCGAGGTGCCCGTGCGCGCCGCCGAGACCCTCGGCGTGCCGCGCGTCCCGCCGCGCTCCCTGGACGCCCTGCGCCGCTCGGCCGCACGCGCCGCCGAACACCTCGCCCGCGCCGACGAGTTCGACCCGGCGCGGCTCCAGCAGCTCACCGGCCCGGCCGCGGTCCAGCTCGCCGCGCAGCCCGGCACCGCGGTCCTCGTCCACCACGCCCTGACCGGCGAGCACCTCGTGGTCGCCGCCGACGGCCGGGTGCGCGGGGTCCTCGGCTGGGCCGACGCGATCGTCGGCGACCCGGCCGAGGACATCGCCGGCCTCGCCCGCGCCGTCGGCTCACCCGCGGCGGTGCGCGCCGCGACCCTCGCCGGATACGGGGCCCGCCCCTGCCTGCGCGGCCTGTGGCTCGCCCGCTGCGACGCGATCCTGCACCTCGCGGACGCCCTCGCGGGCCACGGCACGGCCGCCTCCCTGCCGCTGCTGCGGCGCCGTCTGAACCGCGCCTGGGAGGCCATCCTGCTGGAACGGGTGACGGAACTGCGCCCGGACGACGAGCCGGGCCGGACCCCGGCCGACTCCTGAACCAGCGGGCCGCCCCGCCGCTCACGCCCCGCCGCTCACGCCCCGGAGCCGCGCGGCCGTGGGCGCCTCCCGGCGGACCGGGAGCACACGCGGCCGACCGACGACCGCGCGCGGCGCCCGCGCCACCCGCACCACACGGCCGAGCCCTCACCCACGCCGGTTTCGCCCGCCGCTCACGCCGGGCCCGCGCGGTCGCGTCAGGTCACCGGGCCCACGTGGGTCGCCGCGTGCCGCCCGGCCCCGCCACGTCTGCGTCAGCGCCCCTCACACCTGCGTCAGCACCACGCACGACTCGCCCGGCACGTGCAGCACCCCGTCCGGGCCCGGTGGCTCGACCGGCTCCCACGCGGCCAGGACGTGCGCCTCGCCGCCGCCCAGCGGGATCGCCGCCGGCCGGGCGGACAGGTTCACGGCGACGCGGACGTCGCCGCGCCGGAACGCCAGCCAGCGCTCCTCCTCGTCGTAGGCCACCTTCGTGTCGGCGAGGTCCGGGTCGGTGAGGTCGGGCTGCGCGCGGCGCAGCGCGAGGAGCCGGCGGTACCAGGCCAGCACGCGCGCGTGCGGATCCCGCTCCGGCTCGGACCAGTCGAGGCAGGACCGGTCGCGGGTCGCGGGGTCCTGCGGGTCGGGCACGTCCTCCTCGGCCCAGCCGTGCGCCGCGAACTCCCGCCGCCTGCCCCGCCGTACGGCGTCGGCGAGGTCCGGGTCGGTGTGGTCGGTGAAGAACTGCCAGGGCGTGCCCGCCGCCCACTCCTCGCCCATGAACAGCATCGGCGTGAACGGCGCGGTCAGCACGAGCGTCGCCGCGCACGCCAGCAGCCCGGGGGAGAGCCGCGCGGACAGCCGGTCGCCCTGGGCGCGGTTGCCCACCTGGTCGTGGGTCTGGCTGTAGCCGAGCAGCCGGTGCGCGGCCACGCGCGTACGGTCCAGGGGGCGGCCGTGGTGCCGCTGCCGGAAGCTGGAGTAGGTACCGTCGTGGAAGTAGCCGCCCGTCAGCGTCTTGGCGACGGCGGCCAGCGGGGCGCGCGCGAAGTCGGCGTAGTAGCCCTGGGACTCGCCCGTCAGCGCGGTGTGCAGGGCGTGGTGGAAGTCGTCGTTCCACTGCGCGTGGATCCCGAGGCCGCCCCGCGCGCGCGGGGTGACGATCCGCGGGTCGTTCAGGTCGGACTCGGCGATCAGGAACAGCGGCCGGCCGACCTCGGCGGCCAGCGCGTCCACGGCCGTCGACAGCTCCTCCAGGAAGTGGCACGCGCGCGTGTCGGCCAGCGCGTGCACGGCGTCCAGCCGCAGCCCGTCGATCCGGTAGTCCCGCAGCCACGCCAGCGCGCTGCCGAGGAGGTAGTCGCGCACCTCGTCGGAGCCTGGCGCGTCCAGGTTGACGGCGACGCCCCACGGCGTGTGGTGGGTGTCCGTGAAGTACGGCCCGAACTGCGGCAGATGGTTCCCGGACGGGCCCAGGTGGTTGTGCACGACGTCGAGGACCACGCCGAGACCGAGTTCGTGCGCCCGGTCGACGAAACGCTTCAGCGCCTCGGGGCCGCCGTACGGCTCGTGCACCGCCCACAGCGACACGCCCTCGTACCCCCAGCCGTGCCGTCCCGGGAACGGGCACAGGGGCATCAACTCGACGTGGGTGACGCCCAGTTCCACGAGGTGTCCGAGCCGCTCGGCGGCGGCGTCCAGGGTGCCCTCGGGCGTGTACGTGCCCACGTGCATCTCGTACAGCACCGCGCCCGGCAGCGGGCGGCCCGCCCACGCGGCGCGCCACGCGTGGCGCGCGTGGTCGACGACGGCGCTCAGCCCGTCCGGGCCGTCCGGCTGCCGGCGCGAGCGCGGATCCGGCAGCACGGGGCCGTCGTCCAGCGCGAAGCCGTACCGGGAGCCGTCCCGCGCCTCCGCCTCGCCCCGCCACCATCCCGTCCGTTCCGGATCGCGCTCCAACGCGTGCGTGACGCCGTCGCACTGGAGCGTCACACGGCCGGCCTGCGGTGCCCACACCTCGAACTGCACGGACGGTTCCCCTTCGTCTGCTCACCGTGATGTAGCCCGTCCATGGTGCGTCAAACGGGATCGATCCGCTTTTGGAACACCCCTTTCGCCGCAGGTGTCGCCGCGCGCCCGATCCCGGCCCCGCCCGCCACGCGCGCATGGCGGCCGTTTTCGCGTTTTCTGGACACCCCGGCCCGCCTGAATGACAATCACCTGCGTGACGTCGTCATTCGAGTTCAACACGTTCCCCGCGCGGGTCTCCGACGTGGAGCGCGACAAGGCGCTGAAGGTGCTGCGTGACGGCGTCGCCATGGGCCGGCTGTCCCACGACACGTTCATCCACCGCATGGAACTGGCCCTCGCCGCCCGGCGCCCGGACGAACTCGCCCGGCTCACGGCCGACCTGCCCAGCGAGGGCCGCGCCTCGCGGATGGTGTTCGGCGCGGTGGAGGCCGTGTCCGGCTTCACCGTACGGCTGCGCCGCGCCTGGCAGGCCGAGCGGCTGCCCAAGCTGCTGCTGCCGCACCCGGGTACCGGCCACCCGCTGCGCATAGGCCGCGACCCCGCCAACGGCCTGCGGCTCAACCACGAGACGGTGTCCCGCGTGCACGCCGAACTCCGCAACCAGGGCGGCATGTGGGTGCTGCGGGACCTCGGCTCGACCAACGGCACGACGGTGAACGGCCGGCGGGTCGTGGGCGCCGCCGTGGTCCGCGAGGGCGACCAGATCGGCTTCGGCCGGATGACCTTCCGCCTCGCGGCCGACTGAGCCGGACGGCGGCCACCGACCGTGCCGGGCCTCGGCCACCGACTGAGCCGAACCTTAGCTCTGGCCTGGGGTTTACTCCCCGCCCGCCTTTCCCGTCCCGTCCCGCGCCGCGGTGTTGACGTACCTTCCAAGTCGTGACTGACTTGGCGTACACCGCGCAAATCGGGTGAGCCGACCGCACCACCTTGTGGAGGTGTGCCCTGCAGCCACTCCTCCGCTACCAGACCGTGGACGAGTTGGGCGCCCGCGCCGCCGCGCTCGTCGCCCGCCGCCCCCGCGACGCCCGCCTGAGGCGCGTCGGCACCTCCCGCGCGGGCAACCCGCTGTGGCTGCTGTCCGTCGGCCACGGCAGCCGTCAGGCCCTCGTCGTCGCCGGACCGCACGCCAACGAGCCCGTGGGCGGTTCCACCGTCCTGCGGCTGGCCGAACGGGCCCTCGCCGACCCCCGGCTCACCGAGGGCGCCGACGCCACCTGGAACCTGCTGCTGTGCCTCGACCCCGACGGGCTGCGCCGCAACGAGCGCTGGCTGCCCGGCCCGTACACCCTCGGCCGGTACTTCCGGAACTTCTTCCGGCCCGGCTTCATGGAACAGCCCGAGTGGCTGCCCGACGGCCCGGGCGGCGCCACGCTCCCCGAGACCCGCGCCCTGCTCGACCTCCAGGACGAACTGCGGCCCTTCCTCCAGTGCTCCCTGCACGGCGTCGACGTCGGCGGCGGCTTCGTCGAGGTGACCGACGACCTGCCCGGCCTCGCCCAGCGCGTCGCCCGCGCCGCCGTCCGCCTCGGCATCCCGCGCGAACTCGGCGCCTACGACACCCTGTACTGGCCCGACCTCGGCCCCGCCGTCTACCTGATCCCGCCGCCGCGCCGCGGCGACCTGGCCGCCGCCATCACCGAGGCCGCCGTCGAGTCGACCTGGTACCACCCGCACCGGCACGGCACCGTCACCGCCGTCGTCGAGTCGCCCATGTGGGGCGTGGCCGACGTGGCGTCCACCGCGCCGTGCGGCGACCCGCAGGCCGTCCTGCGCGCCGTCAGCCGCACCCTGCGCGACGACACCCGGCTGCTGCGCGGACTCCTCGCCCGCATCCGGCCGCACGTCGCCGGAGTGCCCGACGCCGCGCCGCTGCTCGCGCCCGTCGACGACTATCTGCTGGTCTGCCCCGGCCTCGCCGACACCTGGGACCCCGACACCGAGGGCGGGCACACCCTCCCGCCGCTCGGCACCGCGCACCTCGCGGCGCTGCGCATCGCCGGGCGCCGGCTGGCGCTGCGCACCGCGGGCCTGCTGCACCAACTGGTGCTCGCGTCCGGCCACGACCCGGCCGGCGTCCTTCCGGAACTGGACCGGCTCATCGACGCCTGGTGCGCCGACTACCGCGACGGCCACGGCGCCCGCTGGATCCCGGTCGCACGCCAGGCCGAGTACCAGGCGCGCGTAGTGCTCGCCCTGTTCGAACTGGCGGCCGGGCACACGCCCGCGTGCTCCCGTTCGGGTGAGTCCGGGTGGGGTTCGCAGCCCGCCGTGCCGATGCATCGGGAATGACGCACACCACCACAGCGAAAGCGGTACGGGGCGGCCTGCTCGCGGCGGCCGCTCTCCTCGTCGCCTGCGCCGCCCCGGCCGAGGCCGCCGGCAAGAGCCCCGGCGACTGGCTCTACCTCTCCGTCACCCGGGGCGACATCCGCTCCCACGTCACCCAGGGCACCCTCCTGCTGTGCGACCCGCCCCAGGGGCACGCACGCGCGGCCGAGGCGTGCGCCCAACTCGACGCCACCGGCGGCGACCCGCGCGCCCTCCCGCCGCGCGACACCTTCTGCACGATGGTCCACGCGCCGGTGACGGCCCACGCGCGCGGGCAGTGGCAGGGGCGCCCGGTGGAGTACACGGAGACGTTCCCGAATGCCTGCGTGATGGCGGCCCGCACGGGCGCCGTGTTCGCCCTCGACGACTGAGCCGTCCGAGGAGCCACTGACCGGTTCACCGGCCGAGGAGCCACCGACCGATTCACCGGCCGAGAGGGCGGTGCCGGCTCACACCGCCCTCTCGCGCGCGTGCAGCGCCGCCGCGACGACCGTCCGCGACTGGTGCTCGACCTGGTGCGCCACCGGCACCCAGCGGGCGCGGAACCGCGTGGCGAACGCGTCGCTCCAGTCCGCGACGAGCCGCTCCAGACGGGGCGCCGCGCGGTCCTCGGACTCCCGCAGCACCCGCAGCAGCATGGCCGCCGCCCGCAGCGGCACCCGCCGCGCGAACGCGTCGACGCTGCCCACGTACGCGCGCGTGCCGTCCACGGGCGGCGTGTGGATCAGGTCCGCCGCCAGCCCCGGCACCAGCTCCAGGCCCCACCGCACGGCCCGCAGCATCGGCCCGTCGACGACCTCCAGGCGGGGCAGCGCGTCCTCGAAGAGGTCCCGGACCTGAACCGTGTCGCGCTGCAGCCGGTGCGCGAGCCGCCGTATCGCGGAGGCCGGGGCCGGATGCGGCGCCGGGTCGTCCACCAGGTCGCTCGCCCACATCGGCACCTCCACGACCGCCGTCAGGCCCCCGTACCGGTGCGCGTGGTACCAGGTGCTGTGCCGCGCGTCGTCCGACAGGCTCGGGTAGGCCCGGCCCGCCTCGGCGGCGGGCAGCACCCGCACCCCGGGCCCCGCGGCCGGCCACCCCGCGGCGTCCGAGGCGCCCGTCTCGACGGGGATGTGCAGTTCGGCGGCGGACTTGGCGAACGGCTCCGCCAGACCGGGCACGTCACGGGTCAACTGCACCCAGCTGCCGCCCAGTTCCGTTCCGTGCAGGCTCACCTGGAGGTAGGGCCGCAACTCGTCGATGACGCCGGTCAGGGCGCGCGTCTCGGGCGGCAGCCGGTCCGGCGGCAGCACCGACGGCGCCCACTCGGGCTGCTCGGGACCCGCCGGCCGGAAGAACCCGAGGTGGTAGTCGAGCAGGCTGCGCGGCGCCGGCGTGACATGGAGGCTCGCCCCGTCGGGGTCGGCGCACAGCAGGAAGTGCCAGGACGTGTCGTCCCGCAACACCCGCTCCTCAAGGACGCGTTCGGCCAGGGCGAGCAGTGTCGGACCCCCGGCCGGCTCGTTGGAGTGGGCGCCCGCCACCACCAGCACCGCCCGCCGCGCCCGGCCGACCGACAGCAGGTGCAGCGCCCGGCCGGCCCGGGACACGCCCACCTGACGCACGGCGCACACGCCCGGCCACCGCGCGGCCAACGCCCGCGCGGACGCGACCAGTTCGGTCACCGTGGGGTAGCGCAGCTCCGCCAGGAGACTCACCCCCGTCACATCCGCCCGGCCTCGCCACTCGCAGTACCCCACGCGCGCGGGGAGCTGTCAAGGAGCCTGCTCCAGCAAGGCCACCGGCAGCCGCCCGAACAGGTCCGCCACCCGCACGCGGCCCGTGAACTCCCGTGCGCCGTCCAGGACATCGGTCCACCTGCCCGGCGGCAGGGCGAGTTCCGTGTCCCGCCAGCCGCCCCCCTCGGCCAGGCGCAGCGACAGGCGGGTCACCGCCGTCACGACCTGCCCCGAGCGGGCGAACGCCAGGCAGTGGGCCGCCGCCGGCCCCTCGGCCGTCAGCGGTTCGTACGTCGCCGCGGCGCCGAACGCCCCGGGCCGCCGGGCGCGCAGCCGCAGCGCCGCGCGCGTCAGACCGGCCTTCCCGCCGCCGTCGCCCTCGGGCGGGAAACCGGCCGGACGCCGGTTGTCGGGGTCGACCAGGGCCAGGTACTCGGCCTCCGTGCCCTGGTAGACGTCGGGCACGCCCGGCATCGTCAGATGCACCAGCGCCGTGCCGAGGACGTTCGCCCGGATGTGCGGCTCCAGCTCCCGGCGCAGCTCCCGCACCGGCTCGCCCGGCACCCCGCACGGCCCCGCCGTCACGAACGCTGCCACCGCGTCCTCGTACGGCGGCTCCTGCTCCGTCCAGCTCGTGTAGAGCCCGGCCTCCCGCACGTGCTTCAGCAGCGCGCCCCGCACCCGCTCCGGGTCCGCCGGGCCGAGCCCGAACACGGTCTGCCAGGCCGCCCACGCGAGCTGTGCGTCGGGCACGCCGTCCCCGCCGCGGGACACCTCCGCCAGCAGCTCCGCCCAGCGCCCCGGGCACTCGGTGAGCACGGCCAGCGCCGCCCGCACGTCCGCGCTGCGCTTGGTGTCGTGCGTCGACACGACCGTCCCCGACAGCGGCCAGTCGCGCTGCACGCGCGCGCAGTACGCGTGGAACTCCTCGGGCGGGATCGCGGGCCGGCCCGGGTCGCCGCCCACCTCGGTCGCCGACAGCAGCGGCACGTACCGGTAGAACGCCGTGTCCTCCACGGACTTGGCGCGCAGCGCCGACGCCGTCTGTGCGAACCGCGTGCGGAACTCCACGTGCTCGGGACCGTCCCCGTACCGCGCGAGCAGCAGGTCCCGTACGACATCGACCGCGCCCGCCTCCTCGGGGACGACGAAGGCGAGCCGGGCCTCGGCGGCGGCCTCCTCGGTGACGACGGACGCCGCGTCGCCGGGCGTGTAGGGCCGGTACACCTCCAGCCGGACCAGCAGCTCCTGGAGGGCGGTGCGCAGCGCCCACGGCGCCCGGTCGCGCAGTTCGGGCTCCGGCGCGCCGGCGCACACCCGGCTCGCCGCCCGCGTCAGCCGGTCCAGCTCGGTGGCCAGCTCGTGCGTGAGCACCTGGTACGCGGCCCGGCGCGCGGTCGCCGCCCAGTCGCCGCCCCGGTCCGTCTGCGGGGCCGCGAAGCGCCGGTAGCGGGCCACCAGTTCCTCGGACCCGGCGGCGTCCGCGAACACGCCGTCGACGCGGCGCAGGGCGTCGTAGCCGGTGGTGCCCGCGACCGGCCAGGACGCCGGGAGGTGCTCGTGGTCGGCGAGGATCTTCTCCACGACCGTCCAGCGCCCGCCCGTCGCCTCGTGCAGCCTGCGCAGATAGCCGCCGGGGTCGGACAGCCCGTCCGGGTGGTCGACGCGCAGCCCGTCGACCACGCCCTCGCGCAGCAGCCGCAGGACGGTGGCGTGGGTGGCGTCGAAGACCTCGGGGTCCTCCACACGCACCCCGATCAGCTCGGAGATGCTGAAGAACCGCCGGTAGTTCAGCTCGGTGCGGGCCAGCCGCCACCACACCGGCCGGTACCACTGGGCGTCCAGCAGCTGCGGCAGCGGCAGGTCCGCGGTGCCCTCCCGCAGGGGGAAGGCGTGGTCGTAGTAGCGCAGGACGTCGCCGTCCACCTTCAGCCGGCCGATCTCGTCGCCGAGCGGCCCGCCGAGCACCGGCAGCAGCACCTGCCCGCCCCGCGCCTCCCAGTCGATGTCGAACCACCGCGCGTACGGCGAGGACGGGCCGTCGCGCAGCACCTCCCACAGGGCGCGGTTGTGGCGCGGTGCCATCGCCATGTGGTTCGGCACGATGTCCAGGACCAGCCCGAGGCCGTGCTCCCGCGCGGTCCGCGCCAGCGCCCGCAGCCCCTCCTCGCCGCCCAGTTCCGCGCGCACACGCGCGTGGTCCACGACGTCGTAGCCGTGCTGCGAGCCCGGCACCGCCTCCAGGACGGGCGACAGGTGCAGATGCGAGACGCCGAGCGAGGCCAGGTACGGCACGGCCGCGGCGGCGGCCCCGAAGGGGAAGTCGGGCTGCAGCTGCAGCCGGTAGGTGGCCGTGGGCACCACGGGGTCGCGTCGCTCAGGTGTCATGGAGACGTACGTACCCGCCCTGCCGCACTTCGTGTCATTCCCGGCGTACGGCGGTGTGCCCCGGGTCGCCCGATCGGACGACCCGGGGCAGCCGGGGGCACTCGGGGGGACCGCTCACACCGGCCGCTGGAGCACCGTCATGCTGCGGTCCACCAGCGTCAGCCGGGCCCCGGCCTGCACCTTCGGGCCGGTGCCCGGCGGCACCCCGTCCGGGCGGGCGGTGTCCACGACGACCTGCCACTGCCGGCCGTGGTCGACCGGCACCACGAAGTCCAGCGGCTTCGGCGAGGCGTTGAACATCAGCAGGAACGAATCGTCGGTGATGCGCTCCCCGCGCGCGCCCGGCTCCGAGATCGCGTTGCCGTTGAGGAACACCGTCAGCGCCGAGGCCCGCGCCGAGTTCCAGTCCCGCTGGGTCATCTCCTGGCCCTCGGGCGTGAACCACGCGATGTCGGACAGCTCGTCGTGGGTGCCCTCCACGGGCCGCCCGTGGAAGAAGCGCCGCCTGCGGAACACGGGGTGGTCCTTGCGCAGCCACACCATCGCGCGCGTGAAGTCGAACAGGTCCCGCTCCGGGCCCTCCGCCCCCGGCCACGCCACCCACGCCAGCTCGTTGTCCTGGCAGTAGGCGTTGTTGTTGCCGCGCTGCGTCCGCGCGAACTCGTCGCCGTGGCTGATCATCGGCACGCCCTGGGACAGCATCAGCGTCGCGACGAAGTTCCGCATCTGCCGGGCCCGCAGCGCCAGCACGTCGGGGTCGTCGGTGTCGCCCTCGACGCCGCAGTTCCACGACCGGTTGTGGCTCTCGCCGTCGCGGTTGTCCTCGCCGTTGGCGTCGTTGTGCTTGTGGTTGTACGCCACGAGGTCGTGCAGCGTGAAGCCGTCGTGGCAGGTCACGAAGTTGATGGAGGCCAGCGGCCGCCGCCCGTCGTCCTGGTAGAGGTCGGAGGAGCCGGTCAGCCGCGAGGCGAACTCGGCGAGCGTGCGCGGCTCGCCGCGCCACAGGTCGCGCACGGTGTCGCGGTACTTGCCGTTCCACTCCGTCCACAGCGGCGGGAAGTTCCCCACCTGGTAGCCGCCCTCGCCGACGTCCCACGGCTCGGCGATCAGCTTCACCTGCGACACCACCGGGTCCTGCTGCACCAGGTCGAAGAACGACGACAGCCGGTCCACCTCGTGGAACTGCCGGGCCAGGGTCGCCGCGAGGTCGAAGCGGAATCCGTCGACGTGCATCTCGGTGACCCAGTACCGCAGCGAGTCCATGATCATCTGCAGGACGTGCGGGGACCGCATGAGCAGGGAGTTCCCGGTGCCCGTGGTGTCCGTGTAGTAGCGGGGGTCGTCCGCGAGCCGGTAGTACTGCGGGTTGTCCAGGCCCTTGAAGGACAGCGTGGGGCCCAGGTGGTTGCCCTCGGCGGTGTGGTTGTAGACCACGTCGAGGATGACCTCGATCCCGGCCTCGTGCAGCGCCTTCACCGCCGACTTGAACTCCAGCACCTGCTGGCCGCGGTCGCCCCAGGAGGCGTACGCGTTGTGCGGGGCGAAGAAGCCGATCGTGTTGTAGCCCCAGTAGTTGTTCAGGCCCATGTCGACCAGCCGGTGGTCGTTCACGAACTGGTGCACGGGCATCAGTTCCAGGGCCGTGACCCCGAGCTCCGTCAGGTGCTCGATCACCGCCGGGTGCGCCATCCCCGCGTACGTGCCGCGCAGCTCCTCGGGCAGCCCCGGGTGGCGCATCGTGAGGCCCTTGACGTGGGCCTCGTAGATCACGGTGTGGTGGTACTCGGTGCGGGGCCGCCGGTCGTCGCCCCAGTCGAAGTACGGGTTGACCACGACCGACGTCATCGTGTGCGGCGCCGAGTCCAGGTCGTTGCGCCGGTCCGGCGCGTCGAAGTGGTAGCCGTACACCTCCTCGCCCCAGCCGATCGTGCCGCTGATCGCACGCGCGTACGGGTCGAGCAGCAGCTTCGCCGAATTGCAGCGCAGCCCGCGCTCCGGCGCGTACGGGCCGTGCACGCGGTAGCCGTACCGCTGCCCCGGCATCACGCCCGGCACGTACGCGTGCCGGACGAACGCGTCGCTCTCCCGCAGTTCGATCGCCGTCTCCGAGCCGTCGTCGTGCAGCAGACACAGCTCTACTCGGTCCGCGGCCTCCGTGAAGACCGCGAAGTTCGTGCCGGCGCCGTCGTACGTGGCACCGAGTGGATACGCCTCTCCAGGCCAGACCTGCATGGATACGACTCTTTCAGGTGTGCGGCGCCCCCGGTGGCGCCTTGGCCCCGAGTCTCCCCGAAAGTCACGGAACCACCTAGGACTTACGACCCTCTTACCGGGCGAACAGCGCATACCCCGTACACGCGAGGTATGCCGAACCAGTGGGGCAAACACATACTCCCGGGGCCAATGGGGGAGTAGGGGGACAACGTGCGCAAGACAGTGCACCGCCATCTGGGGAAGGTGGTGGCCGGTGCGGCCGTCGCGGTGGCGGGGACCGCCGCGATGATCGCGGTCACCCTTCCGGGGACCGCGGGCGCCGACGACACGCCGGAAGGGGGTGGCCGCCCCGTGCAGCAGGCGGCCGGCAACCAGGAGGGACAGGGGAGAGACCAGGGGCGGGTCGCGCCGGGCGTCGTCGAGGACGCGCCGGACGAGGGCGCCACGGGAGTGGGCCGCGACCCGCTCACCGACGACGAACGGGACCGGGTCCTGCGCATCGCCGAGAACCGGCGCCTGTTCGACTCGAGCGAACGCGTCGACGGCGACCGCGGCCCGCAGCGCCTCGGCGTCGAACTGGCCGAACCGGAGGCCGCCGAACTGGACGACCCGGACGCGCCGCGCCGCGCCGACGTCACGTTCTACGACTACCGCGACGACACCCTCGTCACCAGGACCGTGAACCTGGCGACCGGGAAGGTCGAGCGCACCGGCACCCAGCGGGGCGTGCAGCCGCCGCTGAGCGGGGCCGAGCAGACCGAGGCCGCCCGGCTGCTGATCGCCGGCCCGCTCGGCGCGGGCCTGCGCGCCGACTACCGGGACGCCACCGGCAAGCGGCTCACCTCGCCTGACCAGCTGCGGATCCACGCCATGGTGTACCGGGCCACGCCCGGCGCCCAGCCCGCCGCGCTCGACAAGTGCGGCGAGCACCGCTGCGCCCGGCTGTTCCCGAAGGTCGTCAACGGGCCGTGGATCGACTCCCGGCACCTGGTGATCGACCTGAGCACCGGCACGGTCGCGGCGCTGAACCGCCGCTGAGCCGCCCACCGTCCGCCCGTCCCGCCCGTACCTCCTGCAAGGGGAGTCATTTCGTCATGCCCGTGACCAGAATCAGCCGTGCCCGCGCGCGGGCCGCCGTGGCGCTCACGGCCGGCGCGCTCCTCGCCGGGGCGACCGCCGGCGCCGGACCGGCCGCCGCCGGGCCGAAGGCCGCGCCCGCGCCGCCCGCCGAATGCGGCGCCGCCCACCGCATCGAACAGAAGCTCGCCTCCGGCACCACCTGGCGGATGTGCTGGAGCTACCAGGCCAAGGCCGGGCTCGTCCTGGAGCACGTCTCCTACCAGCCGCCCGGCGAGCCCCGCCCCATCAAGGTCCTCACCAGCGCCAAACTCGCCCAGATCCACGTGCCCTACGACGACGGCAGCGTCGAGTACGACGACCTCACCAGCTTCGACTTCGGCAAGGGCCTGATGAACCTGGCGCCCGGCGAATGCCCCGGCGGCACCATCCGCACCGTCAAGGTCCCCGACGCCTGGGACCCGGAGCAGGCCAACGTCAAGGGCCTGTACACCACGACCCGCACCCGCGGCCACGCCTACCGCATGCAGGGCGACGCCGCCGGCAAGGTGTACCAGGCCCAGGGCAAGGACCTGCTCGTCTACACCGCCAACCAGGTCGGCTGGTACGAGTACATCACCGAGTGGCGCTTCCAGGACGACGGCACCATCACCAGCAACGTCGGCGCCACCGGCAGCCTCTCGCCCGGCGACTACGACGCCGGGGACGGCCGCGGCTGGCCCATCGGCAAGGGCGCGAAGGCGTACGCGACCAGCCACAGCCACAACGTGTTCTGGCGGCTCAACTTCGGCCTGGACGGCTCCTCCAGGAGCCGGGTCGAGCAGTACGACTCGAAGGTCAGCCCGCCCGCGCGCGGACAGCAGGCGCCCACGAACAGGACCACCGTCACCGAGGTC
The DNA here is from genome assembly GCF_055606745.1 of Streptomyces sp. NPDC037054. Lineage (NCBI taxonomy): Bacteria > Bacillati > Actinomycetota > Actinomycetes > Kitasatosporales > Streptomycetaceae > Streptomyces > Streptomyces sp. NPDC037054. The sequence continues at coordinate 320,314 of NZ_JBVJSJ010000007.1, read as the reverse complement.
ACCAAGGAACTCGCGGGCGACGCCCGGAACATGCGCTGGTGGCGCGTGGTCAGCTCGGCCGGCAAGAACAAGGACAACCACCCGCGCTCCTACGAACTCGTCCGCGGCGCGGGCGACACGTATCCGGGCCGCGGCTACACCAAGCACGACCTCTACGTCACCCAGTACAACAAGTGCGAGCAGTACGCCAGCAACAACCCCCACAACTGCGGTGCCGGACACGGGCGGTCCGTCGACAAGTGGGTCAACGGACAGACCCTCACCCACCCCGTGGTCTGGGTGAATGTCGGCTTCCACCACATCGCCCGCGACGAGGACCAGCAGCCCATGCCGGTCCACTGGCAGGGATTCAGCATCGCCCCACGTGACGTGACCGCTATGAATCCGCTCACTCCCCGCGAGCTCGCGGGCCAGAACGGCTCTCCCGAAGGCCCGAGTTGAGAAACCAGCCTGCCCATCGGGCTGCACCGCGCACCGCTACCGGAGTACCCTTCCTTGATCGTTGAGACGGGGAGTGCTCGGGGGAGCGGAAGGCGGTGCGCGGGTGGGCTCGGGAGGGCTGGAGCTGCCCCCTGGTGACGAGGGTCACGAGGGGAACTCCACAGATGTCCCGCCCGGCGCCGTGTCCCTGGCCCGGCCGATGGACGCGGGCGCGATCGGCCCGGAGCTGGACTGGGACGCCGAGTCCTGGCGCGAGGTGCGCACCCGCGCCCAGCGGGCCGGCCGCGCCTACATCTGGCTCAACCTCGTCGAACAGCGGCTGCGCGCCGTCGTGGCCGCCGTTCTGCGCCCCGTCTACGAGCCCGTCCACGGCGACGACTGGGTGGTCGCCGCGGCCGGGCCCGCCGGGCAGGAGTGGGTGCAGCGCGCGGTCGCGGTCCGCGAAGTCAGCCGCCGCAAGGGCTACTTGCTCGACCCTGCCGACGACAACGTCCTCAGCTTCCTCACCCTGCCGCAGCTGCGCGAGCTGATGGTGCAGCACTGGCCGTGCTTCGAGCCGTACATAGACGACCGCCGGGACGTCGAACTCGCCCTGGACGAGCTGGAGGTCACGCGGAACGTCGTCTCCCGCAACCGCGCCCTGTCCGAGGCGGTCCTGAACCAGGCCGAGCGGGCCTCGGCGCGGCTGCTGGAGATCCTCGGCGCCGGCGGCGACGTGCCGTCGGCGCGCCGGCTGCCCGTCGACGCGGTCGAGGACCTCGTCGGCGACCGGTACGCCGACGTGGTGGCCGTGCACTCCGACCGGGTGCGGCTGCTGCGGCAGTTCCCCGCCGAGGACATCTTCGGCGGCGCCCGGCGCCTCGACGCCATCGGCATCGGCCTCAACCTCCTCGTGCAGAACTTCTCCGGCCGCCGCCTGGTGCGCCTGGCCGAGTCGGGCTGCCGGGTGCGGCTGCTGTTCCTCAACCCGGCGTCCAGCGCGGTGAAACGGCGCGAGCGGGAACTCGGCATCAAGCGGGGCGAGCTGAGCCGGGCCGTGGAGATGAACATCCTGCACATGCGCCGGGTGCGGGCCCGGCTGCGCGACCCCGGCGCCTTCGAGATCCAGGTCTTCGACGAGACGCCCCGCTTCACCGCCTACCTGGTCGACGGCGACGGCGCCGACGGCATCGCCGTCGTGCAGTCCTACCTGCGCCGCACCCGGGGCATGGAGGCCCCCGTGTTCGTCCTGCGCAACGCGGGCAAGGTGGTCAAGTCGGGCGAGGTCGACGAAGGCGGGCTCTTCCCCACGTACCGCGAGGAGTTCGAGGTGATGTGGGCGGATTCGCGGCCGGTGTCGTGAGCCGTCGCGGCGCCCGGACGGGCCCGGTGAGCGGAATGCGGTCCTCCCGTTGTCAGTGCCGCGTGCGAAGGTGGAGATCACTGGGGGACGCACCACCAAGAAGGGGGGCCGCCGCATGGGCTGGCACCGGGAGCTGCTGATCGGTTTCGACCTGGAGACCACCGGCACGGATCCGCGCGAGGCGCGCATCGTCACGGGCGCCGTGATCGAGGTCAGGAACGGCGAGCCGATGGGCCGCCGGGAGTGGCTGGCGGACCCCGGGGTGGAGATCCCGGCGGACGCGGTCGCGGTGCACGGCATCAGCAACGAACGCGCGGCGACCGAGGGCCGGCCGGCCGACCAGGTCGCCGACGCCATCGCCGGTGTCCTCGTGTCCTACTGGCAGACGGGCGTCCCGGTCGTCGCCTACAACGCCGCCTTCGACCTCACGCTGCTCTCCGCCGAACTGCGCCGCCACGGCCTGCCGTCCCTGCGTGACCGCCTCGGCGGCCGGGACCCGGCGCCCGTCATCGACCCGTACACCATCGACCGCTGGGCCGACCGCTACCGACGCGGCAAGCGCAACCTCGAAGCGGTCTGCGCCGAGTACGGCGTCGCCCTCGACACCGCCCACGACGCCTCCTCCGACGCGCTCGCCGCGGCCCGCCTGGCCTGCGCGATAGCCGACCGTCACCCGAAGGTCGCCTCCCTCGGCCCGGCGGACCTGCACCACCGCCAAATACGGTGGTACGCCGAATGGGCGGCGGACTTCCAGGCGTTCCTGCGCCGCAAGGGGGACGCGACGGCGACGGTCGACGGCGCGTGGCCGTTCCGGGAACTGACGGCGCCCGACGTCAGAACGGGTACCACCGCACCGTAGGGTCCCCGTCCCGCAAGGACGCCACCCGCCGCTCGAACTCGGCCAGCGCCTTGGGGTTGCCGGGCGCGTGCTGCGCGACCCACGCACAGCTCGCCGTCTCCCGCGCGCCCCGCAGCACGGCGCAGCCGTCCCATTCGCGCACGTCCCAGCCGTAGGTCCGCACGAAGGACTCGTACGCCTCGGCGGGCAGCCCGTACCGGTCGCGCGAGAGCGCCAGGACCACCAGGTCGTGCTCGCGCAGGTCGTCGGAGAACGTCTCCAGGTCGACCAGGACCGGCCCGTCCGGGCCGATGTGCACATTGCGCGGCAGCGCGTCCCCGTGGATCGGCCCGCGCGGCAGACGCGGGGTCAGCGCGGCGGCGGCGGACGCGAACCCGTCGCGGCGGTCCCGCAGATACGCCGCGTCCGCCGGGTCGATCGCGTCGCCCGCCAGCCGCAGCCACCGCTCGACACCGCCCAGCAGGTCGCGGGGCGGCAACGCGACGGGAGGAGAGGGCAACTCGTGCACCAGACGCAGCAGTCCGGCCAGGTCCCGCGGTTCGGCCGGGCGCACCGCATCGGGCAGCCGGTGCCACACGGACACCGGGTGCCCCTCCACGAGCAGCGCGTCGGGCCGCGCCGCCCGCACCGCCGGCACCCCGGCCGACTCGAGCCACCCGGCGACCGCCAGTTCGCGCCGGGCCCGGTCCAGGAGTTCGGCGTCGCGGCCGACCTTGACGACCAGGTCACCGGCGGCGAACACCGCGTTCTCGCCCAGGGCGAGCAGCCGCGCCTCCCGGGCCGCGCCGGGCAGCACCTCCGCCGCGGCCAGCACGTCCCGCGCCCGCGCCTCGTCCATCGTCGTCCGCCTCCGCTCCACGTCACCGTCCGGACCCACGCCTCCGGCGAGATCCGGCCATCCTCCGCCAGTTTCCCATTCGCACAGGTCGGGCGGTGTGCGCGGTGTCTTGACGAGGCAGACCGCCTTCACGACCATGACCAGGCCGTCCGGGCCGTGCAAAGGGGCTGATTGCGTGACATTGGCGACCGAGGTGAACAGACCGGCGCGCGGCGCGCCCGGTCCCGGCAAGCGACCGAGGGCCCTCGACCACGGCGCCTGGTTCCTGGTGCTGCCCGCCCTGCTCCCCATCCTCGTGCTCAGTGTCGGACCGCTGCTGTACGGGATCACGCTGGCGTTCACCGACGCCCAGTCGGGCCGCACCGAACCCACGCAGTGGATCGGCGGCCTCAACTTCCGTGACCTGCTGCACGACACGCTGTTCTGGGAGTCGTTCCGGATCGGGCTGGTGTGGGCCGTCGGGGTGACGATCCCGCAGTTCCTGCTCGCGCTCGGCCTCGCGCTGCTGCTCAACCAGAACCTGCGGCTGCGCTGGTTGGCCCGCGCCCTGGCGATCGTCCCCTGGGCGATGCCCGAGGTGGTCGTCGGCATCATGTGGCGGCTCGTCTACAACCCGGACGCCGGAATCCTCAACGAGACCCTGCGCGACCTCGGCCTCGGCGACGGACGCGACTGGCTCAGCGGACTCGCGACCGCCCTGCCCGCCGTCGTCGTGGTCGGCGTCTGGGCCGGCATGCCGCAGACCACGGTCGCCCTGCTCGCAGGCCTGCAGAACACCCCGCGCGAACTCCACGAGGCGGCGGCCGTCGACGGCGCCGGGGCCTGGCGCCGCTTCCGCACGGTCACCTGGCCCGCCATCCGGCCGATCGCCCTGGCCGTCACCGCCCTCAACCTGATCTGGAACTTCAACTCCTTCGCCCTGGTCTACGTCCTGACCAGCGGCGGCCCCGGCGGACGCACCCGGCTGCCCATGCTGTTCGCCTACGAAGAGGCCTTCCGCTACGGCCAGTTCGGCTACGCGGCGGCGATGGGCTGCGTCATGGTCGCCGTGATCTCGATCCTGCTGGCCGTGTTCCTCGTCGGCCGGCTCAGGGGAGGTGACGACACGTGAGGACCACTCCCGCGGCCCGCGCCGGCCAGTACGCCGCCCTGCTCGCGTATCTCGTCTTCCTGGCGTTCCCGTTCCTGTGGCTGATCTCGACGGCGTTCAAACCGCCGCGCGAACTGGGCAGCCTGCACCCCACCTGGATCCCGCGGGACCCCACCCTCGCCAACTTCCGGCAGGCCTTCGACGAACAGCCGCTGCTGCACGCCGCGTTCAACTCCTTGGTGGCCGCACTCGCGGCGGCCGTGATCGCCGTGCTGATCGCGACGCCGATGGCGTACGTCATGGCCCGGCACCGCACCCGGCTCGCGAAGGCGGCGACCGGCTGGGTGGTCGTCAGCCAGGCCTTCCCGTTCGTCCTGCTGATCATCCCGTTGTTCCTGGTGCTGAAGAGCCTCCGGCTGATCAACTCCGTGCCCGGGCTGGTGCTGGTCTACGTGGTGTGGGCGCTGCCGTTCGCGCTGTGGATGCTCGCCGGATACGTGCGGGCCGTGCCCCGCGAGCTGGAGGAGGCCGCGGCGGTCGACGGCGCCGGGCGGCTGCGGACCCTGGTGTCCGTCACGGCGCCGCTGCTCGCGCCGGGGATCGTGGCGACGGCACTCTTCGCGTTCATCACCGCGTGGAACGAGTTCTTCTTCGCGCTGGTGCTTCTGAAGACCCCGGAGAAGCAGACCCTGCCGGTCGTGCTGACCCACTTCATCGGCGCCGAGGGCGTCGCCGACCTCGGACCGCTGGCCGCGGCGGCGTTCCTCGCGACACTGCCGTCCCTGGTGGTGTTCGCTCTCATCCAGCGCAGGATCACGGGCGGCATGCCCGCCGGGGCGGTGAAGGCCTGATGCGTACGAGAACGATCGCGGCGCTCCTCGCCGCCCTGCTGGTCCTCACCGGCTGCTCCTCGGGCGGCGCCCGGGACGACGGCCGGATCACCCTGCGCTTCCAGTCCCTGGCCTGGCAGCAGGAGTCCGTGGAGGCCAACAAGGAACTGGTCGCGGAGTGGAACGCGGCCCACCCCGACGTACGCGTCGAGTACGTCCAGGGCAGCTGGGACAGCGTCCACGACCAGCTCCTCACCTCCTTCGAGGGCGGCGAGGCGCCCGACATCATCCACGACGCCTCCGACGACCTCGCGGACTTCGCCTACGGCGGCCACCTCGCCGACCTGACCGGACTGCTCTCCGACCGCCTCAAGGCCGACATCCCGCGGCGCAGCTGGGACACGACGACCTTCGGGGACGGCGTCTACGGCGTGCCGTTCCTCCAGGAGCCGCGCGTCCTGATCGCCAACGCGACCTGGCTGAAGGAGTCCGGCGTACGCGTTCCGACCCCGGAACGCCCCTGGAGCTGGCCGGAGTTCCGGCAGGTCACGAAGCGGCTGAGCGGCGAGGGCAAGTACGGCGTGGCCTGGCCGCTGAAGGAGCCCGTGTCCGCCACGCTCAACCTGTCGCTGTCCGCGGGCGGCACGCTGTTCCACCGCGGCGCCGACGGCAGGGTCACCGTCCGCCTCGAACCGGGCGACCAGGTGGTGCCGCGCACCATCCACGACCAGGCCAACACCGACCGCAGTGCCTCGCCGACGACGCTCGGCAGCGGCGGCTCGGACACGCTGCCCGGCTTCTTCGGCGGCAGATACGCCATGGTCCCCCTCGGTTTCTCCTACCGCCAGCAGATCGTGCAGCAGGCGCCGAAGGGCTTCGACTGGCAGGTCCTGCCCGCCCCCGCGGGCGCCGGCGGACTCACCCAGGGCGTCAGCCCGCAGACCCTGTCCATCGCCCAGGACAGCCCCCACAAACGGGAGGCCGCGCGCTTCGTCGACTTCCTGCTGCAACCCCGCAACATGGTGCGCCTGGCCCTCGGCGACTGGATGCTGCCCACCGGCACCGAGGCGCTGAAGGACCCGGCGCTGCGCACACCCGAGCACGGCTGGGTCACCGGCACGGCCCTCGCCGCGCACCTCAGTCCCGCACCCGCGCAGACCGTGCGGGGCTATCCCGAGTGGAAGGACAAGGTGGCCACACCCGCGTTCCAGGAGTACTACAGCGGGGCCATCGGCCTCGGTGAGCTGCGCGAGCGCCTGGAGGAGGACGGCAACCTGGTCCTCGCCCGCTACCAGCGCTGACGCGCCGAAATGAATTGCACGAGACGTCTCGTCTCGTCTAGGGTCGTCGGCATGACCAGTCGCGCGCACATCGCCATGTTCTCCATCGCCGCCCACGGCCACGTGAACCCGAGTCTCGAGGTGATCCGCGAACTGGTGGCGCGCGGACACCGGGTCACGTACGCCATTCCGCCCGTCTTCGCCGACAAGGTCGCCGCCACCGGCGCCGAGGTGAAGCCCTGGAACTCCACGCTGCCCTCGCCCGACGACGACCCCTCGGCGTGGGGGAGCACCCTGCTCGACAACGTCGAGCCGTTCCTCGACGACGCCGTCCAGGCGCTGCCGCAGCTCATCGAGGCCTACCGGGGCGACGAGCCCGACCTCGTGCTGCACGACATCACCTCCTACCCGGCCCGCGTCCTCGCCCACCGCTGGGGCGTGCCCGCCGTCTCCCTCTCGCCGAACCTCGTCGCCTGGGACGGCTACGAGCAGGAGGTCGCCGAGCCGATGTGGGAGGAGCCGAGGAAGACCGAACGGGGCAGGGCCTACTACGCCCGTTTCGAGGCCTGGCTCGCGGAGAACGGGATCACCGAGCACCCGGACCCGTTCGTCGGCCGCCCGTCCCGCTCGATCGTCCTGATCCCCAGGGCGCTCCAGCCGAACGCCGACCGGGTGGACGAGAGCGTGCACAGCTTCGTCGGCGCCTGCCAGGGCGACCGCGCCGGTGAGGGCGACTGGCGGCGGCCCGCCGGCGCCGACAAGGTCGTCCTCGTGTCGCTCGGGTCGTCCTTCACCAAGCAGCCCGGCTTCTACCGGGAGTGCGTCAAGGCCTTCGGCGACCTGCCCGGCTGGCACCTCGTCCTCCAGGTCGGCAAGCACGTCGACCCGGCCGAGCTGGGCGAGATCCCCGCCAACGTCGAAGTCCACCCCTGGGTGCCGCAGTTGGCCGTGCTGCGGCAGGCCGACCTGTTCGTCACCCACGCCGGCGCGGGCGGCAGCCAGGAGGGCCTGGCCACGGCCACGCCCATGATCGCCGTACCCCAGGCCGTGGACCAGTTCGGCAACGCCGACATGCTCCAGGGGCTCGGCGTCGCCCGGCACGTCCCGACGGAGGAGGCCACGGCCGGGACGCTGCGCTCCACCGCCCTCGCCCTGGTCGACGACCCGGAAGTGGCCCGCCGCCTGAAGGACATCCAGGCCGAGATGGCGCGGGAGGGCGGCACCCGGCGGGCGGCCGACCTGATCGAGGCCGAACTGCCGACCGCGTAACACCACGGCGAAGGGCGGGGCCCGACGACTCCGGTCGAGTCGTCGGGCCCCGCCCATCGCCGCGCGGGTCAGACCCGCACCGGCTCGTGCTCGCCCTCGCCGTCCCGCTCCGCCGTCGCGGCCACCGGCGCCGGCGCCTCGTCGTGCGTCAGGTCCGGCAGACGGTTCAGCCACGCCGGGAAGTACCAGTTCCGCTCGCCCAGCAGCGCCATCACCGCCGGGAGCAGCACACCCCGGATGATCGTCGCGTCGATGAGCACCGCCGCCGCGAGACCCACGCCCATCTGCTTCATCGACTGCATCGACAGCGTCCCGAAGATCGCGAACACGGCGACCATGATGACCGCGGCGCTCGTGACGACCCCGGCCGTGGTCACCACACCGTGCTTGATCGCGTCCGCCGTCGCAAGGCCCCGCAGCCGCGCCTCACGGATCCGGGACACCACGAACACGTGGTAGTCCATCGACAGGCCGAACAGGATCACGAAGAGGAACAGCGGCAGCCACGTGACGATCGCGCCGACCCCCTCCGCGCCCACCAGCGACGCCCCCCAGCCGTGCTGGAAGACCGCGACGAGGATGCCGTACGCGGCGCCCACCGACAGCAGGTTCAGCGCGATCGACGTGACCGCGATCGTCAGCGAGCGGAACGACAGCAGCATCAGCAGGAACGCGAACACCACCACGAACACGAAGACCGGGACGACGGATCCCACCAACTGGTCGTTGAAGTCGTGCGAGCCCGCGACCTGACCGGTGATCGGCGCCTCCACACCCTCGACCTTGCCCAGCGTGGCCGGACGCACCTCGTCGCGCAGCTTCTCCAGGCTCGCGCCCGCCTTGTCCTGGTCGGAGCCGCCCACCAGCGGGACGTAGACGAAGGCGACGTTCTGCTCGTCGTGCAGCTTGATCTCCACCGGGCCGCGCGAGGCACCCGAACTGACCGCCCGCTCCTTGAAGTCGGCCAGCGCGCCCTTGACCTCCGGCGCGTTGATGTCGTCCGCCCTCACGACCACCTCGGCCGGCTCGGAGCCGCCCGGGAAGGCCTCGTTGACCCGGTTGTACGTCTGCACGATGGGCAGCGAATCCCCGAACTCCTGGTCCAGCGTGAGGTTCTGCGTCTTCATGCCCACCGCCGGAGCCGAGATCGCCAGCAGCGCGCCCGCCGCGACGACCACCGCGATCACCGGCCGGGCCAGCACCCGCTTCAGCACCGCCGACCAGAACCGGCTCTCGCCGCCCGCGCCGCCGCCGTGCGCCTTGTCCCGGCGGCGCAGGAACGGGATGCGGCCCTTCTCGACCCGCTCGCCGAGCAGCGACAGCAGCGCCGGCAGCACCGTCACGGAGCCCACCATGGCGACCGCCACCACCATCAGCGAGGCCAGGCCCATCGCCTCGAACTCGGCGAGACCCGTGAACAGCATGCCCGCCATCGCCACGCACACCGTGACACCCGAGACGACGATCGCCCGGCCGCTGGTCGCGGCGGCGATCCGCAGCGCCGTCTCCGCGTCCCGGCCCGCCGCCCGCTCCTCGCGCTCACGGCGCAGGTAGAACAGGCAGTAGTCGACGCCCACGGCCAGACCCACCAGCAGCATCACGGAGTTGGCGGTGTCGCTCATCGGCATCACATGGCTGACGACGCCCATCAGGCCCATCGTCGCCATGATCGCGGTGATCGCCAGCGCCACCGGGAGCAGCGCCGCCACCAGCGCGCCGAAGGCGATCAGCAGAATGCCGAGGGCCACCGGCACCGCGGAGTACTCGGCCTTCCGGAAGTCGTCCCCGAACGCGTCGTCGAACGTCTTCATCATGCTGGCGCCGCCGATCTCCTCGATCGTGAGCGCCTCGTGGTCCTTCTGGACGCCGGCCACGGCCCGGAGCACCGGCTCCACGCGCTCCCCGGCGGTGTCCGACTCGCCCCGCATGTCGAACTGCACCAGCGCGCTGCGGCCGTCCTCCGAGATCGTGCCCGAGTCGTACGGCGTCGTGACGTCGGTGACCTCGCCGGTCGCCTCCACCGCCCGGACGACGTCCGCGACGGCGGCCCGGAACGCGGCGTCCGTCGCCTTGACCGAGCCGTCCTCCGACTGGATCAGCACCGTCTCCCCGGCCGGCTCGTCGATCCCCGCGTCCTCGACGATCGCGGCGGCCGTGCGCGTCTCCCCGGACAACTGGTCGCTGTCCTTGACGTCGACGCGGCCCGCCGCCGAGCCCAGCCCCATCGCGAGGACGACGAACAGCACCCAGATCCCCACGGCCGCCCACCGGTGCCGGGCGCTCCATCCGCCGGCCCGCGCGGCGAGCCCTCTCACCCGCGTGTCTGCGTTCCCCATGCCGGCCTGCCCCCTCGTGCGCGGCGACGACCCCCTGCCGCCGCCTTTCCCCTCGAAGCTATGGGCCGGAAAGGACCGTCTCGTCGTACTGCCCGGTGAAGTCCGGTGCGCCCGGCTCATCCCCCCGGACCCCGCCGGCTCCGCACTGGGGAGGACGGCCGCCCCTTACATCTACCGGGTGCCGTCGGGGAGGACGGTCAGGGTGCCGTGCCCGGACGCCACCGCGCCCCTCTTGAACCAGTGTTGAATCAGTCACAGGCGCGTGGAGAAGTTGATCCGCGTCCGGTGTTCGGCCAGAGTTTCGCCCAGTCCGGCATCCGGACCCGGCCGTCGTGCCCACCCCCACGGGGCACGACGGCCGCCTTATGGTGTGCGCATGACGACGACGTACGCGGCGCTGCTGCGCGGCATCAACGTGGGCGGCAAGCGGGTCCCGATGGCGGAGCTGCGCGCCGTCCTGGAACGCCTCGGGTACGAGGGCGTCCGCACCCATCTCCAGAGCGGACAGGCCGTGTTCACGCCCCCTCGCGGCGACGAGGACTCCCTGGCCGCCGAGATCACCGCGGCCCTCGAACGGCACTTCGGCTTCCGCGTCGACGTCCTCGTCCGCGACCACGCCTACCTGAAGGCGGTCGCCGACGCCTGCCCGTTCCCGGCGGCCGAACTCGAGGGACGGCAGCTGCACGTCACGTACCTCTCGGAGCCGGCCGACGAGGCCCGCTTCGCGGAGATCGACCGGGCCGCCTTCCTCCCCGAGGAGTTCCGCCTCGGCGACCGCGCACTGTACCTGTACGTCCCGGACGGCCTCGGCCGCTCCAAGCTCGCCGAGCGCCTGGCCAAACCCCGTGTCACCAAGGGCCTGATCGCCACCACCCGGAACTGGAACACCGTCGTCAAACTCGTGGAGCTGACCGGCGGCTGACGGACTCGGGCGCCGGGCCGACGTCCCAGGGCCGGCGGCGCCGGCGTCTCAGGCGCTCGCGGCCGCCGCCAGCGGCATCCGCGCCCCGTCGTACCGCTCCAGCAGCACCCGCGCCACCTCGGCCGCCGGACCGAGGACGTCCGCCAGCACGTCCGCCCCGGCCGCGCCCCGCGCGATCCGGTCCGGCAGCCGGCCGGGCGCCAGCACGTACGGGGCGACCGCGACGCGCTCGCAGCCGAGCGCCCGCAACTCCCGCACCGCGTCCTGCGTGCGGGGAAGGGATGCGGAGGCGAACGCAGGCCGCACGGCACGCCAACCGGTGTGCCGCCACTCCCGCGCGATGTCAGCGATCACTGCGATCGCCTCCGGGTCGGTGGACCCCGCCGAGGCCAGCACGACCCCGGTCGAGGACTTGTCGGCGGGCGTCAGACCCGCCTCGTACAGGCGCCGCTCCAGCGCCGACAGCAGCAGCGGCGACGGGCCGAGCACGTCCGCCTGGCGGATCCGCAGCCGCGGCGGCGCGTCCGCGAGGACCGCCGGGATGTCGGCCTTCGCGTGGAAGGCCCGCGTCAGCAGCAGCGGCAGGGCGACGACGTCGCGGACGCCCTGCGCGTCCAGGGACTCCAGGACGCCCCGCACGGACGGCACGTTGAAGTCGAGGAAACCGGTCTCCACCCGAAGCCCGGGGCGCAGCGACCGCACGCGCCGCACCAGGGCGTGCACGGTCGCGGCGTGCCGCGGGTCGCGACTGCCGTGGGCGATGACGAGCAGGACCGGTTCGCGCATGACGTGTCAGCCCTTCACCAGCAGACCGCGGCTGCGCAGCACCCAGCGCTCCAGCGGGCTGAAGATCAGCAGGTCGATGGCGATGCCGACGATCAGGATGAGCAGGATCGCCTCGAACACCATGGCCATGTCGGAGGCGTTGCGGCCGTTCTCCAGCAACTGGCCGAGGCCGACGCCCAGATCGGGGAACGACGCGATGATCTCCGCGGCCATCAGAGACCGCCAGGAGAACGCCCAGCCCTGCTTCAGACCCGCCACATAGCCCGGCAGCGCGGCCGGCAGCGTGATGTGCCAGGTGCCCCGCAGACCCGTGGCGCCCAGCGTGCGGCCCGCCCGCAGGAACAGCGGCGGCACCTGGTCCACGCCCGACACCAGGCCGTTGGCGATCGAGGGGACCGCGCCGAGCAGGATCACCGCGTACATCATCGAGTTGTTCAGACCCAGCCAGATCACGGCCGGCGGCACCCACGCCACCGACGGCAGCGACTGCAGGCCGGACAGGATCGGGCCGATCGCCGCGCGCACGAACTTCACGCGCGCCACGATCAGGCCCAGCGGCGTGCCGATGGCCAGCGCGAACAGGAAGCCGAGCAGACCGCGCGAGACGGACGTCCAGATGTAGCCGAGCAGTTCGCCCTGGAGCCAGGCCTCCCGGACCACGTGCCACACGTCGGCCGGGGCCGGCAGCTTCGTCGGATCGTCGGCGATCCCGAAGGACACCAGGCCCTGCCACACCACCAGCACCAGCAGTACGGCGCTGACCGGCGGCAGGATCTTCTGCGTGAGCGTCTGCCGGAAGGGCGTGCGGACCTTCTGCACCGTCTCCAGTGCGTCGAGGCCCGCCTCCAGGCCGGCGAGGTCGCCCCCGCCGTCCCTGGTGCCGGTCGTCGTGTCAGTGCTGGCCATGACGGCGGATCTCCCCCCGCAGTTCTTCGGTGATCTCGACGGACAGCTCCGCCACGGCGGTGTCCTCGATGCGGCGCGGCTGCGGGATGCCGACCGTCCACTCGCGTGCGATCCGCCCCGGGCGGGACGACAGCAGCACGACCCGCTGCGCGAGACGGACGGCCTCGCGCACGTTGTGCGTGACGAACAGGACGGACAGCCGCGTCTCGCGCCAGATCCGGGTCAGCTCGTCGTGCAGCACGTCCCGGGTGATCGCGTCGAGCGCGGCGAACGGCTCGTCCATCAGCAGGAGCTTGCTCTCCTGCGCCAGCGCACGGGCGAGCGCGACGCGCTGACGCATACCGCCGGACAGCTCGTGCACCCGCTTGCCGTACGCGCCCTTGAGGCGGACGAGTTCCAGCAGCTCCTCGGCCCGCTCACGCCGCTCCGCCTTCGGAACGCCCCGCAGGCGCAGGGCGAGTTCGATGTTCTTGCCCGCGGTCAGCCACGGGAACAGGGCGTGCTCCTGGAACATCAGCGCCGGGCGGCCGTCCGTCGTGATCGAACCGGCACTCGGCCGGTCCAGGCCCGCCACCAGGTTCAGCAGCGTGGACTTGCCGCAGCCGGAGGCACCCAGGAGGGTGACGAACTCGCCGGGCGCGACATCGAGCGTGATGTCGTCCAGCACGAGCTGCTGCCCGGCGGGGCCCGCGAACGACTTCGAGACGTGCTCGATCCGGGCGGCGTGCGTGACCGCCTCGGTGTCGTCGGCGGCCTTGGCGAGGGTCGTGGCCATGGTCGTCACCTCCTGGGAACTCTTCGGTGTCCGTGCTCAGCCGGTGCCGAGACCGGCGTCGTCGACCTTGTTTCCGCCCTCGGCCGCGAGGACCTTGTTCAGGAGGGTGAGGTCGTAAATGCCCTTCAGGTCGGGCTTCTCCAGCAGGCCCGCCCCGACGGCGTGCCGCGCCTGCGTGCCGAGCGTGGCGGCCAGCGGGTCGTCGGTGAACCTGATCGACTTCCACGCCGGGTCCAGGACCTCGGGCGGCAACGCCTTGCCCGAGTCGATCTCCAGCTGCTCGTTCGCGGCCTTCTTCGCCTCGTCCGGGTGGGCGTTGATCCACTTGTTGGTCGTCACCGACGCCCGCAGCACGGCCTCGACGGCCTTCGGGTGCTCCTTGAGGAACGCCTGCGACACGATGACGTTCGTGATGACGAACTTCTCGTCGGGCCACAGCGTCGCCTCGTCGAGGAGGACCTTGCCGCCCTCGGCGACCAGCTTCGACGCGGTCGGCTCGGGCACCCACGCGCCGTCCACGGAACCGGACTTGTAGGCGTCCGGGGTGACCTTGTTGTCGCTGCGGACGACCGTGACGTCGCCCCTGCCGCTCTGCGCGTCGACCTTCCAGCCCTGCTCCGACACCCAGTTGAGGAACGCCACGTCCTGCGTGTTGCCGTGCTGCGGCGTGGCGATCCGCTTGCCCTCGACGTCCTTCAGCGACTTGATCTTCTCGGGGTTCACCACCAGCTTCACGCCGCCGGACGCCGAACCGGCGATGATCCGCAGGTTCTTGCCGAGGGACTTGGTGTACCCGTTGATCGCCGGTGACGGGCCGATCCAGCCGATGTCGATGGAGCCCGAGTTGAGTGCCTCGATCTCGGAGGGGCCCGCGTTGAACGTGGCGAACTTCGCCTCGGTGCCGCCCAGCTCCTGCTGGATGAAGCCCTTCTGGCGGGCGACCAGAGCGGTGCCGTGGGTCAGGTTCCCGAAGTACCCGATCCGCACGGAGTCGAGGCCGTCGGTCTTCTCGGCCCCGGCGGCGACCTTCACGGTGTCGTCGTCCTTGGCCTGGGAGCCGTACCCGCACGCGGCGAGGGCGAGCAGCGGCAGCGCCGCGAGCACCGCGAGGGTGCGGCGGACGGCTGGGTTGGCAGGCACGGGAGGTGTTCCTCTCGGTGGCCCGGCGGTCACGGTCTCTCAGGTCGTGGCCGGGAGGTCGGCAGGTCGGGTCCTACGGCGGTGGCGGCTGAGGGCGCGCGAGCGGTGCGCGTACGTCAACGCACACATCGGGCCACTCCGCCCTGCCCGGCGCCGAGAGCACCGCTGCCGACGCGGCCGCCCTCCTTCGCGAACATCGAGTAGAAGTCGGGGGAGTTCATGCTCAGAAGTCCCACCCGTCGTCGTCGGTCGGGTCCTTGACGGGCTCCGGCGAGGCGAACGACTCGCCGACCATGCCGGCGGTGAGGGTGGTGCCGTCGTTCGGGTCGATCAGGATGAACGAGCCGGTGCGGCGCGAGTCGGCGTAGAAGTCGACGGGCAGCGGCTCGGCGGTGCGGACCTTCACCCGGCCGATGTCGTTGGCGACGAGCCGGCCCGGGTGCGGGTGCAGCGACAGGTCGTCCAGGGTGAGCCGGGACGGGATGTCCTTGACGATCGCCTTGACCGTGCGGGTGCCGTGCTTGAGCAGCACGCGGTGGCCGACGGTGAGCGGTGCGTCGGCGACGTGGCACACGGTCGCCTCGATGTCCTGCGTGGTCGGCGGCGCGTCCTTGCTGGGCACGATCAGGTCGCCGCGGGAGATGTCGATGTCGTCCTCCAGCAGGAGCGTCACCGACTGCGGCGTCCACGCCACGTCGACCGGCTCACCCAGCAGGTCGATGCCGGCGATCCTGGTGGCGCGGCCCGACGGCAGGACCGTCACGGACTCGCCGACGCGGAAGGTGCCGGCGGCGATCTGGCCCGCGTAGCCGCGGTAGTCGGGGTGCTCGGCGGTCTGCGGCCGGATCACGTACTGCACCGGCATCCGCGCGTGGCAGTGCGTGAGGTCGTGCGCGGCCGGCACCGTCTCCAGGTGCTCCAGCACGGTCGGACCCGCGTACCAGTCCATGTGGGAGGAGGGGTCCACGACGTTGTCGCCGACCAGCGCCGAGATGGGGATCGCGGTGACGTCCGGGATGCCCAGCTCGGCGGCGTACGCGGTGAACTCCTCGGCGATCGCCGCGAACACCGACTCCTGGTAGCCGGCCAGGTCCATCTTGTTGACGGCGAGGACGACGTGCGGGACGCGCAGCAGCGCGGCGATGGCGGCGTGCCGGCGGGTCTGCTCGACGAC
This sequence comes from Streptomyces sp. NPDC037054, assembly GCF_055606745.1. NCBI lineage: Bacteria > Bacillati > Actinomycetota > Actinomycetes > Kitasatosporales > Streptomycetaceae > Streptomyces > Streptomyces sp. NPDC037054. Next base: position 304,326 of record NZ_JBVJSJ010000007.1, on the reverse strand, counting down.
GCCGTTGCGGGCGTCGACCAGGATCACCGTCAGCTCGGCGGTGGAGGCGCCGGTCACCATGTTCCGCGTGTACTGCACGTGGCCCGGGGTGTCGGCGAGGATGAACCGGCGGCGCGGCGTCGCGAAGTAGCGGTAGGCGACGTCGATGGTGATGCCCTGCTCGCGCTCGGCGCGCAGGCCGTCGGTGAGCAGCGCCAGGTCGGGGGTGTCCTGGCCGCGGCCGGCCGACGCGCGCTCCACGGCCTCCAGCTGGTCGACGAGGACCGACTTGGAGTCGTGCAGCAGCCGGCCCACCAGCGTGGACTTGCCGTCGTCGACGGAGCCGGCGGTGGCGAACCGCAGCAGGGTGGTGGCCGAGAGTTCCTCGGTCGTGACGGTGCTCATGTCTAGAAGTACCCCTCGCGCTTGCGGTCTTCCATCGCGGCCTCGGACAGCTTGTCGTCGGCGCGGGTCGCGCCGCGTTCGGTGAGCCGGGACGCGGCGATCTCCGTGATCACCTTCTCGATGGTGTCGGCGTCGGAGTCGACGGCGCCGGTGCAGGACATGTCGCCGACGGTGCGGTAGCGGACCTGCCGCTTCTCCACCGTCTCGGTGTCCTTCGGGCCGCCCCACTCGCCGGCGGTCAGCCACATGCCGTCCCGCCGGAACACCTCACGCTCGTGGGCGTAGTAGATCCCGGGCAGCTCGATGTTCTCGCGGGCGATGTACTGCCACACGTCCAGCTCGGTCCAGTTGGACAGCGGGAAGACCCGCACGTGCTCGCCGGGCGCGTGCCGGCCGTTGTAGAGGTTCCACAGCTCGGGGCGCTGGCGGCGCGGGTCCCACTGGGAGAACTCGTCGCGCAGGGAGAACACGCGCTCCTTGGCGCGGGCCTTCTCCTCGTCGCGCCGGCCGCCGCCGAACACGGCGTCGAACTTCTCCGCCTGGATCTTCTCCGTCAGCGGCAGCGTCTGCAGCGGGTTGCGGGTGCCGTCCGGGCGCTCCTTGAGGACGCCGCGGTCGATGTAGTCCTGCACGGAGGCGACGTGCAGCCGCAGCCCGTGCTTCGCCACCGTCCGGTCGCGGTAGTCGAGGACCTCGGGGAAGTTGTGCCCGGTGTCGACGTGCAGCAGCGCGAACGGCACCGGCGCCGGCGTGAACGCCTTCAGCGCAAGGTGCAGCATGACGATGGAGTCCTTGCCGCCGGAGAACAGGATCACCGGCTTCTCGAACTCGCCCGCCACCTCGCGGAAGATGTGCACCGCCTCGGACTCGAGGGCGTCGAGGTGGGACAGCGCGTACGGGCTGTCCGTCTCCTCGGAGATGCTCGCGACGGTCGTCGTCATGCCAGTCCCCTTTCGCTGAGCAGGGCGTACACCGCCGCGGCGGACTCCTGGACGGTCTGGTTCTGCGACTCGATGCGCAGATCGGGCGACTCGGGCTCCTCGTACGGGTCGTCGACGCCGGTGAGCCCGGTGAGCTCACCCGCGGCCTGCTTGGCGTACAGGCCCTTGACGTCGCGGACGCTGCACACCTCGACCGGGGTCGCCACGTGCACTTCGAGGTAGCCCGTGCCGTTCGCCTGGTGGCGCTTGCGGACGGCCTCGCGGCTGTCGGCGTACGGCGCGATCACGGGGACGAGCACCGTGACGCCGTTGCGGGCGAGCAGTTCGGCGACGAAGCCGATGCGCTGAACGTTGGTGTGCCGGTCCTCGCGGCTGAAGCCGAGGCCCGCCGAGATGAACTCGCGGATCTCGTCGCCGTCGAGCACCTCGACCCGGTGGCCCTCGGCGCGCAGCCGGCCGGCCAGCTCGTACGCGATGGTGGTCTTGCCGGCGCTCGGCAGACCCGTGAGCCAGACGGTGGCTCCGGTCGTCACGTCGGTCTCCTGAATCGTCGTCGTCATCCGTGCAGCCCGCACTCGGTCTTGGCGCGGCCCGCCCAGCGGCCGGCGCGCGCGTCCTCGCCCTCCAGGACCCGGCGGGTGCAGGGGGCGCAGCCGACGGACGTGTAACCGTCCATCAGCAGGGGGTTGGTGAGCACGCCGTGCTCGGCGACGTAGGCGTCCACGTCGTCCTGCGTCCAGCGGGCGATGGGGGAGATCTTGACCTTCTGCCGCTTGTCGTCCCAGCCGACGACCGGGGTGTTCGCCCGGGTCTCCGACTCGTCGCGGCGCAGGCCGGTCGCCCACGCGAGGTAGCCCTTCAGGCCCTCTTCGAGGGGCTGCACCTTGCGGAGCCTGCAGCACAGGTCGGGGTCGCGGTCGTGCAGCTTCGGGCCGTACTCCGCGTCCTGCTCGGCGACCGTCCGGCGCGGGGTGAGCGTGATGACGTTGACGTCCATCACGGCGTCGACCGCGTCCCGGGTGCCGATGGTCTCCTCGAAGTGGTAGCCGGTGTCGAGGAAGACCACGTCGACGCCGGGCATCGCGCGGGAGGCGAGGTGGGCGACCACCGCGTCCTCCATGGACGAGGTGACGCAGAAGCGCTTGCCGAACGTCTTGGCGGCCCACTGGAGGATCTCCAGGGCGGAGGCGTCCTCCAGGTCGCGCCCGGCCTGCTCGGCGAGTGCCTTGAGTTCCCCGGCCGCGCGCTCTCCCTGCTCTTCCTGAATCGCCGTCATATCCGGTCCCCTCCAGAGGAGTTGGGGTGAAGCCCCTGGGCGAGCAGCCCGAGGAACTTCAGCTGGAAGGCGCGGTTGCACGCCGCGCATTCCCAGGCGCCGTGGCCCTGCTCGCTCGGACGCAGGTCCTCGTCGCCGCAGTAGGGGCAGTAGAACGGGGCGGCACGCTCGCTCACGACAGCGACTCCCCTCTTTCAGCGGCTCGGTTCGCCTCCGGGGCGCTCCAGCCTCCGTCGACGGTCGACCGTGCTCGGCCGCTTCGCGACCTCCGCGCGCTCTCCCTTTCGACGGAGGCGCGCCCCTTCGGCTCACTCGCCTGGTTCACGACAGCGACTCCTCACTGGCGCGGGCGGCCCAGGCGGCGAACCGCTCGCCGTCCTCGCGCTCCGCCTGGAACCGCTTCAGCACGCGCTCGATGTAGTCCGGCAGGCCGTCGGCGGTGACCTTCAGGCCGCGCACCTTGCGGCCGAAGCCGGCCTCCAGGCCGAGCGCGCCGCCGAGGTGCACCTGGTAGCCCTCGACCTGCTCGCCCGCGTCGTTGACGACCAGCTGGCCCTTGAGACCGATGTCCGCCACCTGGATACGGGCACAGGCGTTCGGGCAGCCGTTGAGGTTGATGGTGATCGGCTCGTCGAAGTCCGGGATGCGGCGCTCCAGTTCGTCGATGAGCGAGGCGCCGCGCGCCTTCGTCTCGACGATGGCGAGCTTGCAGTACTCGATGCCGGTGCAGGCCATCGTGCCGCGCCGGAACGCGGACGGCCGGGCGGTGAGGTCCAGCGCCTCCAGGGCCTCGACCAGCGACTCGACCTGCGGTTCCTCGACGTCGAGGATGATCATCTTCTGCTCGACCGTGGTCCGCACCCGGCCCGAGCCGTGCGCCTCGGCGAGGTCGGCGATCTTCGTCAGGGTGGTGCCGTCGACGCGGCCGACGCGCGGGGCGAAGCCGACGTAGAAGCGGCCGTCCTTCTGCCGGTGCACGCCGACGTGGTCGCGCCAGCGCTCCACGGGCTGCGCGGGCGCGGGGCCGTCGGTCAGCTTCCGCTCCAGGTACTCGTCCTCCAGCACCTGGCGGAACTTCTCCGGGCCCCAGTCGGCGACGAGGAACTTCAGCCGGGCGCGGGTGCGCAGCCGCCGGTAGCCGTAGTCGCGGAAGATCGAGACGACGCCCTCGTGGACGTCGGGGACCTCGTCCAGCGGGACCCAGGCGCCGAGCCGGACGCCGATCTTGGGGTTGGTGGACAGTCCGCCGCCGACCCACACGTCGAAGCCGGGGCCGTGCTCGGGGTGGACCACGCCGACGAACGCGACGTCGTTGATCTCGTGTGCCACGTCCAGCAGCGGCGATCCGGAGACCGCCGTCTTGAACTTGCGCGGCAGGTTCGAGTACGCGGGGTTGCCGATGACCCGGCGGTGGATCTCGTCGATCGCCGGGCTCGCGTCGATGATCTCGTCCTCGGCGATGCCGGCCACGGGCGAGCCGATGATCACGCGGGGCGTGTCGCCGCAGGCCTCGGTGGTGGACAGGCCGACGGCCTCCAGGCGGTTCCAGATCTCGGGCACGTCCTCGATCCGGATCCAGTGGTACTGGACGTTCTGCCGGTCGGTGATGTCGGCGGTGCCGCGCGCGAACTCCTGCGAGACCTCGCCGATCACGCGCAGCTGCTGGGTGGTGAGCCGGCCGCCGTCGATCCGGACGCGCAGCATGAAGTACTTGTCGTCCAGCTCCTCCGGCTCCAGTACGGCGGTCTTGCCGCCGTCGATGCCGGGCTTGCGCTGGGTGTAGAGCCCCCACCAACGCATGCGGCCGCGCAGGTCGTTGGGGTCGATCGAGTCGAATCCGCGCTTGGAGTAGATCGTCTCAATGCGTGTCCGCACATTGAGACCGTCGTCGTCCTTCTTGAACTGCTCGTTGCCGTTGAGCGGGGTGAAGTGCCCCGCGGCCCACTGACCCTCGCCGCGGTGACGGCTCACCTTGCGGCGGGGAGTCGCGGCGGCAGGGTTCTGCGGGGTGGCGGCCATGGTGGATACGTCCTTCGGGACAGGCGGAATTAGTCTCTGACCTGCGCATAGGGGCGCATGGGCATACGTGCGCTTCGTTGCGCGGAGGGGGAACGGAAGAGAGTGCCGGCGCTGCTGGAACCCGCGGCCCGGGGGCCGGGGGAGGTGCGTCAGCGCGCCGGACAGATGGCGCTGGACATGCGGCCGAGGTCGACGTGCCGCCGACTCACCAAGGCAATTCCAGTTCCAGACATGACGGAAGCGTGTCACGGCGATCTGGACACAGTCCAGCTTCGTCCAATATTCGGACACCCTTGTCTCGAAGAGAGAGACAAGGGTGTCCGTGGTCACACTCCGCGCGAGCGGTCTTGTCGGCGCAGGTCAGGCCGGACAGGCCCCCGGCCAGGGACCTGGGGTGGGGCCGTCCGCTTCTTCCTCGACCCTGGTGTCGAACAGCCGGAAGCCGCGCCGCAGGTAGTTCGCCATGGCGTACTCGCCGTCCTTGCTGCACGTGTGCAGCCACACCCGCTTCGTCGGGGCGAGCCCGGGCCGGCGGTCGGCGAGGTCCCAGGCGCGCGCGGTCCCGTACGACAGCAGGTGGCCGCCGATGCCGCGCCCCCGGAAGGCGGGGAGCAGACCGAAGTGGACGATCTCCACCACGCCGTCGTCCTGCGCCTCCAGTTCCACGTAGCCCGCGGGTGTGCCGCGGTCGTGGGCCACCCAGGTCTCCACGCCGGGCCGCTCCAGGTGCTCCCGCCACCGCGCGTACGTCCACCCCAGGCGGTCGATCCAGCGCAGGTCGCCGCCGACCGACGTGTACAGGAAACGGCTGAACTCGGGGGAGGGCACCTCGGCGCACACGATCCGCACGTCGCCCTCGGGCTCGGCGGCCGGCAGCAGGTCACCGGGGGCGGTCTGCTCCAGGGACCAGGTGGTCACGGCGATGTTGCTCATGCCCGTCAGGGAATCATCCCGCTCGCGCGTCTGTCGATCGAGGGTCCGGGCCGCCCGCCCCGGCGGCCCTGGGCACTCGGTCCGGGCAGACCTCAGCCCTCGGTCTTGCCGGCCCTCAGTCCTCGGCGAGGGAGGCCAGCGGGACCGCGAACAGGGTGCGGGACGACTGGGACCAGACCTCGCCCGTGGCCACCCAGTGGGACAGGGACGTGGCCGGGCCGCTCCAGCAGTGGTGCGTCCGGTCGGTGCCGCAGCGGGCCGGGTGGGCGCCCTCGGTGTCCTGGCGCCACAGCGCGCCGTGGCCCTCGAACGTGCCGACCGGGCGGCCCAGGTACCAGGCGGCACGGTGCGACAGCACGCCCTGGACGCCCGTCACCCGCGTCTCGTACGCCTCGTCGGCGCGGACGTGACCGTCCGCGTCGGTGTCCAGCAGGCCGGCGCGGGCCGGGTCGGCGCTGAACGGGTAGCGCCACAGCCGGGTGCGGGCGTCGCCGTCGGGGGAGACCCAGTCGCTCACGGCGAGGCTGTCCGGAGCGGTGCTGCGGTCCAGGGAGACGCTGTCGGGCCTGGGCGCACCGGCGCCGCCGGACAGCCGGTAGGACGCGACCGGCGTCAGCACGTACCGGCAGCCGTGCACGGCCCGGCCCTCGCCCGCCCGCGGCGCGTCGCCACTGGGGCCTTCGGCGCCGGACCGGCTCTCGGCCCGGCCCACTGTGCCGGACCCGCTCTCGGCGCCCGGGCCGCCGTCCGTCCGCCGGATGCGGTCCATGTCGTAGACGTACAGGGCGGTGCGGTCCGCGTGGCCGGCGGTGACGAGGAGTTTGTCCTGGTACCAGACCATCCCGGACACCGACGAGTCGAGTTCCCGCAGGTCGCGCCCGTCGGGGGAGGGGGCGGCGAGCAGCACCCACGTGTAGGCGAGGCGCTCGGGGTCGTTCGCGTCGACGAAGGCGACGCGGGCCGGGCCGTCGGCCGCCGTGGCGCCCCGGTCGGGGTCGCGTCCCGCGGGCGCCTCCCGGCTCCAGGCCGACAGGATCACGCGGTTCTCGCCCCAGCGGCCGTCGTCGTCCGCGTCCCCGGAGGTGGTGACCGCGCCCGGCCGCCAGCCCGCCGTGTCGGCGTCGTCCCAGCAGTAGGCGCGGGTGGCCGCCGGGGACACGGGCAGGGCGGCCCGCTCCCGGCCCGTGCAGCGGTCCTTCTCGCGCAGGGTGCGGTCGGCGTCGGCGAGGACGGCGCCCACGCCGACGGGACGGCCCAGTGAGGCGGCGAGGCGTTCGGACGCGGGCGGCACCGGGTGCTCGGTGAGCCGCAGCCTGCCGGTGTCCGCCGCGGAGGTGAGCGGCCGCAGGGCACCCGGGTCCTCGGTGACCGTGGCCTGCGAGGCGCTGATCATGGTCGCCGCGGCCGTCAGCCCGAGCGCGGCACCCGCCAGGGCGCCGCGCAGCACCCGGCCGCGTCTGCGCCTGCGGTGCCTGCCGCGTTGCTTCATGCCGTCCTCCTGAGCCGGGCCAACTGCGCCGGGTGATCCACGTGTTGGTCGAGGAGCAGGTGGGGTGACCCGAAGACGGATGCTACGGCAGACGTGCCGGGTCGGGGGCGAAGACCCCGCAAATGCGCGGCGGCCCGCGACGCGGTCAGCACGGTGCCGCCGGGGTCCGGTGCCGGGCCACCGCCGGTGCCGTCGAGTGCGGCAGCAGGTCGGCCGGGTCGTCGGGGAACAGGACCTCGACCTCCGCCTCGTCGCGGAAACGATACGGCCGATGTTGCAGGAATCCCCCGAGATACCGCCTGACCCGCGACATCTCGGCCCGTACCGTCACCGTGCGGGCCGGGTCGCCGAACAGGTCCTCGGCGAGTTCCGACGCGCTGCGCCCCGCCCGGTGCGTCGCCAGCAGGAACAGCAACTCGGCGTGCCGGGGACTCAGTTCGTGACTGAAGGAGCCCGAGCCGCCGGCCACCTCCAGCGACCAGCGGCGCGGCCTGCGCAGGTCCAGCGCGATCCGGGTGACCCCGTGCCGCACCGGCTCCTCCTCGACCCGCACGAGCCAGCCCCTGGTCAGCGGCTCCACCGAGCACAGCCCCAGCGCCGGCAGCCACCGCATGCCCGCCGTCAGCGACTTGGGCAGCGCGACCCGGTCCGTGTACGGCAGCCCGGTCACCGCCGCCGTCCAGCCGTCCCGGTCCACGACCAGCGCCCGGCCGCCGATCCGGGCCAGCACCGGCGCCGCCACCGCCCGCAGCCGCTCCAGCGCCCGCAGATGACGCTCCCGCAGCCGCGCCTCGGCGAGCTTGGCCACCGAGTCGACCCAGGCGAGCGTGGCCGGGTGCATCGTGTCCAGCGGCCCGCTCACGTCGACCACGCCGAGCAGCCGGCCGTCCCGCGGGTCCGTGATGGGCGCCCCGGCACAGGTCCAGCCGGTCTGCGAGCGCGAGAAGTGCTCGGACGCGAACACCTGCACCGGACGCCGGGTGACCGTGACCGTGCCCACCCCGTTCGTGCCGACGACGTTCTCCCGCCAGTCCGCGCCCACCTCGAACCCGATCCCGTCGGCCTTGCGCAGCACCGGCGCGCTGCCCTCCCGCCACAGCACCCGCCCGTCCGCGTCGGCCACCACCATGATGTGCCGGGTGACGTCGGCGATCGACACCAGCCCCTCACGCAGCACCGGCAGCACATGGCGCAGCTCCGACGCCTCGCGCCGGCGCCGCACCTCGTCCGCGTCGAGCGGTGTGGCTCTGGACTCGTGGTCCGGGTCGAGGCCGCCCCGCAGCACTCTTTCCCACGACTGCCCGATCACCGGGCGCGGCGGCAGCGGGGTCGGCCGGCCCGAGAGCGTCGCGGAGCGGATCTCGCTGAGTACCCGGGCCGCGCGCGTCGTGTCGACGACGGCGAGCTGCGTCACGTCCATCGGCGAGAGCGCCACTGGTCCTCCCGGAAGCAGAACGAAGGAAGAACGGGGAAGGAAGCCAGGAAGGCGGACCCTCCCTGACCCTCCGTCTCATGGTGCCGTCCGGCGTGGACGGACGGGCCCAGTCCGCTCACAGTGACGGACAAGTTGCAACCCCTCGCAACCCTGGTGGGACACACGTGCGGTGATTGAAACTTGAGCGACGTCGCCCCGAGCGACGCGCGTGGTCCGACAGGGCCAGTGCTGCGGGGGTGGTGCCGTGTCGGCGCAGCACCACCCCCGCGTCGGCCCGCACCCGCGGGACCCGCACCGCGTCCTAACGCTCCGGCCGGGCCCGCTCCACCACCGACGCCAGGTCCAGGGTGTGCGGCAGCGTGCCGAACGCCGCGCCACCGTCACCGCCCAGCCGCGACGCGCAGAACGCGTCCGCGACCTCCGGCGGCGCGAACCGCACCAGCAGCGACCCCTGCAACACCTGCGCGACCCGCTCCGCGACCCGCCGCGCCCGCGCCTCGACACCCTCCAGATCGGCGAGTTCGGTCAGCAGGTCCTTGATCGCCCGGTCCAGCCGGTGGTCCGCGCCGCGCGCCAGACCCACCTCCCGCAGATACGCGTCGAGAGCGGCCGGCTCCCGGCCGAGCGCCCGCAGCACGTCCAGGGCCTGCACGTTCCCGGCGCCCTCCCAGATCGAGTTGAGCGGCGACTCCCGCACCAGCCGCGGCAGCCCCGACTCCTCCACGTACCCGTTGCCGCCCAGGCACTCCGCCGCCTCCACCGCCACCGGCGCGCACCGCTTCGTCACCCAGTACTTCGCCGCCGGCACCGCCAGCCGCAGCAACGCCCGCTCCTGCTCACCGCCGTCGTCGTACGCGGCGGCCAGCCGCAGCGCCAGCGTCGTCGCCGCCTCCGACTCCAGCGCCAGATCCGCGAGCACGTTGCGCATCAGCGGCTTGTCGACGAGCCGCCCGCCGAACGCCTCCCGGTACGTGCAGTGGTGCACCGCCTGCGCGACGGCCTGCCGCATCAGACCCGCCGAGCCCAGCACACAGTCCAGCCGGGTCGCCGCCACCATCCCGATGATGGTGCGCACCCCGCGCCCCTCCTCACCGACCCGGCGCGCCCACGTCCCGTCGAACTCGACCTCCGCCGACGCGTTCGACCGGTTGCCCAGCTTGTCCTTCAGCCGCTGGATCAGGAACACGTTGCGCGAGCCGTCCGCCAGCACCCGCGGCACCAGAAAGCACGTCGGCCCGCCCGGCGCCTGCGCGAGCACCAGGAACGCGTCCGACATCGGCGCCGAACAGAACCACTTGTGCCCCGTCAGCCCGTACGTGCCGTCCTCGGCCAGCGGCCGGGCCGCCGTCGTGTTCGCCCGTACGTCGCTGCCGCCCTGCTTCTCCGTCATGCCCATCCCGAACAGGGCACCGGACTTCTGCCCCGCCGGCCGCAGCTCCCGCTCGTAGATCGTGGACGTCAGCCGCGGCTCCCACTCCGCCGCGAGCGCCGGATCCGCGCGCAGCGCGGGCACCGCCGCGTGCGTCATCGACAGCGGGCAGCCGCTGCCGGCCTCCGCCTGCGTCCACACCACGAACCCGGCCGCCCGCCGCACGTGCCCGCCCGGCCGCGTCCACGCCGACGTCAGCCCCGCCGACACGCCCTTGCCCAGCAGCCGGTGCCACGCCGGATGGAAGTCGACCTCGTCGACGCGGTTCCCGTACCGGTCGTGGGTGCGCAGCACGGGCGGGTTCTCGTTGGCCTGCGCCGCCCACTCCTGCAACTGCGCCGATCCCGCCGACCGCCCGAGCGCCGACAACTCGCCGCGCGCCTCGTCCAGGAGCGCCGGGTCCAGATGCCGTTCGACCGCCTCCGCCAGCGCCCGGTCCGCGGCGAACACGTCGTGTCCGACCAGCGGCGGAGCCTGATTGGTGACGCGGTGGGTGCTGCCTGACATGTCTGCGAACCTACCCCTCGGCACGGCGGAGGTCACCAGAGTGACACGGCCACCGGTCCGCGGCGGACGGCACCGGGCCCGGTGGATGAGCGCGGCCCCGCGCGACGGATACCTTTAGTGCGTGCAGCCAGCAAGTGAAACCCCCGACAGGCCCTCCGGCCGACTCCACCGCGCCCGCGCGCTCTACCGGAACGTCTCCAAACGCAGGACCGCCTGGCTGCTGCTGAAGGACACCGTCAACTCCTGCATCGAGTACCGCATCCTGGGCCTCGCGGCCGAAGCGGCGTTCTTCACCCTGCTGTCCGTGCCGCCCCTGCTGCTCAGCATGATCGGCCTGCTCGGCTACGTCGACGCCTGGACCGGCGCCGACACCATCGAGAGCCTCCAGCAGAACATCCTCGACGCCGCCCGCACCGTCCTGTCCGACCGGGGCGTCCAGCAGATCGCGGAGCCGATCCTGCACGACGTGATGAAGGGCGGCCGGCCCGACATCATCTCCATCGGCTTCCTGTTCGCCCTGTGGTCCGGCTCGCGCGCCGTGAACGTCTTCATCGACACCATCACCGTCATGTACGGCCTCGACGGCGTCCGCGGCATCGTCAAGACCCGCCTGCTGGCCTTCCTGCTCTTCGTCGTGGCGCTGCTCATCGGCTCCGTCGCCCTGCCGCTGATGGTCGCCGGACCCGACGCCGTCGTCCGGATCGTGCCCTGGTCGACGACCGTCGTGCAGGTCCTGTACTGGCCCGTCGTGATCCTGCTGTCGATCGCCTTCCTGACCACGCTCTACCACGTGTCCGTGCCCGTGCGCTCCCCCTGGATCGAGGACGTCCCCGGCGCGCTCGTCGCCCTCGGCATGTGGGTGCTGGGCAGCTCCCTGCTGCGCATCTACCTCACCAGCACCGTCGAGGGCCCCACCATCTACGGCTCGCTCGCCGCGCCCGTCGCCGTCCTGCTGTGGATCGGCGTGTCCGCGTTCGCCGTCCTCGTCGGCGCCGCCGTCAACGCCGCGATCGACCGGGTGTGGCCGGCCGCCGCCACCGCCGCCGCCCGCGAGGCGAACGAACGGCTGCGGCAGGCACAGGTCGCCGAGTACGTGGCGCGGACCGCGGCCGGCGGCGGGTCCGACCCGGACATGCCGTCCGAGTTCCCCGAACGCTGGTCCCGCTTCCTGCCCCCCGAGGACGTCTCCGCCCGGCTGCGCACCCACGTCAAGAGCGCCCCGCGCCACGGGGACGGCCCACCGCACGACGAGAAGTGACACCGCGCCCCGCACGGGGCGCGGCAGCCCTTCACACCGACCAGGTGCCCCGCGCCGCCGCGTCCCGCGCGAACTCGGCGAAGTCCCGCGGCGGCCGGCCCAGCACCCGCTCGACACCGTCCGACACATGCGCGTTGCGGCCGTCCAGCAGCGCCTCGAACAACTCCACCAGGAACGCCGCCTCCCCGTCCGGCACCCCGAACGACGTCAGCACCTCCCCGTACGCGCGCGGCGACACCGACCGGTACACCAGCGTCCGGTCCGCCGCCTCCCCGATCTCCGCGACCGCCGCGCCCCAGGTCAGCAGCCGCGGCCCCGACACGGCCACCTCCCGCCCCACGTACGCGTCGTCCCCGAGCACCGCCACCACCACGTCCGCGATGTCCCGCGCGTCGACGAACGGCTCCGGCACCTCACCGCCCGGGAACACCAGCTCCCCGCCCAGCCGCAGCCCTTCCACCAGCGGGCCCTCGCTGAAGTTCTGCGCGAACCACGCCGCCCGCACGACCGTCCAGTCCGCGCCCGACGCGCGCAGCGCCTCCTCCGTCGGCAACGCCCGCTCCTGGCCCCGCGCCGACAGCAGCACCAGCCGCCGCACACCGAGCCCGACCGCCGCCCGCGCCAGCTCACCCACCTCCTCCGCCGCGCCCGGCGCGCCGACGTCCGAGGGATGCACCAGATAGGCCGCGTCCGCGCCGCGCAGCACGTCCGCCCACGTCGAACGGTCCCGCCAGTCGAACCCCGTGCGCCGCGACGCCTCCCGCACCGCCGGCCCCGCCGCGCGCGCCGCCTCGGCCACCCGCCGCCCGGTACGCCCCGTAGCGCCCGTCACCACCACCGTCATGTCCCGCGTGCTCCGCGTGTTCTTTGCCATGCCACCGAGTCAACTGCCGTACGCGGCACGGAACCATCGCCGAGCGGCTCACCCGCATACGCCCGCGTCTACGCTTGGGCCCATGGACGCTCCTGCCCGGCCGGACACGCTCCTGCGGGGCGACCCCCTCACGGGCCTGCTGGAAGGCCCCCGCGCCCGCGGGGCGTTCATGATCCGCGCCTGCTTCGACCCGCCGTGGGCCGTGCGCGTCGAGGACCGGGCTCCGCTGTCCGTGATGGTCATGGTCCGCGGCGATGCCTGGATCCTGCCCGAGACGGGCGAACCCGTACGGCTGCGGGCCGGTGACCTCGCCATCGCGCGCGGCCCCGGCGCCTACACCTGCGCCGACCACCCCGACACCGCACCGCAGGCGCTGATCCTGCCCGGCGGCCGGTGCAGCCACCCCGACGGGCGCCCCCTCAACGGCACCATGGACCTCGGCGTACGCACCTGGGGCGACCGGCTCGACGGCGGCACCGTCGTCCTGATCGGCACCTACCTCATGCGCGGCGAGATCGGCGGCCGGCTGCTCGACGCGCTGCCGCCGCTGCTCACCCTCGCCTCCGACGACTGGGACTGCCCGCTCACCCCGCTGCTCACGGCGGAGATCGTCCGCGACGAACCCGGCCAGGACGTCGTCCTCGACCGGCTGCTCGACCTGCTCGTCATCGCCGCGCTGCGCACCTGGTTCGCCCGGCCCGAGGCGGCGCCGCCCGGCTGGTACCTCGCCCTCGCCGACCCGGTCGTCGGCCGGGCCCTGCGCCTGATCCAGGACGACCCTGCCCACCCCTGGACCGTCGCCGGACTCGCCGCGAAGGCAGGGGTGTCCCGCGCCGCGCTCGCCCGCCGCTTCACCTCCCTCGTCGGCGAACCCCCGATGACGTACCTCACCGCCTGGCGCCTCGCCCTCGCCGCCGACCGGCTCCGCGACACCGAGGACACCGTCGCCGCCATCGCCCGCCAGGTCGGCTACGGCACGGCGTTCGCCCTGTCGACCGCCTTCAAACGCGCCTACGGGGTCAGCCCCCAGGAGCACCGGCTGGGGCGGCTGGGCTGACGCCGGGGCCATCACGGGCGCGGGGCGCGGCGGGGGTGGGCGCGGTGCGGGTGGCGCGGTTGTGGGCGGCGCGGGTCGGATGTGGCGCGGGTGGCGCGCGTGCGGGCGGCACGGGTCGGATGTGGCGCGGTTGCGGGCGGTGGGGGTGGCGCGGTTGCGGGCGGTGGGGGTGGCGCGGCTGCGGGCGGCGCGGGTCGGGTGCGGCGCGGGTGGCGGTGTTGCGGGCGGTGGGGGTCGGGCGCGGTGCGGTGCGGGTGGCGCGGTTTCGGGCGGCGTAGCCTGGGCGGCGTGTACGTGGAGCGGGCGGCGCGGCTGGCCGGGGCGGTCGTGTGGAGCAACACCCCGACCGGGCCGGGGCGCGTGCTGCCCGACGGCTGCATGGACCTGCTGTGGAGCGAGGGCACGCTGCTGGTCGCCGGCCCCGACACCCGCGCCCACGTCACCGACGGCCCGCCCACCGCCTGGGCCGGCGTCCGCCTCTTCCCCGGCACCGCGCCCGCCCTCCTCGGCGTGCCCGCGCACGAACTGCGCGACCGGCGCGTGCCCCTGGCCGACCTGTGGCCGGCGCCCCTCGTACGACGCCTCACCGCGCGCGTCGAAGCGGCCGACGACCCGGCCACCGGCCTGGAGGCCCTCGCTGTGAGCCGGGCCGCCGACACCGGGGCCGGCACCCCCGACCCCCTGCTGCGGCACCTCGTGACCGGCCTCGGCACGGGCCGTCCCGTCGGCGCCCTCGCCGCGGAACTCGGCCTCACCGCGCGCCAGTTGCACCGCCGCTCACTGACCGCCTTCGGCTACGGACCCAAGACGCTGGCCCGCGTCCTGCGCCTGCAACGGGCCCTGGCGCTCGCCCGCTCCGGCGTCCCCCTCGCGGCGACCGCCGCCCGCGCGGGCTACGCCGACCAGGCCCACCTGTCGCGTGACGTGCGGGAGTTGACGGGACTCGCGCCGCGCGAGCTACTCGGCGGCGGCCGGTAGCGGCGCGAACAGGTCCACGCCGTTGCCGTCGGGGTCCAGCACCACGGCGTACCGCTGCCCCCACACCGCGTCCCACGGCGCCAGCTCACCATGACAGCCGGCGCCCACCAACTCCTTGTACAGCGAGTCCACCTCACCCGGGTCGTCGCACCGCAGCGCCAGCGAGGCGCGGCCCCCGCCGGAGGGCGGCAGCCAACCGGGGCGGAAGGACCGCACGGTGTCCTCGGTGTCCAGCAACAGCCGCAGCCCGCCGGGCAGTTCGGCCTCGGCGTGCGGCAACTCCTCGGCGCCCGCCGGGAAGGCGAACCCGAGGCGGCGGTAGAACGTGACGGAAGCGGCCATGTCGGAGACGACCAGGCCCACGGCATCGAATCGTGCACTCATACGGCCACCGTAGGCAGCGCGGCGACGGCCGGTCTTGAACGAATCGGACGTCGCCACACCCGGGGCGGCCCCGGCGTCAGCCCGCCGGAGGCACCGGCCGCACCGCGAGCACCGCGATGTCGTCGTCGTTGTCCGCGCCGAGCCCGATCAGCAGTTCGTCGCAGAACACGTCCAGCGGCTCGCGCGCCAGGTCGGCGGTGCGCAGCCGCAACCGCTCCATCGCCTCGTCCAGATGCTCACCGCGCCGCTCGATCAGCCCGTCCGTGTAGAACAGCAGCGTCGAACGGGCCGGCACCGGACACGTGGCGCGCGGCCTGGCCGTGTCCGGGTCCATGCCGAGCAGCAGCCCCCCGCCCTCGGTCAGATAGCTGGTCTCGCCGTCCTCCGTGGTCAGCAGCGGCGGCAGATGCCCGGCGGACGAGTAGTCCAGCTCCCAGGGACCCCTCGCGCCGCCCCGCAGCAGACCGTAGATGCAGGTGGCGGTGGCCTCCCGGTACAGGCTGTGATTGGCCGCGTCCAGGCGGCGCAGCACCGTCTCCGGGGGCTCCTGCCGGTCCACGGCGATGCCGCGCAGCATGCTGCGCAACTGGCTCATGGCGATCGTCGCGTCCAGGTTGTGCCCGGTCACGTCCCCGATGACCAGCGCGGTGTCCCCGATGGGCAGCACGAAGCTGTCGTACCAGTCGCCGCCGACCTGCGTGGTCGTGGACGACGCCGCGTACCGGGCCGCCATGCCCAGGTGCCCGACGTCCGGCAGCATGGACCGCTGGAGGCGCTCGGCGACATGCCGGGTGTCCTGGTAGAGACGGGCGTTGTCCACGCCGAGCGCGAGGGTGCGGACCAGGTCGTCGACCAGCGACAGGTCCTCCTCGGTGAACGGCCGACGCCCGCTCGCCCGGGCCACCGTCAGCGCGCCCACGATCTCCCGCCGGGCCCGCATCGGCGCCACGACCGCGCTGCCGGCGCCCAGCCGCAGGAACAGCTCCCGGTATCCGGTGTCCAGCGGGCTGCCCCGGCTCGACGGCGGTGCCTGCGTCAGCAGCAGCGGGCCCGCGCCGCGCAGCACGCGGGCGAGCGGGCCGCGGGCCTCCTCGTTGACCGGCGGCAGCCTGCCCTCGAAGTCCTGCGGTCGCAGCCCGCCGGGATCGCGGTGCACGACGCACGCCCGGTCCACCCGGGAGTGCTCGGTGAGCAGATCCACCACGCACCAGTCGGCCAGCCGCTGGGTCAGGATGTGACCCACGATCTCGAGCCCCTCGTCGAGCTCCATGGTGTTGCTCAGCGCCGCACCGGTGTCCGCCAGCAGGGAGAGCCGGTCCAGCGCCGACATGCCCGCCGACGCCCCGGGGGCCTGGGTGCCGGGGAACTCGGGGTCGGAGGCGTCGGTCCCGGGAGCCGTGGCCGGGGCCGGTGCGGAGATGCGCGCACCGTCCCGCGGCGCCCCGGCGCCGGGCGCCTTCGGCCGGAGCGCGCCGGTCCCGGGCGGCGCGGCGGAAGCCCGCACCGGGACCGCGGGGGCTGCCGGGGCCGCCGGGCCGTCCGGGTGCGGCGGGGCCTGCCGGGTCGGCACCGGCGTGGGCGGGGAGTCGGCCGACGCCGCCGCCCGCGGGGTGAGCTGGGCGACGAACACCGTCCGCCCGTCGGCCATCTCCTGCGTCTGCACGAACAGCCGCACCGGGACCAGATGACCGTCGTGGTGCAGCGCCGGCAGCGGCACCGAACGGTCCACGATGCGGGACTCTCCGGTCAGCAGCAGAGACGCGAAGGCGGAGCGGTGCCGGTCCCGCAGATGCTCCGGGATGAGCGCGGTCAGCTTCCGCCCCACCAGGTCGTCGGCGTGCCAGCCGAGCAGATCGGCGGCCGGCCCGTTGACGGCGACGATCCGGTTGCTCTCGTCGGCGGCGACGGTCGCGATCCGCCCGGCCCGCGCGTGGGCCGCGTCCCACGGCGCCAGCTCCGACGGGCCCGCGCCCGCCACGCGCGGCACCAGCGTCCACGCCGTCGGCCGGCCGCCCTCCAACTGGTCGACGACCTGGTCGAACAGCCAGTCCTGGAAGAACCGGACGCGCGGCAGCCCCGGAAGCGTCAGCAGCAGCTCCCGCCGGGCGGCCTCCTCGGCCGCGTCGAGCACCCGGCGCAGGGTGCGCATCGCGTGCGCGGCGTCCGTCGGCAGGGACAGGGGCAGCGAGCGCATGTCCGCGCGGGGCGGCTGCCCCGCCAGCGCCGCGGTGACGCAGGCGCTGATCACGTTGTTGGCGTCGAGCGCGACGACGAGGTCCTCCGGCGCCACCCCCAGGTCGGCGCCGCCCGCCACGGCCAGCGCCAACTCCCGCAGCAGCGCGTGCCGGTGCTGCTGGGACGCCGAGCACAGGGCGGCCGGCACGTCGACCAGCGTCACGGTCTCGCGGGGTGCGACGTCGGTGGACGACACCGGGGACTGCCACTGCGACGGCGGCGGTGGCCGGCCCTCGGGCCACAGCTCGAACCACACCGTCTTGCGGCACGCGTCGCTCTCCACGCCGTGCCGCGACGCGAGCTGCCGGACCAGGGACAGCCCCTGGCCCGTACCGGCGTACGGCGGCAGGTCGTGCGGGACCAGGGTGCGGCTCGGGCGGTGGTCGCCGACCCGCACGCAGACCCTGCCGTTCAGGGACCAGGCGGCCACCTCGACCTCGGTGGCGGCGTGCAGCAGCGCGTTGGTCACGAGCTCGCCGGCCAGCAACTGGGCCGTGTCGACCACGTCCGGAGCGGAATCGCCCAGTGCCTCTCCGACGAGGCGCCGGGCCGACGCCGCGCTCCTCGGGCTCCGGGGGCACCGGCGCCGCAGCGCCCCGGGCGGATCGGGACTGGCCATGGGTCAAGTGTGCAGCACCTGGCGACGTCGGGGCCAAGGTCACCTCATCGGCGCAGGTCACAGCGGTACGGGCCTGAGCCGGGCGAGTGAAGCGCCGGCCGGGACTTTCCGTGTGATCGACTCCCTGGGAACGGCCGCGGCACCGGCATAGGCTCGGTGCCATGGCGCCCCGACTCCTCGTGTACACCCGCACCACCGACTACCGGCACGACTCCATCCCGGACGCCGTCGCCGCCCTGCGCACCCTCGGCGGCTTCGCCGTCACCGCCACCGAGGACCCCGCGGCCCTCGAAGCGCCCCTGGACGCCTTCGCCGCCGTCGTGTTCCTCTCCACCAGCGGCGAGGTGCTGACCCGGGCGGGCCGCGAGCGGCTCACCGCGTACGTCGAGTCCGGCGGCGGCTTCGTCGGCGTGCACGCCGCCGCCTGCACCGAGTACGACTGGCCCTACTACGGCGAACTGCTGGGCGCCCGCTTCGACCGCCACCCCGCCCTCCAGCCCGGCAAGGCGGTGGTCGAGGACCGGGACCACCCGGCGACCCGGCACCTGCCGGCCGTGTGGGACTTCACCGACGAGTGGTACGACTTCCGCACCAACCCGCGCCCGGCGGTACGCGTCCTGATCAGCGCCGACGAGACGTCGTACGAGGGCGGCGGCATGGGGGCGGACCACCCGCTCGCCTGGTGCCGGGAACAGGGCCGGGGCCGCGTCTTCTACACGGCACTGGGCCACACCTCCGAGGCGTACCGGGATCCGGACTTCCGGTCCCACCTGCTGGGCGGCATCAGCTGGGCGGCCCGCCACTAGGCGTCGTCCCCTCCGGGCCCGACGCGCTTCGAGGCCGAGCCTGCGGACCCGGCGCGTCGGCTACAGGGCGTCCTGGAGGCCGACGCACTTCCGCTTCTGCGGGATCCAGTCGACGGTGCGGTTCAGCTCGGTCAGCAGACCGCCCACCTCGGAGCGCGGCCCCGTGTACGTGAACTCGACGGCGGGGGAGCGGCCGTACGTCCGCAGCACGCTCACGCCGTCCGCCTTCAGGCGCGTCTCGTCCAGGACCCAGTCGACGCCGTCGACGGTGACGCACAGGTTGACGTTCGGGGGGAGCTCCTCGGCGCCGCAGCGCAGCACCGCCGCCCGGCCGCCCCAGGACGCGACGGCCTCGCCGATCGCCCAGTCCCGCTGCATGCCCGGTATCTCCTCCGGGGCGCGCGAGAGGACCTTCTCGCACTTCGGGTCACCGGCGTGCGGGGCGGCGGAGATGCGGTGACCGTCGACGACCAGCAGGCCGGCGACCACCGCGGCCACGACCACGGCGAGGGCGATCCACGTGCCGAGGCCGGGCTTCTTGCGCCACCTGCTCGCTGGAGGGCTTCCGGCCTGCATGTTCCGATCCGTGGGGAGAGGAGTCCGTGCCGCCCGTCGCCGGGGTCCGCGGGCGGACGGCCGGACGACCGGGCGACTGCAAGACTAGCCCCGCCCCCGAAGCGGCCGGCCACCAGGGCGGGCCGTGCTCGCCCGCTCCACCAGCCGCGTCGACAGCTCCGTCCGCGTGCCCTCCGGCCGGGTGCCGTCCATCATGCGGACCAGCAGCCGCAGCGCCGTCGCCGCCATCTCCGCCAGCGGCTGCCGCACCGTGGTCAGCGCCGGGGACACCCAGCGCGCCTCGGGCAGATCGTCGAAACCGACCACACTCACGTCGTCCGGCACCCGCAACCCCCGCTCCGCCAGCGCCTCGTACACCCCCAGCGCCATCCGGTCCGAACAGGCGAAGACGGCCGTCGGCGGCTCCGGCAGATCCAGCAGCTCCAGCATCCGGCGCCGCGCCACGGCCTCCTCGAACCCGGCGTGCCGCACGTACTCCGGCCGGTGCCGCACCCCCGCCGCGGCGAGTGCCGAGCGGTACCCGGCGACCCGCGCGCTGCTGCACATCTTCCGCCGGTGCCCGGCGAGCACCGCGATCCGCTCGTGCCCGAGACCCAGCAGGTGCTCCGTCGCCGTCACCCCGCCCTGCCAGTTCGCCGCGCCCACCGACACCACCCCCGCCGGCGGCTCCACGACGGGGTCGATCATCACGAACGGGATGCGGTGCTGCTCCAGCCACGCGTACTGCGACTCGCTCAGCTCGGCCAGGTTGAACAGCGCACCCGACGAACCGCGCGCCACCAGCTTGTCCAGCCACCCCCGCTCCGGCCGCCCGCCCCGCGTCCGCGCCAGCCCCGCCGAGACCACGACCTCCAGGCCCGCGTCGTACGCCGCCTCCTCCACGCCGTGCAGCACGGCACCCGACCAGGAGGAGTCCAGCGAGTGCACCACGAGGTCGACGAGCCGGGGCGCCTTGGCCATGTCGAACCGGGGCCGGCGCACATAGCCGAGCCGCTCCAGCGCCTCCGCGACGCGGCGGCGGGTCTCGGGAGCGACGTCCTCCCGGCCGTTGACCACCTTGGACGCGGTGGGCACGGACACGCCCGCCTCGCGGGCCACGACCGCGAGGGTCGGCCCCGCCGCCGTGCTCGCACTCCCCGTACGGACCATCGGGAAACCACCTCTCCGGCCCGCCCGAGGGCCTGGGAAAGTTTCGGCCGGCGCGGCAACCGCCCGGCCGCGCCGCGGTCGCGGACCGACCGGTAGAAAGCGCTTCCTACTGTAAGGGCGCGGCAACGCGGCGGGAAGACGAGGGAACGGACCGGGATCGGGCCGGAAGACACAGGGATCGGGCCGGAAGACACTGGGGCCGGGCCGGATCGCACCGGGATCGGGCCGACGGCAGCGGGTAAAACTTTCGAAACCACATCGGACGCGCCCGAGGAGGCTGGTGGCGGATGACGGCGGACCGGACGGACCCCGAGGCGACGACCCCCTACGGCGCCGTACGCGGCCGGTACGAACGGGGCGTCGCCGTCTTCCGCGGCATCCCCTACGCGGCACCCCCCTTCGGCCCCCGCCGGTTCCGTCCGCCCGTCCCGCCCGAACCCTGGGACGGCGTCCGCGACGCCGGCGCCTTCGGGCCCACGGCACCCAAACCGCCCTACTCGCCCGCCTTCGCGCAGTACCTCTGCGACCCCGCCGTCCCGGGCGACGACTGCCTCAACCTCAACGTCTGGACCCCCGACCCCGACCCCGCCGCCCGCCTGCCCGTCATGGTCTGGCTGCACGGCGGCGCCCTCACCCGCGGCTCCTCCGCCGTCCCCGTCTACGACGGACACGCCTTCGCCCGCGACGGCGTCGTCTGCGTCTCCCTCAACCACCGCCTCGGCGTCGAGGGCTACGGCCTCTTCCCCGACGCCCCCGCCAACGCCGGCCTGCGCGACCAGATCGCCGCCCTCACCTGGGTCCGCGAGGCGATCGGCGCGTTCGGCGGCGACCCCGACCGCATCACCCTCTTCGGCCAGTCCGCCGGGGCCATCGGCATCGGCGCCCTCCTCGCCGCGCCCCGGACGCAGGGCCTCGTCCGGCGGGCCGTCCTGCAGAGCGGCGCCCCCGAGGCCGCCGACCGCGACAAGGTACGGCGCATGGTGCGCCGCATGGCCGCCCGGCTGAAGGTGCCCGCCACCGCCGAGGCGTTCGCCGCCGTCGACCGCGACCTGCTGCTGCGCACCCAGGCCGAGGTCGGCAGGCTCAGCAGTCCCGTCCTCGGCGGGCCCGCCTTCGGCATCGTGGTCGACGGCGACGTCGTGCCCCGCGACCCGCTCCAGGCGCTCACCGAGGGCGGCGCGGCCCGCGGCGTGGATCTGCTCATGGGCTGGACCCGGGACGAGTACCGGCTGTGGCTGGTGCCCGGCGGCCTGCTGGAACGCGTCGACCGGCTCGGCTCCTTCGCCCTGGCCGGCGCCCGCGCCCGCTGCCGCTGCGGGCCCGAGGTGCCGCGCGCCTACCGCGCGCTCGCCCCCGACGCCGGCGCCGCCGAGATCGTCGGCCAGATGGTCACCGACCACCTGCTGCGCGTCCCGCTGCACCGCCTGGCCGACGCCCGCCGGGAGGCCTCCTACGTCTACGAATTCGCCTGGCCCTCCAACCGGCCCGGTCTCGGCTCCTGCCACGCCCTGGAGCTCGGCTTCGTGTTCGACACGGGCGCGACGCCCGAGTCGGCCCGGCTCGCGGGGGACGGCGCGCCGCGGGAGCTGGCCGAGGCGATGCACGGGGCGTGGGTGCGGTTCGCGGTGGACGGCGACCCGGGCTGGGAGCGCTGGGATGCGACACATCCCGTACGGATCTTCGGCGACGGCATACCGCATACGGTGTTCGGTCCGCGGGATCGCGAATACGCCATATGGGCGGCCGACGCCACTCTGCGGCGGACGACCCCCGCCCAGCCCCGGCGCGGCGCCGACGAACGCGACGACACCGCCGCCCGGGGAGCGGAACTCCGCTCGGTCATAAGGCGGTTGCGGCGCTCCGGGGCACTGCGACGCCCCTGACCCCCGGCCCACCACCGGCCTCGAGGCCACCGTGCGGGGACTTCCGGGCGGTGCGGCGAGAGGGCGGTGCGGGCCGTCGCGCGGCGGGCGGCGCTGCGCGGACACGGCCCAAGAGCTGCCGTTCGGACCGGCCTGGCTGCGCGACGCCGGGCTGGTCCAAACGGCAGCCCCTAGCCGTCCCGCGTCCCGGGCGTGTCCGCCAGTGCCCGGCCGATATCCGCGATCGCCTCCGGCCCCACCCGGCAGCAGCCGCCGACCAGCCGGGCGCCCGCGGCGTGCCAGGCGCGGACCCGGTCGGGCGTGAACGTGCTCCGGCCGGTCCAGGCGCGGGCGGCGGCGTCCCAGGACTCGCCGCTGTTGGGATAGACCACGACCGGCTTGCCGGTGACCCGGGCCGCGAGGCCGACCGCGTCCCCGGCGTCCTCGGGCGCACAGCAGTTGACGCCGACCGCGATCACCTCCTCCGCGTCCGCGGCGAGAGCGAAGGCCTCTTCCAGCGGCTGCCCGGCGCGCGTGCGGTCGCCGTCGACGGTGTACGACAACCAGACCGGCACCCCCAGCCCGCGCACCGTCCGCAGCAGCGCCTCGGCCTCCTCCGCGTCGGGCACGGTCTCCAGGGCGAGGACGTCGGGGCCGGCGGCGGCCAGCGCCTCGACGCGGGGCCGGTGGAAGCGCTCCAGTTCGCCGACCGTCAGTCCGTAGCGGCCCCGGTACTCGGAACCGTCCGCGAGCATCGCCCCGTACGGGCCGACCGAGGCCGCCACCCACAGCGGGCGCACCACGCCGCCCGCACGCGCCCGGCGGGCCGCCTCGCGGGCCGACTCGACGCTGAGGGCGAGGAGTTCGGTGGCGCGGGCGCGGTCGACGCCGCGGCGGGCGAAGCCCTCGTACGTGGCCTGGTAGCTGGCGGTGATCGCCACGTCCGCGCCCGCCTCGAAGTAGGCGAGGTGCGCCTCGGTGATCGCCTCGGGCCGCTCGGCGAGCAGCCGCGCCGACCACAGGTCGTCGCCGAGGTCGTGCCCGGCCGACTCCAGTTGGTTCGACATCCCGCCGTCGAGGACGAGCGTCCCGGTGGTGAGGGCTTCGAGGAGGGTGGGCGTGCCGTGCATACGGACGACGGTAGTCCACGTACGGCCACCGGGAGCCGCGCCCCCGGTCCCCTCCGGCGCGGACGGCCCGGCACACCCCGTTGACCTCCCTCCGCCTCGGCCGTACCTTTTCGGCGTTCGGAATCACAGATGGCGTTCGAAATGACGGACGTCCCGTGTGGGTTCCGCACGAGCCCGCACGCCCCCACCGAGAGGCAGGCCGCATGAGCCGCGCGCACGATCTGCCCGAAGTCCCCAGCCGCCGACTGCTGTTGAAGGGCGCCGCAGCCGCCGGCGCCCTGGCCGCGGTCCCCGGCGCCGCCCAGGCGGCGCCCGCGTCCCCGAAAGCAGCCCCGTACGTGAACCCGCTCGTCCGCAACCGCGCCGACCCGCACATCCACCGCCACACCGACGGCTTCTACTACTACACGGCGACCGCCCCCGAGTACGACCGCATCGTCCTGCGCCGCTCCCGCACCCTGAACGGCCTGGCGACCGCGGGGGAGTCCGTCATCTGGCGCAAGCACGCCACGGGCGCCATGGGCGCCCACATCTGGGCGCCGGAGATCCACCGCGTCGACGGCAAGTGGTACATCTACTTCGCCGCCGCGCCCGCCGAGGACGTGTGGGCCATCCGCATCTGGGTGCTGGAGAACTCCAACGCCAATCCGTTCCAGGGCCGTTGGGTGGAGAAGGGGCAGCTGCGGACGGCGTGGGAGACCTTCTCCCTCGACGCCACCACGTTCACCCACCGCGGCACCCGCTACCTCGCCTGGGCCCAGCACGAACCCGGCATGGACAACAACACCGCCCTGTGGCTGTCGAGGATGGCGAACCCCTGGACGCTGACCGGCCCCCAAGTGCGGCTGTCGACACCGGAATACGACTGGGAGTGCGTCGGATACAAGGTCAACGAGGGCGCTTCGGTCATCGCCCGCAACGGCCGCCTGTTCATGTCGTACTCGGCCAGTGCCACCGACGCCAACTACTGCCTCGGCCTGCTCACCGCCGACGCCGACAGCGACATCATGAACCCCGCCAACTGGTCCAAGTCGCCGACCCCGGTCTTCACCAGCAACGACACCACCAAGCAGTA
The DNA here is from genome assembly GCF_055606745.1 of Streptomyces sp. NPDC037054. NCBI lineage: Bacteria > Bacillati > Actinomycetota > Actinomycetes > Kitasatosporales > Streptomycetaceae > Streptomyces > Streptomyces sp. NPDC037054. The sequence continues at coordinate 279,910 of NZ_JBVJSJ010000007.1, read as the reverse complement.
CGGCCCCGGCCACAACTGCTTCACCGTCGCCGAGGACGGCCGCACCGACGTCCTCGTCTACCACGCCCGCCAGTACAAGGAGATCGACGGCGACCCGCTGCACGACCCGAACCGCCACACCCGCGTCCAGACGCTCGGCTGGAAGGCCGACGGCACCCCGGACTTCGGCGTCCCCGTCGCCGACACGGCGAGCTCCGGCGCGGCGGAAGAGGGCGCGTGACATGAGACGTGCCCCCGCGTTACTGCTCACCCTGTGCCTGGCCCTGTTCGGCTCCCTCGCCGGCGCGGGCCAGGCCCAGGCGGCCCCGCAGACGGTCACCAACGGCACGCGGCTCACGGACATCTCGGGCAACCCCGTCCACGCCCACGGCGGCGGCGTCCTCAAGGTCGGCGCGTACTACTACTGGTTCGGCGAGCACCGCAACGCCGACAACACCTTCCGGTACGTCGACGCCTACCGCTCCACCGACCTGAAGAACTGGGAGTTCCGCAACCACGTCCTCACCGAGTCGAGCGCACCCGAGCTGGCCACCGCCAACATCGAGCGGCCCAAGGTGATGTACAACGCCTCCACCGGCACGTTCGTGATGTGGATGCACAAGGAGAACGGCACCGACTACAGCGAGGCCCGGGCCGCCGTCGCCGTCTCCGACACCGTCGACGGCGACTACGCCTACCGCGGCAGCTTCCGGCCGCTCGGGCAGCACATGTCCCGCGACATCACGGTGTTCACCGACACCGACGGCGCCGGATACATGGTGTCCGCCGCCCGCGAGAACTACGACCTGCACATCTACCGGCTCACCGCCGACTACACCGGCGTCGCCGGCCTGGTCGCCAACCCGTGGCCGGGCGGACACCGCGAGGCGCCAGCCCTCTTCAAACGGGGCGGCGTCTACTTCATGCTGACCTCCGGCGCCACCGGCTGGAACCCCAACCAGCAGCAGTACGCCACGGCGACCTCGCTCGCCGGTCCCTGGTCGGCGATGCGCGACGTCGGCGACTCCACGGCCTACGGCTCGCAGACCGCATACGTTCTGCCGGTGCAGGGATCCAGTGGCACGTCGTACCTCTACCTCGGCGACCGCTGGGGCAACTCCTTCGGCGGCACCGTCAACGACTCCCGCTACGTGTGGCTGCCGCTGACCTTCCCCAGTTCCACCACCATGACCATGTCCTGGTACCCGGAGGTCACCGTCGACACCGCCGCCGGAACGGTCGGCGGCACGAGCGCCACGTACCAGACACTGGTCGCCCGGCACAGCGGCCGGTGCGCCGACGTCACGAGCCAGTCGCTCTGGCAGGGCGCCCAGCTCAAGCAGTACGACTGCAACGGCGGCGGCAACCAGAAGTACTGGTTCAAGCCCCTCGGCGGCGGTCACCACCAGCTGATGGTGCGCAACAGCTCCCTGTGCGTGCAGGAGAACGCGAACACCGTCACGCAGGAGAACTGCACCGGCTCGACCGCCCAGCAGTGGTCCGTGACCGGCACCGGCAGCCACGTCACCGTCCGGTCCCGCGCGACCGGCGAGTGCCTGGACGTGTCCGGCGGTGCCACCGTCAACTCCGCGCCGCTCATCACGTACACCTGCAACGGAGGCGCCAACCAGCAGTGGGCCCGCGGCACCTGACGCCGCGACGGTACGCGTGCCCGGCCGGTACCCGCCTGACGGGTACCGGCCGGAGTGCTGTCGCCTGGCGGTTGAATCGTTTCGATCAGGTCACTTGCGCGGTCGGCTCCGGCCTTCGGGAAAATCTGCCTCCACGGGCCTGGAAAGCGCTTGCAGGGCCGCGATACGGTCCCACCGCCACGCCCGTCGCCCTCCGAAGGAAGCACATGAGACGATTCAACGCAGTCGTGCTGGCGGCTCTCACCCTGGGCACCGCCGCCCTGACCGCCGCCCCCGCCCGGGCCGAGGCGAACGCCCCCTCGCCCGGCCCCGGCCACTGCACCGCCACCGCCTGCCACTTCGACGTCCCACCCGGCACGTACGACGTCAAGGTGCTGCTCGGCGGCGCCACCGCGTCCAGCACCGCCGTCGGAGGCGAGTCCCGGCGCGCCCTCCTGCCGGAGACGGCCGTCCCCGCCGGGGAACGCGTCGCCCGCAGCTTCACCGTCGACGTCCGCGACCCCGAGGGCGAACCCACCGGACCCGCCGGCGCGCCCGGCCTGAACCTCACGCTCGACGGCACCGCCCCCGCGCTCGCCGGCATCCGCGTCACCCCCGCCCGGCACGCCCGGCAGGTCTTCCTCGTCGGCGACTCCACGGTCTGCGACCAGCCCGGCGCCCCCTACGCGGGCTGGGGCCAGCGACTTCCGCAGTACCTGCGCAAGGGGCTGTCCGTCGCCAACCACGCCGACTCCGGTGAAAGCACGGTCAGTTACCTCCGGGACCCGAGGCTGTTCGCCACCGTCCAGCCGTTGATCCGCCCCGGTGACCTGGTCCTGATCCAGCTCGCCCACAACGACAAGACCACCGACGGCCCCACCTACCGCGCCAACCTGGAGGCCCTGGTGGCGGGCGTCCGCGAGAAGGGCGGCGAGCCCGTCCTCGTCACCCCGATCGTGCGCCGCTGGTTCACCGCCGACGGCACCCTGAACAACGGAACCGCCCTGCTGGTGAACGGCCTTGGCGTCGACCACCCGGCCGTCGTCCGCGAGGTGGCCGCCGCCGAGGGCGTCCCGCTGATCGACCTCACCGCGAAGACGAAGGCGCTCGTGGAGTCCCTCGGCGTCGAGGCGTCCAAGGCGCTGTACCTCACCGACGAGAAGCGCGACAACACGCACACCTCCGTGCACGGCGCCACCGTGTACGCCCAGCTCGTCCGCGACGAACTCGTCGCCCAGGGGCTGGTTCCGGAGGGCCTGACGCGCGCGGAGTGAGTTCCGCACGCCGATCCGGGCGACCCGGGTCGAAGCCGACGGCTACGCGGCGGGCCGGGCGGGCCAGTTCGCCAGGGTGACGTGCAGGGCGTCCACGATCCGCTCCCAGGACGCCCGCACCTCACGCGGCGCGGCGAAGGCGCCGTCGGCCTCCAGGGCGCAGAAGCCGTGGAACGTGCTGCGCAACAGCCGTACGGCGTCCGTGAGATCGGGCTCGTCGAGGCCGTACGTGCGCAGCAGGCCGTAGGTGACCTCGACCGTCCGGGCCATCACCGGGCTCGTGGCCGCGACCTCCGGGTCGACGCGGACCTGCGTCGCCGCGTACCGCCCCGGGTGCTCCAGCGCGTACGCCCGGTAGGCGTCGGCGTACGCCGCGAGCGCCTCCCGGCCCGAGCGGCCCGCCACGCCCGCCGCGATCCGCTCGATCAGTTCGGCGCCGGCGCGCAGCGCCATCCGGTTCCGCAGGTCCCGCAGCCCTTTGACGTGCGAGTAGAGACTGGCGTCCTTCACGCCGAAGTGCCGTGCCAGCGCCGACAGGGTGACGTTCTCGAAGCCCGCCTCGTCGGCCATGGCGACGGCGGCTTCGGCGAGTCGGTCGGCGCTGAGACCGGCACGGGGCATGGGCGGAGTCCTCCGGGGGCGGGGGCGGGGGCGGGGCCAGGGCTGGGGCCGGGGCTGGGAGCGAAGTTTCCCACGGCGCGGGGGTGCGTGCCGGGAAGGGGCCGTCAACGTCGCGGGCCGGAATTCCGACAGGACGCGTGGCGGAATTGCGTCTTGGGGAGCGGGTGTCCGCGCGCCTAGTGTCCGGTGTGGCACGGGAAATCACCGAAACGACCAGAAGGGGGAAAGATGAAATTCGCGAATATTGAATGCGCGTCGATTTCGGTTCTTCCCCCCTCGGTGGATCTCCGGTTCCCGCGGGTGGACCGGTCGTGACGGCCGGGGCGGAGCGGCTCCCGCCCTGGCCTCTCACGTGCCGACCAGCCTTCGCGCACCGCCCACCCCCGGGTCGTTCAACGTTCACCTTCCCCGTCGATCCTCCCCACGCGGCGACAACGCGCCGCGGAAGGCAGCCGCGAGAAGGCCGCGGCACTCGGGAGGCGCAGCATGGGACACGGCCACGGGCATCACCACCACGGGCACGGACACGACCACCACGGACACGGGGCGACGGCACCTCTGCCCGCCGCCTTCGACACCTCCGTGCCCGACGAGGCCCTGACCCCCGAACAGCAGTCGCGCCGCTCCCTGCTGCGCCGCGCCGGCCTCCTCGGCGCCGGACTCGCCGCCGGCGGTGTCCTCGGCCAGACCGCCGGCGCCGCACCGGCCGCAGCCGCCACCAACGGCCGCCGCTCCAAGGGCTTCCTGTGGCTCGCCGGCGACCACCACATCCACACCCAGTACAGCAGCGACGGCAAGTACCGCGTCGTCGACCAGGTCCGCCAGGGCGCCGTCCACGGCATGGACTGGCTCGTCATCACCGACCACGGCAGCGCCACCCACGCCAAGATCGGCGTCGAGAAGGTCAACCCCGACATCAGGGAGGCCCGCGCCGCCTACGAGGACACCCTCGTCTTCCAGGGCCTGGAGTGGAACATCCCCGCCGCCGAACACGGCACCGTCTTCGTCCACCCCGGCAGCAACGAGGTCTCCGTCCTCAAGCAGTTCGAGACCGACTACGACGGCAGCGTCAAGGGCGCCTCCGACTCCACCCCCGCCAACGAGGCCCTCGCCGTCGCCGGACTCGCCTTCCTCGGCGAGCAGATCAAGCGCCGCAGGATCAAGGACGCGCTGATGCTCGCCAACCACCCCGCGCGCCGCGGCGTCGACTCCCCGCACGAGATCCGCGCCTGGCGCGACGCCACCGACCCCTCCCACCAGATCGCCGTCGGCTTCGAGGGCGCCCCCGGCCACCAGGCCGCCGGCCTGCCCCAGCCCCTCGGCATGGGCCGCGCCCGGGGCATCTACGACAACAACCCGAGCGCCAACTCCTTCCCCGGCTACCCCCTGGAGAGCTACCGCACCTGGGGCGGCTTCGACTGGATGACCGCCACCGTCGGCGGCCTGTGGGACAGCCTCCTCGCCGAGGGCAGACCCTGGTGGATCACCGCCAACTCCGACTCCCACCAGGTCTACGCCGACACCGCCGTCCGCGGCCCCGGCGGCGACTTCGGCGCCAACGGCCGCTACGAGGACCCCGTCTACGGCGGAAGGATCGACGTCACACAGGGCGACTACTGGCCCGGCCAGTACAGCCGCACCCACGTCGGCGCCGACGGCTTCTCCTACGCCGCCGTCATGGACGGCATCCGCGCCGGCCGCATCTGGGTCGACCACGGCCGGCTCATCAGCGGCCTCGACGTCCGCGTGTCCGGCGCCGGCAAGTGGGCCACCCTCGGCGGCGCCCTGCACGTCAAGAAGGGCTCCCACGTCGTCCTCACCGCCGACATCGCCCTCGCCGGCGGCCCCAACTGGGCCGGATTCCAGCCCAGGCTGGCCCGCGTCGACGTCGTCCAGGGCGACGTCACCGGCCCCGTCGCCGACCAGGACACCTTCACCGCGCCCACCGCCAGGGTCGTCAAGTCCTACGAGGTGAACAAGGCCGCCGGCACCGTCCGCCTCACCTACGACCTCGGCCGCGTCGACCGCCCGCTCTACGTCCGCCTGCGCGGCACCGACGGCAACCGCTCCGCCGTCGGCGCCATGGGCGCGGCCGTCGACCCCGCCGGGCCCGCCCTCGACGTCGTCGGCGACGCCGACCCGTGGCTCGACCTGTGGTTCTACTCCAACCCCGTGTGGGTCCTGCCGTCGTGACCCCCTACGCCCTCACGCTGGACACGGGGGCCCGGGAACTGCGTGCGGCCGACCACCTGCTGCACGCCCTGGCAGCCGAACTCGCCCTCCCCGAGGACACGTTCGGCTGCACCCACCTGGTGCGCGGCGACCGGCCGCACGTCGCCGTGTCCCTCGCCCTCCCGTCCGAGCCGCTCCTGCGCACCGCCCGGGAGCGGCTCTCGGCCGACGGCCACGACGTCACGGCGGGCCTGCCCGACGGGCACGGCAGGGCCGTGCTCTACCCGGGCGCGGCCCTCATGACCGGCACGCTGACGATCGCGGAGCTGCTGGACCGCTCCGCGATCGACCGCGTCGCCGTGCTCGGCTCCCCGGACGCGCCGGACGGCGACGCCCGGCTCGTGACCCGCGAGCACGTGCGCCCGCAGTGGCACGGCGGTGAGCTGGTGCTCACCGCCATGCCCGCCTCGGGCGGAGTCCTGGTGCCCTTCGAGGTCCCGGACCCGACGCCGTGCTGCGCGGACCACTGACCCGGTCCGCGACCACGGCGACCACAGCGGCCATCGTGACCGCCGCGGCTACCGGGGCCCGTCGGCGGCCCCGAACACGAAGGAGAAACGTGCCGGCTCGGCCCTCAGGAAGTACCGCGGCAGAGGGCCGGGCCCGCACGACTGCGAGCCGATGCCGTGCTGGCCGTGGTCCAGGTTCACCCAGACCGTGTCGCCCGGCACCAGATCGCTCAGGTGCCCGGCCGCGTCCAGCTGCTCGCTCGTCCAGCGCCGGGCCGTGAACCAGAACTCCGGGTCGCCCTCGACGCGCAGACCGCCGAGCTCCGCCCAGCGGACGTCGGCACGGGCGCCGTTCTCCTGCGGACGGACGTACGGTGTCTGCATACCGTCGACCGTCGACTCCCAGCGGCCGACCATCGACGACATCCCGGTGTCCGGATACGCCTCACCGGGACCGCCCCCGAACCACCGCACCCGGTCCGCGCCCGCCGGCAGCCCGAACCGGACGCCGAGCCGCGGCAGCGGCACCCTCCAGTCGCCGACCGGGGTCACCGACACCGTCAGCCGCAGCCGGTCGCCGTCCGACGTCCAGCGGTACACCGTCGACAGTCCCAGGTCGGTCCCCGCCGGCGCCACCCGGCTCCGCACCGTCAGCGCGTCGTCGGCCGCCTCCACCGCGTCCACCCGGTGCCGCATCCGGTGCAGGCCCACCTCGCGCCACAGCAGCCCGTACCGGGTGTCCGGCTGCCACCGCGCGCCCAGGTCGTTGTCCGTCGGCGCCCGCCACACGTCGAGCCGCAGCCCGTCGACCGCCACTCCGCAGATCGTCCGCGGCGCCCCCGTCCGCGCGTCGAACTCCGCCCGCCCCAGCCCGATCCGGGGCCCCTCGACCACCGGACGCCCGGTCGGCGCGACGGTCGGCGGTGTCCGCCGGGCCCCGGCCACCTGACCCCACGCCACCTCGTGCCCCCGGGCCGCCCACGCGGTGTCGGCCGCCAGCAGCGCCCGTACCGTCCACCGGGTCTCCGCTCCGCCCGTCTCACCGCCCGGCCGCTCCAGCTTCACCTCCGCCGACTCGCCCGGCGCGAGGGGCGGCACGGGCAGCGGGCCCGACGCGACCGCCTCGCCGTCCACCTCGTACGCCCACTCGAAGGCCAGCGCCGACAGGTCCGCGAAGTCGTGCTGGTTCGTCACCCGCACCGTGCCGTCGGCGCCGTCGCCCTCGATGCGGACCGGTTCGATCACCTTGCCGTACTCGACCAGGCCCGGCGACGCGGTGCGGTCCGGGAACAGCAGCCCGTCGCACACGAAGTTGCCGTCGTGCAGCTCCTCACCGAAGTCCCCGCCGTACGCGAACCCGAACTCCGGGTGCCGCACGCCGTGGTCGATCCACTCCCAGACGAACCCGCCCTGCAGCCGCTCGTACCGCTCGAACAGCCGTTGGTAGTCGGCGAGTCCGCCGGGGCCGTTGCCCATGGCGTGCGCGTACTCGCAGAGGATCAGCGGCAGTTCGCGGCGCCGCCGCGAGCCGCCGTCCAGGCCCCTGCCGATCCGCTCGACCTCGGCGTGCGGGGGGTACATCCGCGAGTGGACGTCCGTGTCCCGGCACGTGGCGTCGCCCTCGTAGTGCAGGAGCCGGGAGGAGTCCCGGCCGCGGATCCACTCGGCCATCGCCGTCAGACCGCGGCCGGTGCCGGCCTCGTTGCCGAGGGACCACATCACGACCGAGGGATGGTTCTTGTCCCGCTCGACCATACGGGCGGCCCGGTCCAGCAGGGCCGGGGTCCAGCGGTCGTCGTCCACCGGGTTGTCCCGCCAGGCCTGCTCGGTGAAGCCGTGCGTCTCCAGGTCGCACTCGTCGATCACCCACAGGCCGTACTCGTCGCACAGATCGAGGAACGCCGGGTGCGGCGGATAATGGGAGGTGCGCACGGCGTTGACGTTGTGCCGCTTCATCAGCAGCACGTCCTGCCGCATGGTCTCCGGGTCGAGGGCGCGGCCCCGCTCCGGATGCCACTCGTGGCGGTTGACGCCCTTGAACAGCACCGCCCGGCCGTTCACCTTGACCAGGCCGTCCTCCAGCGCCACCGTGCGGAAACCGATCCGCAGCGGGACCCGTTCGCCGGGCGTCGCGAGCACCCCGTCGTACAGGCGCGGCGTCTCCGCCGACCACGGCTCGACCGGGACGGTCGCGGACTCGCCGGTCGCGACGTCCACGCCGAGGCCCGGCACCGTGACCCGGCCCGGCACGTCGGAGTCGACGCGCAGGGTGCCCTCGCCCGTGCGGTGGTCGTAGGAGGCGTGCACGAAGAAGTCGCCGGCCGCACCCGGCGGGCGGTGCAGCAGCGTCACGTCACGGAAGATGCCGGGCAGCCACCACTGGTCCTGGTCCTCCAGGTAGGAGCCCGCGGACCACTGATGGACACGCACCGCCAGGACATTGCCGACAGTCTTCAGCAGATGGCCGACCGCGAACTCGTGCGGCAGCCGCGAGCCCTTGAAGTCGCCCAGCTCGGTGCCGTTCAGCCACACCCGGGCGCAGGACTCGACCCCGTCGAAGCGGAGTACCGCGTCACCGGCCGCAGGGGCGGGCCAGTCGTCCGGGAGGTCGAAGACGCGCAGGTGGTCGCCGGTCGGGTTCTCCGTCGGGACGCGCGGCGGATCGACGGGGAAGGGATAGCGGTGGTTGGTGTAGGCGGGCGCGCCGAACGCCCCGTCCCCCTGGAGCACCCAGTGGCCGGGCACCGCGACCTCGGCCCAGTCCCCGGCGTCGTACCCGGGCGCGGCGAACGTGTCGTCCTCGGCGTCGGCGGTCGCCGACAGGCGCAGACGCCAAGTTCCGTTCAGGGAGAGGGCCCTCGCGTCCGAGGACGGGTACCAGGCGCGGGGCGGCAGCGCCCCGCGGCCCGGCGAGACGTCCTCGACGTAATCGACGGCCGTTTCGCGGAAGGTCATCGGTCTCCTAGGTCAGCCCTTGATGCGGCGGAGGCAGGATCGGGAACCCCAGGAAGTACTGCCGGGACGGGAGGCCGGTGAAACCACCGCCGCGTCACCCGCCGAGGACGTCCCGCAGGAAGGCGTTGGTGAACGTGCCGGACGGGTCCAGCCGCCGCACCAGCCGCTCGAAGTCCCCGAACCGCGGGTAGCGCTCCCGCAGTTCCCGGCCGGGCGTGGTGAACACCTTGCCCCAGTGCGGGCGCGCCTCGAAGCCGGCCAGCGCCTGCTCCAGCCGTCGCACCACTGGCAGCACCGCCGCCGTGTCCTCGACCCAGGTGAAGTGCGCCGCCACGGAGTCCCGGCCGTACGCCGGGCTCAGCCACTGCTCGTCGGCGGCGACCGTCCGCACCTCGCAGGTCTGCAGCACGGGGGCGACCGTATCCCGGATACCGTCGATCGCATGCAGCATGTCGATTGCGTACCGCCGCGGCATCAGGTACTCCGACTGCAGCTCCGCCCCGCTGCTCGGCGTGAACTCGGCCCGGAAGTGCGGCAGCCGCTCGTGCCAGGGCCCGGCCACCCCGAACTGCTCCGTGCAGTTGACCGCCGGCATGCCCGGCACCGGGTGCATCTTCTCGGCGGCCGGGGCGGCCCACGGGACGTCGGGCAGCGGCTGGTCGGTGCGCCGCTTCAGCCACACCTGCCGGAACCCCGGCGCGCGCCAGTCGGTGAACAGGCTCACGCTGTACGCCGCCGACATCACCGCCTCGAACGTGTCGGGGTCCAGCCCGGCCAGGGGCAGTTCGGTGAACACGTACTGCTCGACCTCGTAGGCCGGCTCCAGGTCGAGGGTGAGGGCGGTGACGACCCCGAGCGCGCCGAGCGAGGTGACCGCGCCGCCGAACCGCCGGTCGTCGCGGCGCAGGGTCTCCAGGCCGCCGCCCGCGGTCACCATCTCCACGTCGCGCACGGGCGCGGCGAGCGGGCCGTTGCCGACGCCCGAACCGTGGGTGCCGGTGGCGACCGAACCGGCCACCGAGATGTGCGGCAGCGACGCCATGTTGGGCAGCGCGAGGCCCCGCGCGTGCACCTGGCGGGCGAGTTCCGCGTAGCGGACACCGCCGCCGACCCGCACGGTGCGGGCCGTGGTGTCGACGTCGACCTCGGCCGGCAGGTCCGCCAGCGACAGCAGCACGCCGTCCGTGTCGGGTGCGGCGATCTCGTTGAAGGAGTGTCCGCTGCCGAGCACCCGCACCCGCCCGCTGCCCGCGACCAGCGTGCGCAGCGCGTCCAGGGAGCGCGGCCGGTGCAGCTCCTTGGCGGTGTACGTGATGTTGCCGGCCCAGTTGGTCACCGTCTCGGTCATGCGTCGCGTCCTTCCCCGAGGCGTGGAGAGCATGGCGGACCAGGCGGTCCCTGCCGGAACCTACCTCCCGGACCCGGTCCCGGGCCGACGGGGTCCACCTGCTGAGAGCGCTTTCCGACCGCGGCCCGCGCGACGTGCCGGGGCCCCGCCGAGGCTCGCGCCGAGCGGGGGGCATACCGTGAGGAGTCGTACGTCCGAACCGGGAGGAGACACTTCGATGGGCAGCCGCACCGCGCTGGTCGAGGATCTGATGGAGCGGTTCCCGCACGTCCCGCGGGAGGCCGTCTTCAAGGAGGACCTGCTCCGGGGCGGAGTCGCGTTCGATCCCTCGGCGCTGAGCGACAACGAGGGCGGAGAGGTCAAGCCGAAGTCGTACTTCATCTTCTCCTTCGACCACGGCACGCTGCCCGAGCTGGGCGAGGCGGCCCTCAGGCGCCCGCCCGAGGAGATCGTCCTCACCGGCGGCCCGTACGACCTGCGCCGCACCGTCGTCTCGGTGCGCGTGAACCCGTCCTCGCCGTACCGCGTCGCCGCGAACGACGACGGCGTGCTCGGCCTCTACCTCGACGGGAAGCGGATCGCCGACGTCGGCGTGCCGCCGATGCCGGAGTACTACCGGCACACGCTCAGCAACGGGAAGTCCGTCATGGAGGTCGCCCCGACCATCCAGTGGGGCTACCTGATCTATCTGACCGTCTTCCGGGTCTGCCAGTACTTCGGCGCCAAGGAGGAGTGCCAGTACTGCGACATCAACCACAACTGGCGACAGCACAAGGCCGCCGGTCGACCGTATACAGGCGTCAAGGACGTGGACGAGGTCCTGGAGGCCCTGGAGATCATCGACCGGTACGACACCCAGAAGGCGTCCACCGCGTACACCCTCACCGGCGGCGCCATCACGTCGAAGGTCGCCGGCCGGGACGAGGCCGACTTCTACGGCCACTACGCCAAGGCCATCGAGGAGCGCTTCCCGGGCCGCTGGATCGGCAAGGTCGTCGCCCAGGCGCTGCCCAAGCCGGACGTGCAGCGCTTCAAGGACTACGGCGTGCAGATCTACCACCCCAACTTCGAGGTGTGGGACCGGCGCCTGTTCGAGCTGTACTGCCCCGGCAAGGAGCGCTACGTCGGCCGCGACGAGTGGCACCGCCGGATCCTGGACTCGGCGGACGTGTTCGGCGCGCGCAACGTGATCCCCAACTTCGTGGCGGGTGTGGAGATGGCCGAGCCGTTCGGCTTCACCACCGTGGACGAGGCGATCGCCTCCACCACCGAGGGCCTGCGCTTCTTCATGTCGCACGGCATCACGCCCCGGTTCACCACCTGGTGCCCGGAACCGACCACGCCGCTCGGCAAGGCCAACCCCGAGGGCGCCCCGCTGGAGTACCACATCCGCCTGCTGGAGGCCTACCGCGCCACCATGGACGAGTTCGGCCTGTCCTCCCCGCCCGGCTACGGCCCGCCCGGCCCCGGCCGCGCGGTGTTCTCCGTCAGCTCCTTCATGGACAGCCTCTCCGCGACGGAGCCCGTCGAGGTGTGACGGCGGCGGACGGTGGCCGGTCCTCCCGGTTGCGGCTTGCCCGGCCACCGCATTGCCCTGCGACGCTTGTCAGCGTCGCGGGCGGCGTGCAAGGCTTCGTGCCCTGCCGCGAGGTTTCTCACAACTCCACCCCTCGTGCGGTGAGTTGGCCTCGCTCGTGGATGCGGGAGACACATGCCCGACCTGCCCACTCCTCGGGACGCGACCGAGGCCGCGCTGTTCTCCGAGTGCTGGGACGCGGTGCTGTCCTACGCCGACCTGTGCACGGCGGGCGGCGACGCCGCCACGGAACTGGCCGGCGAGGCGTTCGCGCGGGGCATGCGCGAGGTCCGCGCCGCCGAGCACACCGCACGGGGCCGCCGCCCGCCCGGGCTGCCCCGGATCCCGCACCTGCTGACCGCCGTACGCGTCACGGCCGCGGCCTGGGAGACCGACGGCCGGGGCCACAAGCTCGCCCCGGACCTGCGGCTGTGGCTCACCTCCGAGGACGCGGCCCGCTGGAGCGGCCCGCCGCCGCGGCGCCCCGTCGCCCTCCGCGCCCTGCGCGACCTCCAGGAGGCGGACGCCGCACTGCTGTGGCTCGCGGACGTGGAGGCCCTGCCGCTGCCCACCGCCGCCCGCCGGCTCGGCCTCGACCCGGCCGACGCGGCCGACGAACTCGCCCAGGTGCGCGGCCTGTTCCGGGAACGCTGCCGACGCAACCACCTCGACACCCCGATGGACGCCCGCTGCCGCAGCTACGCCCGGCTCCTGGACGCCGTCACCCGCTCACCCGCGCAGGACGCCCCCGAGGACCTCTCCCGGCACCTCGCCACGTGCGCCCGCTGCGCCGAGGCCGCCGCTTGCCTCCGCCAGGGCGCGGCGCTGCCCGGCGCGCTCGCCGGGGGAGTGCTGGGCTGGGGCGGCCTCGCCTACCTGGAGCGCCGCCGGCGCGCGGCCGACGTACGGCTCGGCGCCGGGCCGTACGGGGCGCCGGAGACGGACGCCGCGGACCCGGAGGACGCCGGCCGGCGGGGGCGCGTCCTGCGCGGCGGGCTGTTCGTCGCCGCGGCCCTGGTGTCGATGCTCGCGCTCGCCGTCTCGCTGATGCCGCCGGACCGGCCCACCGGCACGGCGGCGGCCGGCGCCGACCGCCCGACGCCCGCAGCCCCGACGGCGCCCTCGGCCACCACGGGGCCGCCGCCGTCCGCGTCCCCCTCCGAGTCCCCGTCCCGGGCCCGCTCCCCGCGCCCGTCCCGCAGCGGCACCCGGCCGCCCGGCGAGCGCGCCGGCCCCGCCCCCACGTCCCCGGCCACCGCGCCCGCCCCCACGTCACGGGGCCGCGGCACGCCCGCCCCGGACACCCCCGAGCCGCCCGCCTGCCGCGTCCGCTACGACCTCGTCAACCAGTGGCCCGACGGCTTCCAGGCCACCGTCACCGTCACCACCGAGGACCCTCTCGACACCTGGCGCGTCGCCTGGACCTTCCCGGACGGCCAGCGCGTCACGCAGATGTGGGACGCGACGTACGCGCAGGACGGCGACCGCGTCACGGCGACCGCCGCCGACCACAACCGCGCTGTCCGCGCGGGCGGCAGCCTCACCTTCGGCTTCGTCGCCTCGTGGAGCGGCAGGAACGCCCCGCCGTCCGCCTTCACCCTGAACGGCGGCGACTGCGCCAGGGCCTGAGCGGCGCCGCGCCGGTCAGCGCACCACCGGACCGAGGGCCTCCAGCAGCCGGTCGACGTCCTCGTCGCTGCTGTACGGCGCGAGGCCGACCCGCACCCCGCCCTCGTCGCCCAGACCGAGCCGCCGGGACGCCTCCAGCGCGTAGAACGAGCCGGCCGGGGCGTCCACGGAACGCTCGGCCAGCAGCCGCGCGACGTCGGCCGGGCGCCGGCCCGCGACGGTGAACAGCAGCGTCGGCGTGCGCCGCGCCGCCCGCGAGTACACCGTGACCCCGCCCAGTTCCGCCAGCCCTCGCTCGATGCGCCCCCGCAGCGCGTCCTCGTGCTCCTCGACCGCGGCGAAGGCCGCCCGCAGCCGCGCCCGGCGGCCGTCCACCGCGTCCGCCGCGTCCACCGGGCCCGGCGCGCCTGCCGTGCCTGCCGTGTCCGAGGTGCCCGTCGCGTTCGGTGCCAGCCCCGCGAGGAAGTCCACGGCGGCGCGCGCCCCGGCCAGCAACTCGTACGGCAGCGTGCCCAGTTCGAAGCGCTCCGGGACGGTGTCGGCGGACGGCAGCAGCTTGTCGGGCCGCAGCGACTCGAGCAGGTCGAGCCGCCCCGTCAGCACGCCCAGGTGCGGGCCGAGGAACTTGTACGGCGAGCAGACCAGCGTGTCGGCGCCCAGCGCGGCCAGATCGACGCAGGCGTGCGAGGCGTAGTGCACGGCGTCCACGTGGCACAGCGCGCCCGCCTCGTGCGCCAGCGCGGCGAGGGCCGGGACGTCGGGGCGGGTGCCGATGAGGTTGGAGGCGGCGGTGACCGCGACCAGCCGGGTGCGCGGCGACAGCACGGCGGCGACGTGCTCCGGGCGCAGCTCACCGGTCTCCGGGTCGAAGTCGGCCCACCGCACGGTGGCGCCGGCCGCCTCGGCGGCCTGGACCCACGGCCGGATGTTGGAGTCGTGGTCGAGCCGCGTGACGACCACTTCGTCGCCCGGACCCCAGTCCTTGGCGAGCGTGCGGGCCAGGTCGCAGCAGAGCTGGGTGGCGCTGCGGCCGAAGACGACGGCCCGCGGGTCGGCCGCGAGCAGGTCGGCCAGGGCGCGGCGGGCCTCCAGCACGATGCCGTCGGCGTTGCGCTCGCCCTCGGTCAGCCGCCCCCGGTTGGCGAGCGGACGCGTGAGGGCCTCGGCGATCGCGTCGACGACCGGCTGCGGCGTCTGCGTGCCGCCGGGCGCGTCGAAGCGGGCCGAGCCGGACTTCAGGGCGGGGACCCGGGCACGGATCGCGGCGACGTCGAGGGCCATGTAAGACTCCAGGGCGGTACGGGTGCGGACGCGCCGAGAATACGTTCGGGACGCCGCCCCGGCACCACCGGCGCCCCCTTCGACGCCGCCCGGGCTTTCACCGGCGCCCCTCGGCGCCCCGCACCTACGTCCCGACCGCCCACGTCACCCCTGTCGAGCGCCGCTCACCACCCCCGGTTCCTCAGTTCCCGGGGATGCGGGACCAGAAGTGGTTGACGATGTCGTCGAGGTACTGCTGACCGGCCTTCCCGGAGGCGGTGTCGCCGCCGGCCCGGCTGAGCGTGGCCGCCAGGAGGGTCTGGTACTCCTGGTGCATGGAGCGCAGGGGATCCTGCAGATCGCGGCGGTCCATGGAGACGAGGCGCGCGATCGCCCGGATGTGGGCCTGCCAGCGCGTGGAGACCGCCTCGGTGAGGAGATGGGCGAGTTCGCCCTCCATGCCGGTGATCGCGACGAAGGCCCGCGGGGGCAGCTTGAGGAGGTCGCCGAGCGCGGAGGCCTGCCCCTTGCTGCCGGTCCACAGGCCGGTCTCCTCCATGTGGAGGTAGGCGTCGAGGGGCAGCCCGGTGACGCGGGCGACGTCCTCGGCGGCGAGGCCGCGGGCGAGACGGTGTTCGCGCAGGGTGCGGGGAGCGCCCATGAGTTCACGCGGGGCACACCACAACGCGCCGGCGAGAGCGGTGAGTTCGCTCGCGCTGGGCACCGCGGTCCCGCGTTCCCACGCGGCGATGTGGTCGGGAGTGATGTGGTTCAGGCCGTAGGAGGCGCGCATGCCGTAGGCGACGTGGCCGGGAGCCATCCCGAGTTTCTCGCGCAGGGTGCGGGCGGCGCGCGCGTTGAAGGGGAGTGGTGAATGCACGGAGCGAGAGTATGGAGTTCCCCCGGGACGAACTCCAGACCTCCGGCCGCCCGCATCCTGTTTTGGCAGGATAGGTGGCCGACAATTTTGCAGGAACCGGCAGAAGTGGCGCCGGAAAGTCAAGTATGGGAACCGCCTGGGGAATTGATTACGGCCCTCGCGTGCGTATGATCCGCCACCAAGGTGCCGCATGTGTGTTCGCCAATCGACTGCCACACTCTCTCGGCGGCACCGCCAGGATTTCCGCACACTTGCAGGTCCAGGAGACGCAGTCATGACCACCAGCACGACAGGTCCGGCCGAGGCGCCACCCACGAGAAACGGCGGCCCGCTCGACCACTTCTTCCGCATCACCGAACGCGGTTCGACATACGCCCGTGAGATACGCGGCGGATTCGCCACGTTCTTCACCATGGCGTACATCCTCGTACTGAACCCGATCATTCTCGGCAGCGCCGAGGACAAGTTCGGGAACCAGCTGGATGCCGCCCAACTGGCCACCGCCACCGCCCTGGTGGCCGCCGTCATGACCGTGATCATGGGCGTGGGCGGCAACCTGCCTCTCGCCCTGGCCGCCGGTCTCGGCCTGAACGCCGTCGTCGCCTTCCAGATCGCCCCGCTGATGGCGTGGGACGACGCGATGGGCCTCATCGTGCTGGAAGGTCTGCTGATCTGCGTCCTGGTGCTGACCGGTTTGCGCGAGGCGGTCATGCACGCCATTCCGCAGCCGCTCAAGCAGGCCATCAGCGTCGGTATCGGTCTGTTCATCGCTTTCATCGGTTTTGTGGACGCCGGATTCGTCACGCGAATCCCGGACGCCGCGAACACCACGGTTCCCGTGCAGCTCGGCACCGGCGCTCTCACCGGCTGGCCCATGCTGGTGTTCTGCCTCGGCGTCCTGGTGACGATCGTGCTGCTGGCCCGCAAGGTGAAGGGCGCCATTCTCATCAGCATCGTGCTGATGACGGTCGTTTCCTTGATCATCAATGCGATCGCCGACGTCAAGTCGTGGGGTCTGACCTCGCCGACGCTGCCGGACAAGCCCGTCGCCGCCCCCGACTTCGGTCTTCTGGGCGAATTCGACCTGCTCGGCGCGTTCGGTCAGGTCAGCGTGCTGACCGTCGTCCTGCTCGTCTTCACGCTCATCCTGTCCGACTTCTTCGACACGATGGGCACCGTCGTCGGCGTCACCGCCGAGGCCGGACTCCTCGACGAGCGCGGGCAGGTTCCCGGCCTCGGCCGCGTCCTGCTCATCGACAGCACCGCGGCCGTCGCCGGTGGCGCCGCCTCCGCCTCGTCCGCCACGACGTACATCGAGTCCGCCGCGGGTGTCGGCGAAGGCGCCCGCACCGGCTTCGCCAACCTGATCACCGGCGGTCTCTTCGCGCTCGCGCTGTTCTTCACGCCCGTGCTGACCATCGTGCCGCTCCAGGCCGCGTCGCCCGCCCTCGTCGCGGTCGGCTTCCTGATGATGACGCAGGTCAAGCACATCGACTGGGACCGCTACGAGCTCGCCGTCCCGGCCTTCCTGACCATCGTCGTCATGCCGTTCACGTACTCCATCACCAACGGCATCGGCGCCGGCTTCATCGCCTACGTGGTCATCAAGGCCTGCCTCGGCAAGGCCCGCGAGGTGCACTGGCTGCTGTGGGGCACCGCGGCGCTGTTCTTCGTGTACTTCGCCATCGACCCGCTGGAGCAGCTGCTCGGCATCAAGTAACCGCACCACCGCCTGTCACCGGGGTGGCCTCGGCCCTGTCCGCCGAGGCCACCCCGACGACGTTCTCCGGGGCGCCGCCCGCGCATCGGGGAAATCCGGTGGCACGCGCGTGTGCACGCCTCTAAGGTGGGGGCGAATCGAGCGACGGCCCACGCCGCCGCCGCAGACCGGGTGAAGAACGGGAGGTGTGACCGATGGCTGTCTTTGCGAAGGGCGCTGCCCGCATCCAGTTCGTCGTCAAGTCCACCTCCGTGGCCACCGGCTGACCTTCACACCAACCGCGCCGACGCGCGCGTGCCGGGGCCACCCCTCCTCGAAGGGCCATCCCCTTGAGCTCCAGCTCATCCGTACCCGCCGTCTCCATGTCCCCGCTCGCCCCCTACGGCTGGGACGACGCCTGGGCCGAGACGTTCGCCCCGTACGAGGCCGACGGGCTGCTGCCCGGCCGGGTCGTCCGGGTCGACCGCGGACAGTGCGACGTCGTCACCGCCGGCGGGACCGTGCGCGCCGACACGGCGTTCGTCACCCCGCACGACCCGCTGCGCGTCGTCTGCACCGGCGACTGGGTCGCCGTCGAACCCGGCGGTACCCCGCGCTACGTACGCGCGTACCTGCCGCGCCGTACCGCCTTCGTGCGGTCCACCTCCTCCAAGCGGTCCGAGGGGCAGATCCTCGCGGCCAACGTCGACCACGCGATCGTCGCCGTGTCGCTCGCCGTCGAACTCGACCTCGGCCGCGTCGAACGGTTCCTCGCGCTCGCCTGGGAGTCCGGGGCGCAGCCGGTGGTCGTCCTCACCAAGGCCGACCTCGTGCCCGACGAGGCGACCCGGGCCCACCTCGTCCAGGACGTCGAGACCAGCGCGCCCGGCGTGCCCGTGCTCCCCGTCAGCGCCCGCGACGGGGACGGGCTCGACGTGCTCGCCGCCGTCGTCTCCGGCGGCACGGCCGTGCTGCTCGGGCAGTCCGGCGCGGGCAAGTCCACCCTCGCCAACGCGCTGCTCGGCGAGGACGTGATGGACGTGCGGGCCACCCGTGACGTGGACGGCAAGGGCCGCCACACCACGACCACCCGCAACCTCCTCGTGCTGCCCGGCGGCGGCGTGCTCATCGACACGCCGGGGCTGCGCGGCGTCGGGCTGTGGGACGCCGGGAGCGGCGTCGGGCAGGTCTTCGCGGAGATCGAGGAACTCGCCGAGGACTGCCGCTTCCACGACTGCGCCCACGACAGCGAACCGGGCTGCGCGGTCCGCGCCGCCATCGACTCCGGCGCCCTCCCGCACCGGCGCCTGGAGAGCTACCGCAAGCTCCTGCGGGAGAACCAGTACATCGTTGCCAAGACGGACGCGCGCCTGCGGGCGGAGCTGCGCAAGGACTGGAAACGCAAGGGCGCCATCGGCCGCGCGGCGATGGAGGCGAAGCGGGGCCGGATCCGGTAGCGGGCCGCGGGCCCTCCGGGGACGCCAGGGGGCGTCGGCGCGGTCCTCACGACCACACCGGCGCCCCCGCCGCCCGCCGTCCTGGTCGACCGGCGCCCCCGGAGGCCGCCCCCCGGCCGCCTCGGGATGCCCCCGTGTCCCCGCCGACTGGCGTCCCCGCCGCCGGCGCCCCCGGAGGCCCTCCTGCCGCCTCGGGGGCCCGTGTCCGTGTCCCCGCCGCCCGGTGGCCCCGCCGCCCGCCACCGGAGACCGCCCCTTGCCGCCCAGGCCCGCCCCTTGTCGCCCAGGGCGGCCCCGTGTCCGTGTCCCCGGCGACCGCCACTCCCCGGCGCCCGGCGCCCCTGTCGCCCGTCACCTCCGTCACCCCGCCGAGCGTCGTGTCCGATTTCCGCCAGCCGGTTGTCCGGCGAGGGCGGAGACTGGGAGGCGTGATGGACGCGGACAGCAGGTACGAGGCCGTGCGGAGCCGGGACGCCCGGTTCGACGGGGCGTTCTTCTTCGCCGTCGCGACCACCGGCATCTACTGCCGGCCCAGCTGCCCGGCGGTGACGCCCAAGCGGCACAACGTGCAGTTCTTCACCACGGCCGCCGCCGCGCAGGGCTCCGGGTTCCGGGCCTGCCGGCGGTGCCGGCCCGACGCCGTGCCCGGCTCGGCCGACTGGAACGTCCGCGCCGACGTCGTCGGCCGCGCCATGCGGCTCATCGGCGACGGAGTCGTGGACCGCGAGGGCGTCGCCGGGCTCGCCGCCCGCCTCGGCTACAGCGCCCGGCAGGTGCAGCGGCAGCTCACCGCCGAAGTCGGCGCGGGCCCCGTCGCCCTCGCCCGCGCCCAGCGCGCCCACACCGCGCGCGTGCTGCTGCAGACCACGGACCTGTCGATCACCGAGATCGCGTTCGCCGCGGGCTTCGCCAGCGTCCGCCAGTTCAACGACACCATCCGCGCCGTGTACGCCCGCACCCCCACCGCGCTGCGCGCCACCGCCCCCGCCGGCGCCGCCCGCCGCACCGGCACCCCGTCCGCCGGCATCCCGCTGCGCCTCGCCCACCGCGGCCCCTACCAGGCGGGGTACGTCTTCGACGTCCTCGCGCACGAGGCGGTCGCCGGCGTCGAGGAGGTCGCCGGACCGGTCGGCGCCCGCACCTACCGGCGCACCCTTCGCCTGCCCTACGGCACGGGCGTCGTCGCCGTCGAGGAACGGCCCGGCGCCGCACGGACCGCCTCCGGTACCCACCCGGGCGGCTGGCTCGACGCCCGGCTGCACCTCACCGACCCGCGGGACCTGACCACCGCCGTGCAGCGGCTGCGCAGACTGTTCGACCTCGACGCCGACCCGTACGCCGTGGACGAGCGCCTCGGCGCCGACCCCCGCCTCGCCCCGCTCGTCGCCGCCCGCCCCGGCCTGCGCGCCCCCGGCGCCGCCGACCCGGAGGAGATCGCCGTACGCGCCCTGACCGGCAGCGCGGAGGCGGCACGGCTCGTCCTGCGCCACGGCAAGGCCCTCGACGCCCCCTGCGGCACCCTCACCCACCTCTTCCCGGAACCGGCCGCCCTCGCCGAGGCCGAGCCGGACACCCCGCTCGGCACCCTCGCCGCCGCCCTCGCGGACGGCACCGTGCACCTCGACCCCGGCGCCGACCGCGACGACGCCCACGCCGCCCTGAGCGCACTGCCCGGCCTCGACGCCCGTACCGTGGCCGTCGTCCGCGGCCGCGCCCTCGGCGACCCCGATGTCGCGCCGCCCGGCGTGGACGTCCCCGACAGCTGGCGCCCCTGGCGCACCTACGCCGTACACCACCTGCGCGCCGCAGGGGAGTGGGAGTTGTGATGACCGACCCGACCACGACCACCGCCGCCGTCCTGTGGACCCGGCTCGACAGCCCCGTCGGCCCGCTGCTGCTCACCGCCGACGCGTCCGGCGCGCTGACGTCGCTGTCCGTGCCCGGCCAGAAGGGCGGCCGGAGCGTCCGGGACGACTGGCGGCACGACCCGGGGCCGTTCCGCGAGGCCGAGCGGCAGCTCGCCGCCTACTTCGCGGGCGACCTCAAGCAGTTCTCGCTGCCGCTCAGCACCGACGGCACCGCCTTCCGCGAACGGGTCTGGGCCGCCCTCGACTCCGTGCCCCACGGGACGACCACCACGTACGGCGAGATCGCCGCCCGCGTCGGGGCGCCCCGGGCCGCCGTCCGGGCCGTCGGAGGCGCCATCGGCGCCAACCCGCTGCTGATCGTCCGCCCCTGCCACCGGGTGATCGGCGCCGACGGCTCCCTGACGGGCTACGCGGGCGGCCTGGACCGCAAGATCCACCTGCTCACCCACGAGGGCGCGCTCGCCGCCGCGCCGCTCTGAACGCCGGGCGCGCGCCCGCCCGCGCACCCCGGACCCGGCCCCATGGCACCGCGCCGCTCAGCCCCACAGCACCGCGCCCAGCCACGCGCCCGCGATCAGCAGGCAGGTGAACAGCTCCGCCAGCACGCTGGAGCCGCCCGAGCGCATCGCCGTGCGCAGCGCCGCCCGCGCCTCCCCGTGCCCGCCGAGACGAAGCCGCTCCGACAGGTAGACGCCGGCGACGAAGCCGGGGATCGCGCCGATCACCGGCAGCAGCAGGAACCCGAGGAACGCCCCGGTGCCCGCGTACACCGCCGTGCGGTGCGTGACGCCGCCCGCGCGCAGCCGGCGCGGCGGCAGCGCCCAGCGGACCACCTGGGCCAGGAACAGCAGCACCGTGGCCCCGACCAGCACCCACCAGGAGACCGGCCGCGGGTCCTGCAGCGCCCACCACAGGACGGCGGCCCACACCAGCCACGACCCGGGCACGCCGGGCACGAGCACCCCGTACAGCCCGAGCGCGATGACCAGGCCGACCAGCAGCAGGCCCCACACTCCCATCTGTCCAGAGTGCCGGACCGGGGGAGGCGCCGCAGGCCGGCCGGCCTGCCGCCCGCACGGCGGGTGCCGAATTTCCGGTTGACCCCCTTTCCCACCGCCCGGCCGGTGGACAATCGAGGGCATGAGCCAGCAGGGGGGAAGTCCCACCGGACACGAGGACGACTGGTGGCGGGAGTTGTACGACGACGCCACCGGCGACACGGGCCCCGCGCCCGCGCCCGACTCACTGGACGACCGGTTCGCCTCGGCGGCCGGCACGGTCGGCACCGGGACCACGGCCCGGCCGCCCAGCGACCGCACGACCGCCACGACCGGCGCCGTCCGGCCCGTCGTGGAGCCGCCGGACCCGGAGCCGCCCGGCGCGTCGGTCCCGGCGTCCCGGCCGCCCTCCGACGACGTCCTCGTACCGCCGCCCGACCGCCCCGGCCCGGACTACGTCGGGCCCCGCCCGCCCACCTACGACGCCGAGCCCTCCGCCCTGCCGCCCGCCGACCCCGACGCGCTCACCGACCTCGTGCCCGACACGGTGCTGGACGGCGCCCGGTACGGCACCTGCACGCTGCGCGCCGCCTCCGTGCGCGGCGACTCGGCGCGGTTCCGGGGCGAGCCGCGCCGCGACTTCCTGCTCACCGCCCGGTTCGGCACCGGCGACCAGGCGCTGGTACTGGTCGCGATGGCCACCGGCGCCCGGGGCACGCCCGGCGCGCACCGCGCCGCCGCCGAGGTCTGCCACTGGATCGGCCGGGCCGTCGGCCGCAGCCACGTCCGGCTCGCCGAGGACCTGCGGGCGGCCAGGCGCGGCGACCTGAAGTCGGGCCTGCACCGGCTCACCGACCGCGGCCTGGGCAGGCTCCGCGCCGGAGCCGCCGAGCAGGGCGTCCGGCCGGAGGCCTACACGGCGAGCCTGCGCTGCCTGCTGCTGCCTGCCGACCCCGCGTGCCGCACCCGCGTGTTCTTCGGCGTCGGTGAGGGCGGCCTGTTCCGGCTGCGGGACGGGCGGTGGCAGGACATCGAACCGCGCGTCACCGACGCCGTCGGCGAAGGAGTCGTCGGCTTCGGCTCGCCGCCCGCCGAGACCCCCGACGGCGACCGCCTCACCCTGGACCTCGGCATACCCACCCCGC
Source organism: Streptomyces sp. NPDC037054 (assembly GCF_055606745.1). Taxonomy (NCBI): domain Bacteria; kingdom Bacillati; phylum Actinomycetota; class Actinomycetes; order Kitasatosporales; family Streptomycetaceae; genus Streptomyces; species Streptomyces sp. NPDC037054. Next base: position 256,909 of record NZ_JBVJSJ010000007.1, on the reverse strand, counting down.
CCAGCCCGTACGAACCGGCGCCGGGGCCGCCCCGCGAGCCGTTCCGGTTCCGCGCCTCCCTGGCCCGCCCGGGTGACACGCTGCTGCTGTGCACCGCGGGCCTCGCCGAGCCGCTGCGCGGCGAACCCGACCTGGCCGCGTACCTCACCGAGCGGTGGTCCGGCCCCACCCCGCCCGGCCTCGCCGGGTTCCTCGCCGACACCCAGGTGAGGGTCAAGGGCTACGCCGACGACCGTACGGCCGCCGCCGTGTGGGAGGCGTAACGCCGCTCGCTGTGCCTCCATGGAAGTCGGGAAGGGCCCCGCGACGGGCGGGCGCCTCGCACCGAGCGACCGAGCGACCGAAGGGGCACACGCAGCCATGGCCAAGCAGAACGTCGCCGAACAGTTCGTCGACATCCTCGCCCGCGCCGGAGTCGAACGCCTCTACGGCGTCGTCGGCGACAGCCTGAACCCGGTGGTCGACGCCGTGCGCCGGCACCGGTCCATGGACTGGATCCACGTCCGGCACGAGGAGACCGCCGCGTTCGCCGCCGGCGCCGAGGCCCAGATCACCGGCAAGCTGGCGGCGTGCGCCGGCTCCTGCGGCCCCGGCAACCTGCACCTCATCAACGGCCTGTACGACGCCCACCGCTCGATGGCCCCGGTGCTCGCGCTCGCCTCGCAGATCCCGTCCAGCGAGATCGGCCTCGGCTACTTCCAGGAGACCCACCCCGACCAGCTGTTCCGCGAGTGCAGCCACTACAGCGAGCTGATCTCCAACCCCCAGCAGATGCCCCGGCTGCTGCACACCGCCATCCAGAACGCCGTCGGCCGCTCCGGCGTCAGCGTCGTCTCCCTGCCCGGCGACATCGCCGACCGGCCAGCCCCCGAGGGCGCCGCCGAGACCGCCCTGGTCACCTCCCGGCCCACGGTCCGGCCCGGCGACGCCGAGATCGACGCCCTCGTCCGCATGATCGACGACGCGGACAAGGTCACCCTGTTCTGCGGCAGCGGCACGGCCGGCGCGCACGCCGAGGTCATGGAGTTCGCCGAGAAGATCAAGTCCCCGGTGGGGCACGCCCTGCGCGGCAAGGAATGGATCCAGTACGACAACCCCTTCGACGTGGGGATGAGCGGGCTGCTCGGCTACGGCGCCGCCTACGAGGCCACCCACGAGTGCGACCTGCTGATCCTGCTCGGCACCGACTTCCCGTACAACGCCTTCCTCCCCGACGACGTCAAGATCGCCCAGGTGGACGTCCGGCCCGAGAACCTCGGCCGGCGCTCCCGGCTCGACCTCGCCGTGTGGGGCGACGTGCGGGAGACCCTGCGCTGCCTCACCCCGCGCGTGAAGGTGAAGAAGAGCCGCCGGTTCCTCGACAAGATGCTCAAGAAGCACGCCGACGCGCTGGAGGGCGTCGTCAAGGCCTACACCCGCAAGGTCGACAAGCACGTCCCGATCCACCCCGAGTACGTGGCGGCCGTCCTCGACGAACTCGCCGACGACGACGCCGTGTTCACCGTCGACACCGGCATGTGCAACGTATGGGCCGCCCGCTACATCTCGCCCAACGGGCGGCGCCGCGTCATCGGCTCCTTCTCCCACGGCTCCATGGCGAACGCGCTGCCCATGGCGATCGGCGCCCACTTCACCGACCGCCGACGGCAGTTCGTCGCCATGTCCGGCGACGGCGGATTCAGCATGCTGATGGGCGACTTCCTCACCCTCGTCCAGTACGACCTGCCCGTGAAGGTCGTCCTGTTCAACAACTCCTCCCTCGGCATGGTCGAATTGGAGATGCTGGTCGCCGGTCTGCCGTCCTACGGCACCACCAACAAGAACCCCGACTTCGCCGCCGTCGCCCGCGCCTGCGGCGCCCACGGCATCCGCGTCGAGAAGCCCAAGCAGCTCGCCGGGGCGCTCAAGGAGGCCTTCAAGCACAAGGGCCCCGCCCTCGTGGACGTCGTCACCGACCCCAACGCCCTGTCCATCCCGCCGAAGATCAGCGCCGAGATGGTGACCGGCTTCGCCCTGTCCGCCTCGAAGATCGTGCTGGACGGCGGCGTGGGCCGCATGGTCCAGATGGCCCGCTCCAACCTGCGCAACGTGCCACGGCCGTAGGGGGTGTCTGACAAATGCCCGCGGCGTCGCGGCGCCTGGCACGCGCGCTCGCGGCGTTGCCGAACCGCCCACGTGGCTCCTCCCCCAAGCTCGGCTTCGCTTGCTCGGGGGCACCCCCATCGAGGACGCTCCGGCGCCTTGCGATCGCACGCACCAGACACCGCTCCTTCTCCCGCGCTCATTTGTCAGACACCCCCTAGGGCCCTCGCCGCCTTCTACGGCGTGTACGCCGTCCACGCCCGCGTCGACGTGTCGTACAGGTGGCGCGGCAGCCCCTCGACGGCGCTGGTGCGGAACGGGCGGCCGTCGTCGTCCACCCGGACGGTGCCGGTGCGGCCCTGCGACGACCAGTCCAGTTCCAGGTACCAGCGGCAGTCGCAGCCACCGGTCCGCGCCGTCACCAGCAGCACCTCCGGGTCCTCGGCCGACACCCGGTACGGCAGGCGCACCGCCGGGATCGGCGTGCCCGCGTCGTTGCCGTCGACCGGGCGGGCGATCGGCCGGTCCTTGTCCAGGTCGACTGCGAAGTGCCGGGGCGTGATCGAACCCCCGCAGCCCTGGTCCATCGCGTAGACGGACCCCTGCACGGGGTCCGCCCGCCCGACGACGCGGACGCGGAGGGCTTCCAGGACGACGGCCGTGGACGACCTGCCCTGCACCGAGACCTCCACCATCGTCTCCCTGCCGTGCACCGCCCCCTGCGTCGCCGCCCACGTCGCGGCGTCCTGCGGCGCCGGGGGCGGCGGGACCTGCGAGGGCGGCTTGCGGACGACGTAGTCGTGGCCGCAACCGCCCGCCCAGACGTGCGAGTCGGCGGTCCAGGTGAGGGGCGTCCCGGTGGCGGGAGCGCTGGTGGTTTCCTTCGGTTGCGCGGTGTGCCGGTCGCTGTCGCCGCGGCCCGCTTGGGGCGTGGGCCGCTCGGCGCCGTCCGCGGCCGAGGGGGTGCCCGTGCGGGCGCCGGGGGAGGGGCCGCCGCGCGGCGCGTCCGACGGTCCGGGCCGGGCGTGCGGGGTGGCGGCCGGTCCGGAGGGGGCGGCGGCCCGCGTGCCGTCGTCCGCCGGGGTGCGGTTCGCCGACAGGGCGGAGAGCCCGCCGAGCGCGACGAGCAGTGTGGCGGACGCGGCGGCGGCCACGGCGGTGCGGCGCCGGCGGTACCAGGCGCTTGCGGCGGCTGTGTCCTTCGTGGTGTCGGGCTCCGCCGTGCTGCCCGAGCCGTCCGTGTCGTTCGTGTCGTTCGAGGGCTTCGGGTCCTCCGGCGGTTCCGGCGGTTCCGTGGACTGCTCGGGTTCTGTGGGCTGCTCGGATGGGGGCCCGGCAGCCGGGCCCTTCTGTGCGCGGCGGCGGGCCGCGGCCGCCGCCATCCAGTGGCGGTGCAGTTCCAGGCGCTCCTCGGCCGTCGCTCCGCACAGCGCCGCGAAGCGCTCCACCGGCGAGAAGTCGACCGGGACCGCCTCGCCCGCGCAATAGCGGTGCAGCGTCGAGGTGTTCATGTGCAGGCGGCGGGCCAGCGAGCCGTAGCTGCGGTCCGTCCGCTCCTTCAGCCTCCGCAGCAGTGCCGCGAACTCCTCGACCTCGTCCCGCCGTTCCGACCCCACCACGCCCCGTGTCCCTCCCCGTCCCGGGACGGCGTCCCAGGCACCTCATGTATCCGCACGTCGGACGGCCTGGGACGGTTCCACCCACGCCGGTCGGGCAACGGCCGTTGCGCCGCCCCGCCGTGACCGCCGATGCTCTTGGAGTCACGCCGACCGCCGGTCGGGTGACACACCATCACGCTCTCACGTCCGGGGGGACACGCATGCCCGAACGCCTCCGCGTCGGCACACTCACCGCCTGCGCCGCCGCCGTACTCGCCGCCGCCACGACGCTCACCGTCACCGCGCCGGCCGGTGCCGCGCCCGCCGCCGCCCCAGCGCCCACGTTCCTCTCCGCCGCCGACCTGCCGCCGCACCCGTACTCCGCCTGGAGCGCCGGCGCGGTCACCGACGGCGTCCCCGTCGAGCTGCTGCTCTGCCTGGAGCGGGTGCTGCCCGCCGACGGCTCGCGGTACCGGGACTTCTGGACCGAACTCGACACCACCGCACGTCAGTTGACCGTCGTCGCGAAGAGCGCCACCAAGGCCGGGGCCCTGGCCGCGCGCATCGACCAAGAGATCCGCTCCTGCCCGGAGCGCGTCGGGGCGGACCCCGAGGTGGAGGCGGCGCTGGAGGACCACGGGCCCGTCGCGGTCGAGGAGGGGGCCCACGTCTACGGCCTGCACACGCGGACCTCGTGGGGCGCGAACGACATCCGTCTGATCTCCGTGGGCAGGGACGACCGGACCGTCACCGTCGTGGACTGGTCGCAGATCGGCGACTTCGACGACGCGCCGGTCGCCGCGTTCCGCGACACGACCACCGCCGCGGTCGACAAGCTGTACTGACCGCGCGCCCCCCTGCGGGGGCTCCCTCCCGCCCCGGGGGACGGGAGGGAGCCCCCGCCCCGACGTCCGCGTCGAAGGGCCTCGGGGCGGAGGTTTCCCTACGACCGGATCGGCAGGTGTCACTGGCCAGTTGGGCCCACGCCGTGCGGCGTTCACCATTCCGCATGACTGTCCCGTGCCCGATCGGGCAAGGATCCCCGTGTACCTGTTCGAGCAGGAGGGAACCGACCATCGCCGCGCGGGGGATCATGAAGAGGCAGTTACGAGGTGGGTTTCCGGCAGCGGCCGCGGTCTCCTCGGCACAGACCGTGGAGGAGACGGCCGGCGGTGACCCGGAGCGCGCCACCGCACCTCAGCTCAGACGCAGACTCGGGCGGGCGGACCTGAGGGCCGTGCCGGAGGCCCGCAGGGCGCTGCGCGAGCTGTTGCGCCAGTGGGGCAGGCCCGGACGATCCGAGATAGCGGAGCTGCTCACCAGCGAACTCGTCACCAACGCCCTCGTCCACACCGACGACGACGCGGTCCTCACCGCGACGGTCCGGCCGGGCGGACTCCGCGTGGAGGTCAGGGACTTCGTGGCGGGCCGGCCGAGGCCCTGCGTACCGTACGCCGACGACGGTGCGCAACGGACCGGCGGCCGGGGCCTCGTCCTCGTGCAGTCCCTCGCCGACGCCTGGGGAGTCCGGCCGCACGGCGTGGGCAAGGCCGTGTGGTTCGAACTCGACGCGGGAGCCGCCTGAACCGCCCGACGGGGCAGGCGGGGCATACGCCAACGGGGCGGGGCGCGGCCCGTACAGGCCGCGCCCCGCCCCGTGGTGCTCGTTTCCGCCCGGAGCCGTGCAGGTCACCTCGGAGCCCGTCCGGCTCAGCCGAACTGCTGCTCCAGGTCCTTGAGTTTGCGCTCCAGGGAGTCGAGCCGCGGCAGTGCCATGGTGTCGTCCTCCGCGGTGAGGTCGACGGTCACGGGGTCAGAGGCGCCGCGCACGGGCTGAAGGGAGGGACGCGAGCGCACGGGCAACTGCTCCGGCGTGGAAGCCGCTATGGCAGGCTCCGCGGAGACCCGGTCGGAGTCGCGCTCCACCTGTACCTCCACCTCCACCTGGCGCCCGCCGCGGCCCGGAAAGGTGCGGTGGCCCCGGCTGATCGCCTTCAGCTGCGCGCGCTCCATGCGCTGCGCCTCCCGGCGCCGCATGCGCTCCTGGTCCTTGCGGCGCTTGTCGTCGCGGACCTCCTCGACCGCCTCGTCCAGGCTGCGCACGCCCTCCAGGAGCATCAGCGACCACGCCTTGTACGTCTCACGCGGCGCCCGCAGCCAGCGGACCACGCGGATCTGCGGCAGCGGACGCGGCACCAGGCCCTGCTCGCGCAGCGCGGCCCGGCGGGTCTGCTTCAGAGCGCGGTCGAACAGCACCGCCGCGGACAGGGACATGCCGGCGAAGAAGTGCGGGGCGCCGTCGTGGCCCAGACCCCGGGGTGCGTGCACCCAGTTGAACCACGCGGCGGCACCCGCGAACGTCCACACCAGTATCCGGGAGCCGAGCGCCGCGTCACCGTGGCTGGCCTCGCGCACCGCGAGCACGGAGCAGAACATCGCCGCGCCGTCCAGGCCGAACGGCACGAGGTACTCCCAGCCGCCGGACAGGTTCAGGTTCTGCCGGCCGAAGCCGACCAGTCCGTGGAAGGAGAGTGCCGCGGCCACCGCCGCACAGCAGAAAAGAAGGACGTAGGAGGCCGTGCCGTAGAGGGCCTCCTTGCGCCTGCGGCGCTCCTCGCTGCGCTCCCACGAGTCGTCCGCGCTCGTGTCCTTCCCCGAGGAGCGCTTGCCGTGGGCGAGCACCGCCACCGCCGCCAGCATGCCCAGGAGCAGCACGGCGCCCGGAAGCAGCCAGTTCAGCGATATGTCGGTCAGTCTCATCTGGGTCCCTTGCATTGGGATAGGGCGTAACGCCCGCCATAGTGGCCCAAACCCACCGGCCCTCAGGGGGTTTCGGGGCAAGAGGCCGCCAAGGAGGTGCAAGGGGATGCCCAGGGCAGCGATCTGCTCGAACTGCCGCTTGAGGGGCGGGAGTTGAGTTCGAATAAGACTACCCGTGCGGGTGGTTCCATGGAAAATTGCTGCGGTTGGTGAGGGAGATGTGAAGCAGCCGTGGCCGAATCCCAGCGGCCCCGGGGCGTCCGTGTGGTGACCGGGGCGACGTGGGGTGATCCCTCGTCAGGCGGCCGTCGTCGCCAGGAGTTTGGTGATGCGGTCCGCGTCGCAGGTGCGCGGGCAGGTGGCGCACGTGTCCTCGGGGCGCACCGTGTAGAACATGCAGCAGCTCGCCCGGTCCCGGGTCGGCAGTGACTCGCCGTTCGGGCCGGTCAGCTCCCGGAAGCCCGCCGCCCCGGCGTACGGCTTCGTCGCGCCCGGCAGCAGCAGCTCCAGTTCGCGCATCGCCCGCTCCTCCTCGCCGAAGAGGTGGGCGACGTACCAGAGGCCCTCGACGATCTCGTCGGTCGCCATGCCCCACAGGGCCCGGCCGCGGCGGCGCATGCGGGGGCCGAAGGCCGCGAGGACCGGTTCGAGGTGCTCGGCGACCGCGGCCCGCACCTCCGCGCGCAGCGCCTCCTCGTCGGGGACGACGCGCGCGCCCGGCAGGGCGGCCGCCGGGTCGCCGGGGAGGCAGGCGAAGTCCGTCGGCAGGACCGTCATGCGGCCGACGGACAGGCCGGGGGCCGTGCGGTCGTACGCGACGTGCGTCACGGGGTAGCGGGGGACGCGGCGGCTCAGGAACCAGGGGACGGTGATCAGCAGGCAGGCCGGCCAGGCGTAGCGGTGCAGGCCGAAGCTGGCGACCACGTCGGGGCGGGCGCGGTGGCCGTAGTCACGCAAGGTCTGCGCCTCGTCGTGGGCGAGGAAGGCGTCGAGGGCGGCGGGGTCGGTGGCGAGGGCGGCGGTGGTGACGGCGGGCGCCCCGGGGGTCCGTTCCGTGATCGCCAGGCCCGGGAACGCCTCGGTCAGGCGGGTGTACGCCTCCGTGAGGGGTGAACGGAACACAGGCATACGAGGACCACCGATCCGCGACGTCTTCGGGCGTGCTGAAGGTAAGGCTTACCTTAGCGGAGATCGTGGGGATGTGAACTGACCGCCTGTACGCCTATCGTGCTCCCGAGCGGGTCACATCCCCGCCGCAATGATCCCAAGTGCCGACAAGCCCGGAGGAGGACCCGTGACGCAGGGTGTGCAGGGCTCCGCCGAGCCCGTCGTACGGGTGCCGCTCCAGCCGGGGGCGGCGGACGTGGACCGGACGGCGGGGCGGAGCGGCCCCGCCGGGGGCCCGGCCGGCGTCCAGGACTCCGCTCGCGGGGAGCACACGCACGGTGAGCAGGCCGTCACGCGGGTGCAGCGGTCGTCCGTGCGCGGGCAGATCCTGGACGCGCTGCGGACCGCGCTGGTCTCGGGGGAGCTGCGGCCGGGGGAGGTGTACTCGGCGCCGGTGCTCGGTGAACGGTTCGGGGTGTCGGCCACGCCGGTGCGGGAGGCCATGCAGCAGCTGGCGCTGGAAGGCGCCGTCGAGGTGGTGCCGAACCGGGGGTTCCGGGTCGTGGTGCGGGGCGCGCGGGAGTTGGCGGAGCTGGCCGAGGTGCGGGCGCTGATCGAGGTGCCGGTGATGCTGCGACTGGCGCGGACGGTGCCGGCGGAGCGGTGGGCGGAGCTGCGGCCGCTCGCGGAGTCGACGGTGCGGGCGGCGTCGTCGGGGTGCGCGGCGTCGTACGGGGAGGTGGACCGGGCGTTCCACCGGGCGGTGCTGTCGCTGGCCGGGAACGGTCAACTGCTCCAGATCGCGGAGGACTTGCACCGGCGTTCGCAGTGGCCGGTGCTGAGCGGACCGGCGACCCGGGGCCGGGCGGACCTGGTGGCGGACGCGGCCCAGCACACGGCCCTCCTGGACGCGTTGATCGCACGCGACCTGGACGTGGTGCGGGAACTGGTGCGGGAGCACTTCGCGGGCGCGTGACGCGTCCGCTGGGTTTTGACTGGGCCGGCTGGGCCGGGCTGCTCTCGGCTGGGGTGCGGATGCCTGCGGCGGCCTGAGCGGGTTCGGTGGGGGTGCGCGTCGCGCCTGCGGTCCGGTGGTGGGTCGGGGCCGCGCCGGGGGGTGTCCGTCCTCGGAACGGCGCGGGTCAGGTGTCTCAAGAGGCTCGACTCTGTTGACGCGCCGTCCGCTGCGGGCGGACACCCCCCGCCACGTCCCCTTCCCGCCGTAGGCGAGTGCGGCCCGGCGGTCGCTCCCGCCGCAAGCCGCGGGCAGTCGTCCCGCAGCGGGCGGCACCCCGTCATTGCCGGGCGGCGCGTCCCACCCTCGTTCGTCCCGACGTCGGGTCGCAGCGGCTACGCCGCCCCCGCATCCGGTGCCGGCAGGGCCAGTTGGCGGGAGAGCCAGGTGGGGACGCCGCCCAGGAGGCGGAAGAGGCGGCGGGCCTCCTCGCGGAGGCGGGTCGCCTCCGGTTCCGGCTCGGCGTCCGCGAGGGACGCGAGCGCCGGTGCCGTGCCGACCAGGTAGCCCAGTTCCTCCCGGATGCGCAGGGACTCCGCGAAGCCGTGCCGTGCCTCCGCCAACTCCCCGTCCCGCAGGGCGAGTCCCGCGAGGTGCCGCCACGTGAAGGAGAGCAGCAGCGCGTCGGAGTGCGCCGTCGCCCCCGCGTGCGCCCTGCGGTACGCGGCCCGCGCGGCCTGCGGGGAGCGCGTCAGGTTCTCGGCGAGCAGTCCGCGGCGGAAGTCCAGCAGCGCCCGCCCGGGCGAACCCGGCGGAATCAGGGCTGCCGCCCGGCCCAGCGCAGCCCGCGCCTCGTCGGCGCGGTCCCGCACCGTGTGCAGCGTCGACGCGTACGCCAGCTGCCCCCGTTCGCAGGCCGCCGCCCCGCGCTCCTCGTCGGTGTGGGCCAGCGCCTCGGCGGTGCGCAGCGCGTCCTCCGCCTCCTCCCAGCCCTGCTCGGTGAACAGGCACCGCTCCACCAGCAGCGCGGCCCGCTGCAGCGCGGACGCCGGGGTGTCCGGTGTCAGCAGGGCTGCCGCGTCGGCCCAGCATGCGCGTGAGCGCAGCCGCCATACCGCGGTCTGGAGTGGATCGTCACCGGCGGTCGTTCCGTTACCAGACATGGCGGTATGCGCCACGTTGCCCTCCCCGAGCACGCCATCGAGCTGTTGAGTGGTGGCGGCATCTCAGCACGAATCGCCCGGCCCGGCCAAGAGGGTGGGTGAAGGAATTCACAAAGTTGGGCTACGGCGGGGGTCCGCCGTGGCCCGTCGTGCCACTTCCGAGTGGTTTCAGCTCATGCGCAACGCCAGGAAGAAGTCCAGCTTGTCCTCCAGACGCGCCAGGTCACGACCCGTCAACTGCTCGATTCGCCCGACGCGGTAGCGCAGCGTGTTGACGTGCAGGTGCAGCCGGGTCGCGCAGCGGGTCCAGGAGCCGTCGCAGTCGAGGAACGCCTCCAGGGTCGGGATCAGTTCCGCGCGGTGGCGCCGGTCGTAGTCGCGCAGCGGGTCCAGCAGGCGGGCGGTGAAGGCGCGGCGCACGTCGTCCGGGACGAATGGGAGCAGCAGGACGTGGGAGGCGAGTTCCTGGTGGCCCGCGGCGCAGACCCGGCCCGGCCGGGCCGCGGCGACGCGTCTGGCGTGCCGGGCCTCCTCCAGGGCGCCGCGCAGGCCCTCCGCCGAGTGGACCGCCGCACTGACGCCCAGCGTGACGCGGCCCTCCTCGCCTAGGCCCGCCGAGAGCGGGTCCCGTACGGACTCCAGCAGCGTGTCGGCGACGATCCCGCTCTCCGAGCCGTCGTGCTCGGCGGACACGGCCGGCAGCGGCACCAGCGCCACCGCCTCCTCGCCCGCGTGGGCCACCGCGATCCGGTCGGAGGGCTCCGGGCCCGTCGACAGCGGGTCGACGAGGATCTCCTCCAGCAGCGACTGCGCCGCCGGGCCCTCCTGGACGTCGCCGTCCTGCCAGTCGACGCGGGCCACCACGACCTGCCAGTGCGGTGCCGCGCCCAGTCCGGGCAGCAGGACCGGCGCGGCGACCCTCAGGCGCGCCGCGATCTCGGCCGGCGCCGCGCCCGTCTGCACCAGCTCCAGCACCTCCTGCGCCAGCCGGCGGCGGACCGTGCGGGCGGCGTCCCGGCGGTCCCGCTCGACCGAGATCAGCTGCGTGACGCCGTACACGAGGTCGAGGCGCTCCTCCGGCCAGTCGCCCGCGTCCGCCTCCACGGCGAGCAGCCAGTCCGACAGGACCGTCTCACGGACGTCCTGGGCCGCCTGCGGGGCGCGGCCCGTGCTGCGGATCGGGAACAGCGAGTACGTCGTGCCGGCCGGCAGCACGCGGTGCGGGGCGCGCCGGCCCGTGCGGGTCGCCGACAGGTGCTCGGCCGCCAGCCGGCCGCACACGTCCGCGGGCAGCGCCGGGCCCGCCACCTTGGGGCCCGCGATGAGCCGCCCGGTCGAGGACAGCACCCAGGCCCGCAGGTCCAGGTCGGAGCCGAGCAGGTCCAGGACGACGTCCGGGCCGCCGCCCGCCGGGCCGGAGGTCATCATGCGGCGGTGCCGGTCCACGACGGCCGCGAGGTCCCCGGCGCGCTCGCCGGACACCTGCCGCACGACGTGCTCGGTGATCGTCGCGAACGCGACCGACTCGTGCACCGCGAACAGCGGGAGGCGGTGGCGTTCGCAGGCCGCGATCAGGTCCTCCGGGACGTCGCCGAGCTCCGCCTCGCCGGCCGCCAGGGCGGCCACCCCGGCCTGCGCCAGGATCCGCACGAACGGCTCGGAGTCCGCCGCGTCCCGGCGCCAGGCCAGGCCCGTGAGCACCAGCTCACCGCCCGACAGATAGCGGCTCGGGTCCCGCAGGTCGGTGGTCATCACGCCCCGCAGGGTGCGGTCCAGCTCGTCCTCGCCGCCGAGCAGCTTGAGGCCCAGCGCGTCGGTGTCCAGCAGTGCGCGCAGCCGCATTCTCGTCGCCGCCGTTCTTTGTCTCGAATGTGCGTGGGGTGGGGAGTGGGGGTGCGGGCCCCTCCGGCGGCGGGCGAGCCGGGCTCGCCGTCTGCCGACGCGTGTTCCAGGTCACGCGGGGTTTTCTCGCGTTTCCACAGGAGAACGCGGAGGTTTCCGAGGACCTCCGTTCATACGAATCTACAAGATGGCCTGCCTGGCCAGCCAACTCCTTCATGGTTTCCGTGACTGACCCCGGTGGAGTACGGCGCTGTGTACTGACCCCACTTGGCGTCAACAGCACAGGAACGAGCCTCGCCCGCCGCACACGGATTGGCTCGATCTGGACGACCCACGAGACGAAGAAGAGAGCCGGTCATGGACTTCCTTCGCCCCGCCAGCTGGGAGGAGGCGCTCGCCGCGAAGGCCGAGCACCCCACCGCTGTGCCGATTGCGGGTGGCACCGACGTGATGGTCGAGATCAACTTCGACCACCGCCGGCCCGAGTACCTGCTGGACCTGAACCGGGTCGGCGACCTGTACGAGTGGGAGGTCGGCGAGGAGAGCGTACGGCTCGGCGCCTCGGTGCCGTACACGAAGATCATGGACCACCTGCGCGCCGAGCTGCCGGGCCTGGCCCTGGCCTCCCACACCGTCGCCTCCCCGCAGATCCGCAACCGCGGCGGCGTCGGCGGCAACCTCGGCACCGCCTCCCCGGCGGGCGACGCCCACCCGGCCCTCCTCGCCGCGGGCGCCGAGGTCGAGGTCGAGTCGGTGCGCGGTGCCCGCCGCATCCCCATCGACGACTTCTACACCGGCGTGAAGCGCAACGCCCTCGCGTCCGACGAGCTCATTCGCGCCGTCCACATCAAGAAGGCGGACGGGCCCCAGCAGTACTCCAAGGTGGGCACCCGCAACGCCATGGTCATCGCCGTGTGCGCCTTCGGGATCGCCCTGCACCCCGAGACCCGGACCGTGCGGACCGGCATCGGCTCGGCCGCGCCCACGCCCGTCCGGGCCAAGGCCGCCGAGGAGTTCCTGAACGCGGCGCTCGAGGACGGCGGCTTCTGGGACAACGGGAAGATCATCACCCCGTCGGTCGCCAAGCAGTTCGCGGACCTGTGCGCCGCCGCCTGCAACCCGATCGACGACGTCCGGGGCACCGCGAGCTACCGCCGCCACGCGGTCGGCGTCATGGCACGCCGCACGCTGACCTGGACCTGGGAGTCCTATCGCGGCGCCCGCCGCACCACCGAGGGAGCTGCGTAATGCGCGTCAACTTCACTGTCAACGGACGTCCGCAGGAGGCCGACGACGTGTGGGAGGGCGAGTCCCTGCTGTACGTGCTGCGCGAGCGGCTCGGCCTGCCCGGCTCCAAGAACGCCTGCGAGCAGGGCGAGTGCGGCTCCTGCACCGTCCGTCTCGACGGCGTCCCGGTGTGCTCCTGTCTCGTCGCCGCCGGCCAGGTCGAGGGCCGCGACGTCGTCACCGTCGAGGGCCTCGCCGACTTCGCCAAGCAGCGCGCCGAGGGCTGCGCGAGCGGCGCCTGCGGCGGCACCTCGCTCGACGAGGCGAAGGGCTGGGCCGCCAAGGGCCAGGACTCCCGCACCGGCGAGGGCACCGAACTCTCCCCGATCCAGCAGGCGTTCATCGACGCCGGCGCCGTCCAGTGCGGCTTCTGCACGCCCGGCCTGCTGGTCGCCGCCGACGAGATGCTGGAGCGCAACCCGAACCCGAGCGACGCCGACATCCGTGAGGCGCTCTCGGGCAACCTGTGCCGCTGCACCGGCTACGAGAAGATCATGGACGCGGTCCGCCTCGCGGCCGCCCGGCAGTCAGAGGCGGTCTGACCATGGCTTCCCCCACTTCCCCCAACGGCACCCCCACCAAGATCACCCAGGGGTCGCAGACCAAGGGCGGCATCGGCGAGTCCACGCTCCGCCCGGACGGCACCCTCAAGGTCACCGGCGAGTTCGCGTACTCGTCCGACATGTGGCACGAGGACATGCTCTGGGGCCAGATCCTGCGCTCCACCGTCGCGCACGCCGAGATCGTCTCCATCGACACGGCCGAGGCCCTCGCCACCCCCGGCGTGTACGCCGTCATGACGTACGACGACCTGCCGACGGACGTGAAGAACTACGGCCTGGAGATCCAGGACACCCCGGTCCTCGCGCACGGCAAGGTCCGCCACCACGGCGAGCCCGTCGCCGTCGTCGCCGCCGACCACCCCGAGACCGCCCGCCGCGCCGCCGCCAAGATCAAGGTGGAGTACCGGGAGCTGCCCGTCATCACCGACGAGGCCTCCGCGACCGCGCCGGACGCGATCCTCGTCCACGAGAACCGCGACGACCACCACATCGGGCACGTCCCGCACCCCAACATCGTGCACCGCCAGCCCATCGTGCGCGGCGACGTCGAGGCGGCACGCGCGCGTGCCGACGTGATCGTCGAGGGCGAGTACACCTTCGGCATGCAGGACCAGGCCTTCCTCGGCCCCGAGTCCGGCCTCGCCGTGCCCGAGGAGGACGGCGGCGTCCACCTCTACATCGCCACCCAGTGGCTGCACTCCGACCTGCGCCAGATCGCGCCCGTCCTCGGCCTGCCCGAGGACAAGGTGCGCATGACGCTGGCCGGCGTCGGCGGCGCGTTCGGCGGCCGCGAGGACCTGTCCATGCAGATCCACGCCTGCCTGCTGGCGCTGCGCACCGGCAAACCCGTCAAGATCGTCTACAACCGCTTCGAGTCCTTCTTCGGCCACGTCCACCGCCACCCGGCCAAGCTGTACTACGAGCACGGCGCGACCAAGGACGGCAAGCTCACCCACCTCAAGTGCCGCATCGTGCTGGACGGCGGCGCCTACGCCTCCGCCTCCCCGGCCGTCGTCGGCAACGCCTCCTCCCTGTCCGTCGGCCCGTACGTCGTGGACGACGTCGACATCGAGGCCATCGCCCTCTACACCAACAACCCGCCCTGCGGCGCCATGCGCGGCTTCGGCGCGGTCCAGGCGTGCTTCGCCTACGAGGCGCAGATGGACAAGCTGGCGAAGAAGCTCGGCATGGACCCGGTGGAGTTCCGGCGGATCAACGCCATGGAACAGGGCACGATCATGCCGACCGGCCAGCCCGTCGACTCGCCCGCCCCCGTCGCCGAACTCCTGCGCCGCGTCAAGGCGATGCCCATGCCGCCGGAGCGCCAGTGGGAGTCCAGCGAGGGCGCCGACGTACGGCAGCTGCCCGGCGGCCTGTCCAACACCACGCACGGCGAGGGCGTCGTCCGCGGCGTCGGCTACGCGGTCGGCATCAAGAACGTCGGCTTCTCCGAGGGCTTCGACGACTACTCCACCGCCCGCGTCCGCATGGAGGTCGTCGGCGGCGAGCCCGTCGCGACCGTCCACACCGCCATGGCGGAGGTCGGCCAGGGCGGCGTCACCGTCCACGCCCAGATCGCCCGCACCGAGCTGGGCGTCACCCAGGTCACCATCCACCCGGCCAACACGGAGGTGGGCAGCGCCGGTTCGACGTCCGCGTCCCGCCAGACGTACGTCACCGGCGGCGCCGTCAAGAACGCCTGCGAACTCGTCCGCGAGCGGGTGCTGGAGATCGGGCGCCGCAAGTTCGGCTCCTACCACCCCGCCTGGGCGACGGCCGAACTGCTGCTGGAGGGCGGCAAGGTCGTCACCGACGCCGGCGAGGTCCTCGCCGACCTCGTGGACGTCCTTCAGGACGAGGCCGTCGAGGTCGAGGAGGAGTGGCGGCACCGGCCGACCGAGGCCTTCGACCTGCGCACCGGACAGGGCAACGGCCACGTCCAGTACTCCTTCGCCGCGCACCGCGCCGTCGTCGAGGTCGACACCGAACTCGGCCTGGTCAAGGTCATCGAACTGGCCTGCGCCCAGGACGTCGGCAAGGCCCTCAACCCGCTGTCCGTCATCGGGCAGATCCAGGGCGGCACCACGCAGGGCCTCGGCGTCGCGGTCATGGAGGAGATCGTCGTCGACCCCAAGACGGCGAAGGTGAAGAACCCGTCCTTCACCGACTACCTCATCCCCACCATCCTCGACACGCCGACCATCCCCGTCGACGTGCTCGAACTCGCCGACGACCACGCGCCGTACGGGCTGCGCGGCGTCGGCGAGGCACCCACCCTGTCGTCCACACCGGCAGTCCTGGCGGCCATCCGCGACGCCACGGGCCTGGAGCTCAACCGCACGCCGGTACGCCCGGAACACCTCACCGGAACCGCGTGACAGACCCTCCGGGCGGCGCACGGAACGTCACACACTCCCCGCGCCGCCCGGAGTACTTCATCGTTCGTCTCGGGCCGTCCCCCGGGTCGTGCGGCCGAAGCACCATCCCAAATCCCGCGACGTCCAAGGCGTTCGGCGGGTGTCCCTGTGAACCTTGGGAGTAGGCCCCACATGACCCAACAGTCCCTGGAACCCAGGACGACGGCCGAAGACGCGGGCGAAGGCACCCGCGTCCCGGCCGGCAGGTCCTGGCTCGACCGGTACTTCCACATATCCCCGCGCGGGTCCACGGTCGCGCGCGAAGTGCGCGGCGGCGTCACCACCTTCATGGCGATGGCGTACATCCTGCTGCTCAACCCGGTGATCCTGTCCGGCAAGGACGCGGCCGGCAACACCCTCGGCCAGCAGGCCCTGATCACCGCCACCGCGTTCGCGGCGGCCCTCACCACGCTGCTGATGGGCTTCGTCGGCAAGGTGCCGCTCGCCCTCGCCGCCGGCCTCTCCGTCTCCGGAGTGCTCGCCTCCCAGGTCGCGCCCGCCATGACCTGGCCGCAGGCCATGGGCATGTGCGTGATGTACGGCGTCGTCATCATGCTGCTGGTCGTCACCGGCCTGCGCGAGATGATCATGAACGCGATCCCGCTCGCGCTCAAGCACGGCATCACCATGGGCATCGGCCTGTTCATCGCCCTCATCGGCTTCTACAAGTCCGGCTTCGTCCACCAGGGCGAGGCCACCCCGGTCACGCTCGGCCCCGCCGGCGAGCTTGCGGGCTGGCCCGTCCTGCTGTTCTCCGGCACCCTGCTGCTGATCTTCATGCTCCAGGCGCGCAACGTCCCCGGCGCCATCCTCATCGGCATCGTCGGCGGCACGGTCGTCGCGGCCGTACTGAACGCCGCCGGCGTGGTCGACCCCAAGCAGTGGGCGGCCGGCGCGCCCGAACTGCCCGGCAGCGCCGTGTCCGCGCCCGACTTCTCCCTCTTCGGGGACGTAGAGTTCGGCGGCTGGGGCGAGGTCGGCGCGATGACCGTCGGCATGATCGTGTTCACGCTCGTGCTCGCCGGGTTCTTCGACGCGATGGCCACCATCATCGGCGTCGGCACCGAGGCGAAACTCGCCGACGACAAGGGCCGCATGCCGGGCCTGTCAAAGGCGCTGTTCATCGACGGCGCGGGCGGCGCGATCGGCGGCGTGTCCGGCGGCTCCGGGCAGACCGTGTTCATCGAGTCGGCGACCGGCGTCGG
Organism: Streptomyces sp. NPDC037054; assembly: GCF_055606745.1. Lineage (NCBI taxonomy): Bacteria > Bacillati > Actinomycetota > Actinomycetes > Kitasatosporales > Streptomycetaceae > Streptomyces > Streptomyces sp. NPDC037054. The sequence goes on along the minus strand of NZ_JBVJSJ010000007.1, from coordinate 239,930 downwards.
CGAGGGCGCCCGCACCGGACTCGCCTCGGTCGTCACCGGCCTGTTCTTCGCGGCGTGCCTGTTCTTCACCCCGCTCACCGCGATCGTCCCGCAGGAGGTCGCCTCCGCCGCGCTGGTCGTCATCGGCGCGATGATGCTGATGAACGCCCGGCACGTCGACTGGGCCGACCGGGCCACCGCCGTCCCGGTGTTCCTCACGGTCGTCCTGATGCCGTTCACGTACACCATCACCACCGGCGTCGCCGCCGGCGTCGTCTCCTACGTCGCCATCAAGACCGCGCAGGGCAAGGTGCGCGAGATCGGCGCCTTCATGTGGATCCTGACGGCCGTGTTCCTGGTGTACTTCGCCCTCAACCCGATCGAGAGCTGGCTCGGCGTGCACTAGCCGCGCCGCGACGCCCTCCGCACAACCGCTGCTTAAGGAGAAACCGACAGATGCTGGACATCGCCGAGGAGCTCAACCGGTGGGTCGAGCAGGGCCGTGACTTCGCCGTCGCCACCGTCGTGGCCGTCGGCGGCAGCGCGCCCCGCCGGCCGGGCGCCGCGCTCGCGGTGGACGCCGACGGCACGGCCATCGGCTCGGTCTCCGGCGGCTGCGTGGAGGGCGCGGTGTACGACCTGTGCGAGCAGGCGCTCCAGGACGGCGAAACCGTCCTGGAACGCTTCGGCTACAGCGACGACGACGCCTTCGCCGTGGGCCTGACCTGCGGCGGCGTCATCGACATCCTGGTCACCCCGGTACGGGCGGACGACCCCGCCCGCCCGGTGGTGGCCGCCGCCCTCGCGACCGCCGCCGGCGGCGGCACGGCCGCGCTCGCCCGGATCGTGTCGGGACCCGCCGAACTGACCGGCCGCGCCATCCTGGTGCGCCCCGACGGCTCCCACGAGGGCGGCCTCGGCGGCCACCCGGAGCTGGACCGCACGGTCGTCGCGGAGGCGGGCGCGTTCCTCGACGCGGGCCGCACCGGCACCCTGGAGATCGGCGAGCAGGGCTCGCGGTGCGGGGCGCCGCTCACCGTCCTGGTCGAGTCGTCCGTGCCGCCGCCCCGGATGATCGTCTTCGGCGCGATCGACTTCGCGTCGGCCCTGGTCCGCGTCGGCAAGTTCCTCGGCCATCACGTCACGGTGTGCGACGCGCGGCCCGTGTTCGCGACCCGGCCGCGTTTCCCGGAGGCCGACGAGATCGTCGTCGAGTGGCCGCACAGGTACCTGGAGCGCACGCGGGTCGACGCGCGCACCGTGCTGTGCGTGCTGACCCACGACGCCAAGTTCGACGTACCGCTGCTGAAGCTGGCGCTGCGGCTGCCGGTCGCGTACGTCGGCGCGATGGGCTCCCGGCGCACCCACCTGGACCGCAACCGCCGGCTGCGCGAGGTCGGCGTCACCGAGCTGGAGCTGGCCCGCCTGCGCTCGCCCATCGGCCTCGACCTGGGTGCCCGCACGCCGGAGGAGACGGCCCTGTCGATCGCGGCGGAGATCGTCGCCAGTCGCCGCGGCGGCACCGGCGTGTCCCTCACGGGCGCCCACACCCCGATCCACCACGACACCCCCGGGCCGCCGACGGGCCGCATCGACTCGGTCGCGTGAACAGGTCGCGGCGGGCCCGTCTCACGCCATCCTGAGCAGGCGGTTCGCCGCCCGTCCGAACACCCGGCGGGCCACGGCGCGCAGGACGCCGTCGAACAGCGACGGCAGGAAACGCACGCCGATCTCCTCCCGCCACAGCACCCGGGCCCGGCCGCCCGGCCCCGGCCGGACCTCCAGCTCCGCCCAGCCCACGACCACCCGGCCCCGCTTCTCCAGCCGGCACAGACCGGGCTCGTCCCCCCGCGGCGGGCGCCAGACCGTCACCTCCATCGGGTCCGGGAACGCCAGCGGGCCGAGCCCCGTACGGGCCACGAAGACCGTGCCCACGGCGGTGGGCGGCGGCGTGACCACCGTGACCCGCGTCAGCGGGACCACGGCCCCGTGCCGGGGCCACTCGGTGAGCCGGCGCCAGGCCTCGGCGAGCGGGAGGGGAGCGGTGCGTTCGACGAGGAAGGTGACCACGCCACGATCGTAGGGAACGCCCCCCGCGCCCGCGCCGCCCCGAGAGCCCCCCGCCCGGCTACCGGCCCCGTCCGGCTTGCCCACCGCCCCGCCCGCCGCCGCCCCGACACCCGGCCGGCCCGTGAGCGGCTCGGCTGGCGACCGCGCGTCGGCTGGGACGAGGGCATCGCCCGCACGATTGGCTGGTTCACGCGGTTCGCGGCGGCCTGAGTCGTTCACCGTATGCCCGCATATCACTCCAAAGAGTGGCAAAGCGTCCCTCCTTGCGGTCAGTTGTCTCCAAGTGTTTGAGACAGCCGCGGTGCGGCACCCGCTGGAACCGAGTCCCACAGCACCGCCCAGGGAGCACCGGCCTCATGCGCATCCTCGGCATCAACGCCCTCTTCCACGACCCGGCCCTCGCCTCGCACGGCACCCCGCGCTTCCTCGACCGGCTGCGCGAACACGTCCACGCCACCGGGCGCGGCGGTTTCCGCGCCCACGGCGTCGACTGGGCCGGCCTCGCCCCGCCGCGCGCCCCTGGTGAGCCCTGGACCCGGGACCACGCCGACCTGGCCGCCTCCGTCCAGGCCGTGCGGCGCGGAAGGGCGTGCGCATGACCGGGTACGCCGTCGTGATCCCGACCCTCGTCCGCGACACGCTGGCCGACTGCCTGGCCGCGCTCGCCGCCGCGACCGGGCCGCGCCCCGAGCGGATCGTCCTCGTCGACGACCGGCCCGAACCGGCGGCCGACCCCGGCGCGCTGGAACACCCCCTGAGCGTTCTCGGCGACCTGCGCGACCGCACCGTCGTCCTGCGCGGCGGCGGACACGGACCGGCCGCCGCCCGCAACACCGGCGCCCGCGCGGTCACCGAGCCGTGGACCGCGTTCCTCGACGACGACGTCCAGGTCGGCCCGCACTGGTGCGAGGAACTCGCCCGGGACCTCGCCGAGGCCGACCCCGGCACGGCCGGCGTCCAGGGCGTGATCACCGTGCCGCTGCCCGGCGGGCGCCGCGCCACCGACTGGGAACGCGGCACCGCCGGCCTCGCCCGGGCCCGCTGGATCACCGCCGACATGGCCTACCGCACCGACGTCCTCAACGACGTCGGCGGCTTCGACGAGCGCTTCCCGCGCGCCTTCCGCGAGGACGCCGACCTCGCGCTGCGCGTCCTCGACGCCGGCCACGGCATCCGGCGCGGCCGGCGCACCACCCGGCACCCGGTGCGCCCGGCCTCCCGCTGGGCGTCGCTGCGTCAGCAGCGCGGCAACGCCGACGACGCGCTCATGCGCCGCCTCCACGGCCCCGACTGGTGGCACAGGGCGGTCGCGCCACGCGGCCGCATCCGCCGGCACGCCGCGATCACCGCCGCCGGTGCCGCCGCCTGCGCGCTGGCCGCCGCCGGACGCCCCCGGGCCGCCTCGGCGGCCGCCCTCGGCTGGGCGGCCGGCACCGCCGAGTTCGCGTGGGCCCGTATCGCGCCCGGACCACGCACCCGCGACGAGATCACGACCATGCTCGTGACCAGCGCGCTGATCCCGCCCGCCGCGACCTGGCACCGGCTGCGCGGCGCGTGGCGCCACCGCGCCGCCGCCCCCTGGCGGGAGGTGGCACCGTGAGCCCCGTACGCACCGTGCTGTTCGACCGCGACGGCACCCTGATCCACGACGTGCCCTACAACGCCGACCCCGACCTGGTCCGCCCGGTCGACGGCGCCCGCGAGGCACTGGACCTGCTGCGCGACAGCGGCGTCCGCACCGGCGTCGTCACCAACCAGTCCGGCATCGCCCGCGGGCTGCTCACCGACGCCGACGTCCGCCGCGTCAACGCGCGCGTCGACGAACTCCTCGGCCCCTTCGACGTGTGGGCCGTCTGCCCGCACGGCCCGGACGACGGCTGCCGCTGCCGCAAACCCGAACCCGGCCTCGTCCTGTGGGCCGCGGGCCGGGTGTGCACGGCGCCCACCGACTGCGCCGTCGTCGGCGACATCGGCTCCGACATGGAGGCGGCCCGCCGCGCCGGAGCCCTGGGCGTCCTCGTCCCCACCCCCATGACCCGCCCGGAGGAGACGGCGGCGGCCCTCCACGTGGCCCCCGACCTCCTGACGGCGGTCCGCGCCCTCCTGAACGGCCCGCCCACCGGCCGGGTCCTGGCCGACGAACGGCCCCTGCGGGAGGCGTTTCCGCCGACCGGCGGCACCGGCCGAAAGGCCCCGTCCGCCCCGCACCGGAGGTGCCCGTGAAAGCGCTCGTCGCGCGACTCGACAGCTTCGGCGACGTGCTGCTCGCCGGGCCCGCCGTCCGGGCCGTCGCCGCCCGCGCCGACACCGTCACCCTGCTGTGCGGGCCGCGCGGTGCCCCGGCCGCGCGACTGCTGCCCGGCGTGGACGACGTCCTCGTGTGGGACGCCCCGTGGGCCGGGTTCACACCGCCGCCCGTCGACCGCCGAGAGATCGAGGACCTGCTCGACGCGATCGACGCCGACACCGCGCTCGTCCTCACCTCGTACCACCAGTCCCCGCTGCCCACGGCCCTGCTGCTGCGGCTGGCCGGCGTGCGGCACATCGCCGCCGACAGCGTGGACTACCCCGGTTCCCTGCTCGACGTACGCCACCGGCGGGCCCCGGGCGCCCACGAGGCCGAGGCGGCGCTCGACCTCGCCGAGGCCGCCGGGTTCCCGCGCGCCGACGACGGCCGGCTGCGGGTGCTGCCGCCGCCCGACACCACGCCCACGACCGGCCCCGGGCCGTACGTCGTCGTGCACCCCGGCGCCGCCGTGCCCGCCCGCGCCTGGAGCGCCGGCCGGTGCGCGCAGGCGGTGCGCGAACTGGCCGCCGCCGGACACCGGGTGCTGGTCACCGGCGGCGCCGGCGAACGGGACCTGACCGCGCGCGTCGCCGGGGAGCACGGCGTCGACCTCGGCGGACGCACCGGCGCCGCCGAACTCGCCGGAGTCCTCGCGCGCGCCGCCGTCGTGGTCACCGGCAACACCGGCCCCGCCCACCTGGCCGCCGCCGTCGGCACCCCCGTGGTGTCGCTGTTCGCCCCCGTCGTGCCCGCGGAGCGCTGGCGGCCGTACGGGGTCCCGTACGTGCTGCTCGGCGACCAGGAGGCACCCTGCGCCGGCAGCAGGGCGCGGCAGTGCCCGGTGCCGGGCCACCCGTGCCTGGAGACCGTGACCGCACAGGACGTCGTGACGTCCGTGGAGAAGCTGATGGCGGAGACATGAGGATCCTGCTGTGGCACGTGCACGGCTCCTGGACCACGTCCTTCGTGCAGGGCCCGCACACCTACGTCGTCCCGGTCACCCCCGACCGGGGCCCCGACGGCCTCGGCCGCGCCCGCACCTGGGACTGGCCCGACTCCGTCGTCGAACTCCCCCCGGAGCGGCTGCGGGACGCCGGCGTCGACGTCGTCGTCCTCCAGCGCCCGCACGAACTCGGCCTCGTGAGGAGGTGACCCGATGAGGATCGCCATGGTGTCCGAGCACGCGAGTCCCCTCGCCGCGCTCGGCGGCGTCGACGCGGGCGGCCAGAACGTGTATGTCGCCCGCCTCACCGAGGAGTTGGCGCGCCGCGGCCACGACGTCACGGTCCACACGCGGCGCGACCGCGCCGACCTCCCCGACCGGGTGCCGCTGCCCGGCGGCGCCGTCGTCGAGCACGTGCCGGCCGGGCCGCCCGAACCACTGCCCAAGGACGACCTGTTCCCGTACATGCCGGGATTCGGCGCCCACTTGGCGCGCACCTGGCGCCGGGAACCACCGGACCTCGTGCACGCCCACTTCTGGATGTCCGGCATGGCCGCGCAACTCGGCGCGTACCCGCACGGCATCCCCGTCGTGCAGACCTACCACGCCCTCGGCACCGTCAAGCGCCGCCACCAGGGGCTGAAGGACACCAGCCCGGCCGAACGCGTCGGCATCGAGCGGCAGATCGGCCGCACCTGCGCCCGTGTGCTCGCCACCTGCACCGACGAGGTGCGTGAACTGGCCGGTCTCGGCATACCGTCCCGGCGGGTGTCCGTCGTGCCGTGCGGCGTGGACGCGGCCCACTTCCACCCCGGAGCCGACCCGTCCGCCGCGCCCCCGCGCCGCGCCCGGCACCGGCTGCTCTCCTGCGGCCGGCTCGTGCCCCGCAAGGGCTACGACCTCGCCGTGCGCGCCCTCGCCGACCTCCCCGACACCGAACTCCTCGTCGCGGGCGGCCCGCCGGCCGAGCTGATCGACGACGACCCGGAGGCCCGGCGGCTGCGCCGGCTCGCGCTGCGCACCGGTGTCGCCGACCGGGTGCGGATGCTCGGCGCGGTCGACCCGGCCGCCATGCCCGCCCTGATGCGCAGCGCGGACCTCGTGCTGTGCACGCCGGTCTACGAGCCGTTCGGGATCGTGCCCCTGGAGGCGATGGCCTGCGGCGTCCCGGTCGTCGCCACCGACGTCGGCGGCCACCGCGACACCGTCTCCGACGGCGTCACGGGCCGCCGCGTGACGCCGGGCGACGCGGGGGCCGTCGCGGCGGCGGCCCGCGAACTCCTCGCCCGGGACGACCTGCGGGCCCGGTTCGGGACCGCCGGACGCGAACAGGTCCTCGAACGCTTCACCTGGCAGCGCGTCGCCGACGGCTGCGAACAGGTCTACCGCCGGACGCTCACCGGCCACGAACTCCCCAAGGAGGTCGCGTGATGACCGTGCACCCGCCCGTCACCGGGCACTGCGACGAACTCCAGGACGCGCTGGGGGCCTTCCGGGCCTCCGCGCACATCACCGAGCGGTGGGGCACCCGGCTCGCCCAGGTCCTCGGCGGCGGCGGACGGCTGCTCGCGGCGGGCAACGGCGGCAGCGCCGCCCAGGCCCAGCACCTCACCGCCGAACTCGTCGGCCGCTACCGCGACGACCGGCCGGCGTTCTCCGCGATCGCCCTGCACGCCGACACCTCCAGCACCACCGCGATCGCCAACGACTACGGCGTGGACGAGGTGTTCGCCCGCCAGGTCCGCGCCCACGGCCGCCCCGGCGACGTCCTGATGCTGCTGTCCACCAGCGGGGCCAGCACCAACCTGCTGTCCGCCGCCGACGCGGCCCGCGCCGCCCGGCTGCGCGTGTGGGCGCTGACCGGCCCCGCCCCCAACCCCCTCATGGCCGGCTGCGACGAGTCCCTGTGCGTCGAGGCGGCCTCCGCCGCGACCGTCCAGGAACTGCACCTGGTGGCGGTGCACATGATCTGCGGGGCGTTCGACGCGGCGCTGGAACGGAGGACCGCGTGAGGCGGGGCCGCGTGCCGGGCGGCGCCCCGCTGCTCGTCGTCGGGGACGCGCTGCTGGACCGCGACCTGGCCGGCCGCGCCGAACGCCTGGCGCCCGACGCGCCGGTGCCGGTCGTGTCCGGCTGCGCGGAACGCCTGCGGCCGGGCGGGGCCGCCCTGGCGGCGTACCTGGCGGCCCGCGACGGCCGGGACGTCACGCTCGTCACCGGCCTGTCCGACGACCCCGCGAGCCATGAACTGCGGCGCCTGCTGGAGCCGTCGGTGCGCCTGGTCCCGCTGCCGACGAGCGGACCGCTGCCCGAGAAGACGCGCGTCCTCGCGCAGGACGGCCGCCCCCTCGTCCGCATCGACGACGGCGACGGACACGTCCGCGCGGCCACCGAGGAGGCCCGCGCGGCCGTCCGCTCCGCACCCGCCGTCCTGGTCTCCGACTACGGCCGCGGCGCCGCCGACGCGCTGCGCGACACCCTCCGCGACCACCCGCCCCTGCTGTGGGACCCGCACCCGCGCGGCGGCCCCCCGACGCCCGGCACCCGCCTCGTCACACCGGCGGAGAAGGAGGCGGCCGCGTTCGCGGCACCCGGCGGCGAACGGACCGGGGGCCTGCGCGCCGCCGCGCGGCACGCCGCCGGACTCGTGCGGCAGTGGCGGGTCGGCGCCGTGGCCGTCACGCTCGGCGCCCGGGGCGCGCTGCTGTCGTACGGGGACCACCCACTGCTCGTACCGGTGGCCGGCGTGCACCACGGCGACAGCTGCGGCGCCGGGGACCGCTTCGCGGCCGCGGCCGCCGGGCTCCTCGCGGACGGCGCCGTGGTCGGCGAGGCCGTCGAGGGCGCCGTGGCCGCGGCGACCGGGTTCGTCGGCGCGGGCGGCGCCGCCGGCCTGCCGGACGCCCACGGCGGCGGCGAACCGCCCGCCGCCGACGACCCGTTCACCCTCGCCGACCGGGTCCGCGCCGCGCACGGCACCGTCGTCGCCGCGGGCGGCTGCTTCGACCTGCTGCACGCCGGACACGTCGGGCTGCTCCAGGCCGCCCGCCGGCTCGGCGACTGCCTCGTCGTCTGCGTCAACTCGGACGCCTCGGTGCGCCGCCGCAAGGGCCCCGACCGCCCCGTCAACCCGCTCGCCGACCGGGTGCACGTGCTGCGCGCCCTCGCCTGCGTGGACGCCGTGGCCGTGTTCGACGAGGACACCCCCGAACGCCTCCTCGCCGGGCTGCGGCCCGACGTGTGGGTCAAGGGCGGCGACTACACGGGCGCCGACCTGCCCGAGGCCGCCCTGCTGGAGGAGTGGGGCGGTCAGGCCGTGCTGCTGCCCTACCTCGACGGACGCTCCTCGACGCGGCTGCTCGCCCGGGCGACGGGAGGCACCGCCGGATGACCCGCACACCCCGCGTCCTCGCGCTGCGCGCCCTGGGCCTCGGCGACCTCCTCACCGGGGTCCCCGCCCTGCGGGCGCTGCGCCGCGCGTACCCGGACCACGAACTGGTACTGGCCGCACCCGCCGCGCTCGCGCCGGTCGCCGCCGCCACCGGCGCCGTCGACCGGCTGCTGCCCGCGTCCGCCCCCGGCCGGGCCGTGCCCGCCTCCCTCGACTGGACCGGCCCGCCCCCGGACGTCGCGGTCGACCTGCACGGCAACGGCCCGCCCAGCCACCGCCTCCTCGCCGCGCTGCGCCCCGCGCGCCTGCTCGCCTTCGCGCACCCGGACACCCCGGAGATCGACGGCCCGGACTGGCGCGCCGAGGAACACGAACGCGACCGCTGGTGCCGGCTGCTCCAGTGGTACGGCGCCGACGCCGACCCCACCGACCTGCGGCTGGCCCCGCCGCCGGTGCCGTCCCCGGCGCCGGGCGCGGTCGTCGTGCACCCCGGCGCCGCCTCCCGCGCCCGCCGCTGGCCCGTCGACCGGTACGCGGCCGTCGCGTCGGCCCTGCGCGCCGCGGGCCACCGCGTCGTCGTCACCGGGGGACCCGGCGAGGACGACCTGGTCGCCGCGCTGGCCGCCCGCGCGGGACTGCCCGCCGACGACCTGTTCGGCGGCGGACCGCCCTTCGAGCGGCTGTCCGCGCTCGTCGCCGGCGCCCGCGCCGTGCTCAGCGGCGACACCGGCGTCGCCCACCTGGCCGTCGCCCACGGCACGCCCTCCGTCACGCTGTTCGGCCCGGTCCCGCCGAGCCGCTGGGGCCCGCCCGCCGACCCGCACCACCGGGCCCTGTGGCACCCCGGCCCCGAGGGCGACCCGCATGCCACCCGCCCCGACCCGGCCCTGCTCCGCCTGCACCCGCGGGACGTCCTGCACGCGTTCACCACCCTGCCGGCCCCGGACCCGGAATCGCCCCCGGACCTGACCTCGGGTCCGGCCTCGGGTCCGGCCTCGGGTCCGGCCTCGGGTCCGGCCTCGGGTCCGGCCTCGGACCCGGCCCCGACGTCGGGGCCGACCCCGGGACCAGCCCCGGTCCCGGCCTTGGAACCGACCCCGGACCCGGCCCCGGAACCGACCCCGGGACCAGCTCCGGCCCGACCCCCGGCCCCGAGCGAACAGACCTTCTGCTGAGCGCCCATGAACCTCCACCGGACCACCCTTCGGCAGCCCCACGGGCACCCGGCCTCCGAGACGGCGGCGGGCACCGACCCGCCGCCCTCCTCGCCCGTCGGCGTCGTCATCGCCACCCGCAACCGCGCCGACACCCTCGCCGGCACCCTGCGCCGGCTGCTCGCGCTGCCCGAGCGGCCCCGTGTCCTCGTCGTCGACAACGCCTCCACCGACGGCACCCGCGCCCTCCTCGCCCGCGAGTTCCCGCAGGTCCGCGTCCTGGCCCTGCCCGTCAACCGGGGCGCCCTCGCCCGCAACCACGGGGTCCGCGCCATCGGCACCCCGTACGTGGCCTTCAGCGACGACGACTCCTGGTGGGCGCCGGGCTCCCTCGCCGAGGCCGCCCGGCTGTTCGACGCGCACCCGAGGCTCGGCCTGCTCGCCGCCCGCACCCTCGTCGGCCCGGGGAAGGACACCGACCCGCTGAACGACCAGCTCGCCGCGTCCCCCCTCGGCCCGGCCACCGACCTGCCCGGCACCCAGGTGCTCGGCTTCCTCGCCTGCGCCGGCGTCACCCGGCGCGCCGCCTACCTGGACGCGGGCGGCTTCCACCACCTGCTGTTCTTCGGCGGTGAGGAAACCCTCCTCGCCTACGATCTCGCCGCCCGCGGCTGGGGCGTCACCCACTGCCCCGAGGTCGTCGCCCACCACCACCCCGACAGCGGCGGCCCCCGCCCGGGCCGCGTGGCCGTGCAGCGCCGCAACGCACTCCTCACCGCGTGGCTGCGCCGCCCCCTGCCCGTCGCGCTCGCCCGCACCCGCGACCTCGCGGCCGACGCCCGCCACGACCCCGAGGCCCGGCGCGCCCTGCGCGAGGCCCTCGCCCGGCTCCCCGCCGCGCTGCGCGACCGCAGGCCGCTGCCCCCGCACGTGGAACGCGCGGCCCGCCTCGTCGACGGCACCCCCGGAGGCCCCGTATGACCGACCCCCGCACGACCGTCGTCGTCATCACCCACAACCGGCGCCCCGAACTCCTGCACACCCTCGACCGGCTCGCCGAACTCCCGGAGAAACCCCCGGTGTTCGTCACCGACAACGCCTCCACCGACGGCACCGCGACCGCCGTCGCCCGCCACCACCCCCGGGTGCGGCTGCTGCGCCCCGGCCGCAACCTCGGCGCCGTCGGCCGGAACCTGGCCGTGCGGCGCGTGCGCACCCCCTACGTCGCGTTCTGCGACGACGACTCGTGGTGGGCGCCCGGCGTCCTGTCCGGCGCGGCCGACCTGCTGGACCGGCACCCCGCGCTGGCCGCCGTGACAGCCCGCATCGTCGTGGAGCCGGCCGGCACGGACGACCCCATCACGGAGGAACTCCGCGACTCCCCGCTGCCCCGCCCCGACTGGCTGCCGGGACCGGCGCTCGGCTCCTTCCTGGCCGCCGCGACCGTCCTGCGCGCCGACGCCTTCCGGGCCGTCGGCGGCTTCCACCCGCGGCTGTGGCTGGGCGGCGAGGAGGAACTGCTCGCGGCGGACCTGGCGGCGGCGGGCTGGTGGCTGACCTACGCCGACCACCTCACGGTCCACCACCAGCCGTCCCGGGCACGGGACGCCACGCGCCGCCGGGCGCACGGCATCCGCAACACCCTGTGGTTCACCTGGCTGCGCCGCCCGCCGGGACCCGCCCTGCGCCGCACCCTGCACCTGGCGCGCACCGTCCCGCGCGACACCGCGTCGCTGCGCGCCTTCGCCGAGGCGGCGGCGGCCTTCCCCTGGGTGCTGCGCGAACGCCGGGTGGTGCCCCCGCCGGTCGAGTCCCGCCTCCGCCTCCTCGACGAGACCCAGCGCCGCTCCACGGCCCGGCGCTACGTGGGCTGACCCCGGCTGCTGTCTGGGCGTGACGGGACTTCGGCGCGGCGGGACCCCGCCACGGGCACGCGCCCGTCAGCCGGCCCCGGGCGTTCGGCGCGGCGGGACCCCGCCACGGGCACGCCCGTCAGCCGGCCCCGGGTGCCCCCAGCAGCGCGGGCAGCCGTTCCGCGCCGTCCGCTTCCCCCGCTTCCCCCGCTTCCGCCGCTTCCCCCGCTTCCGCCGCGCGGAACCGCTCGCGGACCCGGGCGGCGGCCGGCCGGCCGTCGGCCAGGCACCACCGCCACCAGCATTCCAGCGGCGCCGCGTCCAGCCGCTCGGCGGGCACCAGCGCGGGCCAGTCGCAGGCGCGGGCCTGGGCGGTGACCTTCGCGCCGCCCTCCACCGGGTCGACGGCCAGCGCCGGTACGCCGGCGCGCAGGGCGAGGACCAGGCCGTGCAGCCGGTCGGTGACGACGAGGTCGAGCCGGGTCAGCACCGACTCCAGCTGGCCGGGCGTCGCGCACAGCCGCCAGTCGTGCGCGTCGAGCCTGGTGTCCAGCTCCAGCCGTGCGCAGTCCCGCCCCGCGAGCCAGCCGGTGACGGACTCCGCGACCTGCTCGTGGCGCCGCTGCCGCCCGTACTCGTGCTGCCCGTGGGTGAGGACCACGCCCACGACGGGCACGCCGGGCACGGCGGGCGCGCGGGCCGCGAGGTCCGCGGCCGGGGCGGTGCCCGGGGCGCCGTCCCGGGCCAGCACGTGGTGGAAGCCGGCGACGGCGGGACCGGCGGGGTCGATCACGGACGTGCCGACGGCGATCCGCACGCAGTGCGCGAACCGCCGGTGCAGGTCCTCGACCTGCGGCCCGTGCAGCGGCCCGCACACGAACACCAGATGCGTGTACGCGTCCGGCCGCACGTCGTCCAGGTGCCTCGCGCCGGGCCGGAAACCGGGGCTCCACACCACGTCGTGGCCGAGCCCGGCCCGCCGCAGGACGTCCTCCACCCGGCGCAGGGCGAGCACGTCCCCGGCGGTCGCCTCCCCGTGCAGGAAGCTGAACCACCCGACCACCAGAATCCGCCGCCGCTCCACAGTGCGGGGCGGGTGCCCACCCCTCCCGGGACGCAATCCCGACCGTTGCGGACAGAATCCGTCCGCATGCGGGACTACCGTGCCGTCCATGACGAAGCGGACCAGCAGCAGCGCGTCCCGGACCGGCGGCGACGCGCCCGTCCTCGGCCCCCGCGCCCTCAACCGTGCGACGCTCGACCGGCAACTCCTGCTGGAGCGGGCGGACATGACGGCCACGGACGCCGTCGCCCACCTCCTCGGGCTCCAGGCGCAGAACGTCAAGCCGCCGTACTACGCCCTCGCCGCCCGGCTCCGGGGCTTCGACCCGCGGGACCTGTCGGAGCCGATGGCCCGCCGCGAGGTCGTCCGCATCGTCACCATGCGGTCCACCATCCACACCCACACCGCCGACGACTGCCTCACCCTGCGGCCGCTGGTGCAGCCCGCCCGCGACCGCGAACTGACCGCGTTCCGCAAGGGACTCCAGGGCGTCGACCTGGACCTGCTCGCCCGGCTGGCCCGCGAGCTCGTCGAGGCCGAGCCGCGCACCATGAAGCAGTTGCGGGAGGCGCTGTCGGCCCGGTGGCCCGACGCCGATCCCCAGTCGCTGGCCGTCGCCGCGCGCTGCAAGCTGCCCCTCGTCCAGGTCACCCCGCGCGGGCTGTGGGGCCGCAGCGGGCAGGTGGCGCTCACCACCGCCGAGCACTGGCTGGGCCGGCCCGCCGAGCCCGCCCCGGAGCCCGACGCCGTGGTCCTGCGCTACCTCGCCGCGTTCGGCCCGGCGTCCGTGCGGGACATGCAGACCTGGGCCGGACTGACCCGGCTGCGCGACGCGTTCGAGCGGCTCCGGCCGCGGCTGGTGACGTTCCGCGACGAGAACGGCGCCGAACTCTTCGACCTCCCCGACGCGCCCCGCCCCGACCCGGACACCCCGGCCCCGCCCCGCTTCCTGCCCGAGTTCGACAACCTGCTCCTGTCCCACGCCGACCGCACCCGCGTCGTCCCCGCCGCCCACCGGGGGAGCACCTGGCAGGGCAACATCGCCCACTGCGCCCTGCTGGTCGACGGCTTCCTCGCCGGTCTGTGGCGCCTCACCCCCGACGCCCTCGTCATCGAGCCGTTCGCCCCCCTCGGCCGGACGGAGCGCACGGACGTCCTCGCCGAGGCGGAACACCTGCTGGGCGTCCTGCACCCGGGGGCGTCGTACGACATCCGCTTCGGGACCGTACGGAGGTGAGGGCCCGGCCGGTCAGTCCGCCCGGCCCGTCACCGCCACCGACACGCCGAGCCCGATCATCGTGCACCCGCCCGCCCCGCCGATCAGCGACAGCCGGCGGTCGGAGCGGGCGAACCAGGTGCGGGCCGCCGACGCCGCCAGACCCCACAGGGTGTCCGTGACCAGGCCGATCCCGATCGGCACCAGGCCCAGCACCAGCATCTGCGCCACGACGTGCCCCGCCGCGTGGTCCACGAACTGCGGCAGCACGGCCGCGAAGAACACCACGCCCTTGGGATTGGTGACCCCGACCAGCACGCCGTCCAGGACGGTCCGCGCGTCGCCACGGGCCGCCCCCGCCGGCGGCGTCCCGAGCCCGGCCGCCGACAGCTCCTTGCGGTGCCGGTACGCCTGCACGCCGAGGAACACCAGATAGGCGGCGCCCGCGAACTTCACCGCCAGGTACACCGTCACGGACCGCTCGACCAGCGAACCGATCCCGACCGCGACCGCCACCACCAGCAGATAGGACCCGACGACGTTCCCGAGGGCGGTCGCCACGGCGGTGCGGCGGCCGTGGGCCAGGGCCCGGCCGATGACGAACAGCACGCTGGGCCCCGGGATCGCGATCACCAGCAGCGACATCGCGGCGAACGCCAGGAGGCGGTCGGCGGACACCATGACGCATCACTCCCCTCGCCGCGCATCGTAGGCGGCGAGGGGAGTGGGAGACCAGGACATGGAGAGGGGGCGTTGCGGGCCGCTCGTGGAGGCCCGCAACGCCCCCTGGTATTTCACCTGAGGGTTACTCAGGAGACCGTGTGACGCGCTACGAGTTGACCTGCTGCGTCACGAGGCTGGAGAAGGTCGTCAGCCGGGTGTAGACGCCCGGGTAGCCGGCGTAGGCGCAGCCCTCGCCCCAGGAGGTGATGCCCGCGAGGACCCCGCCGACGAGCAGGGGGCCGCCGCTGTCGCCCTGGCAGGTGTCCACGCCGCCGGAGCTGTACCCGGCGCACACCATCTCGCTCGCCACGAAGTCCGTGCCGTAGGAGGTGCGGCAGCTGGTGTCGGACACGATCGGCACGGTCGCGGTGCGCAGCTGGTTGGAGGAGCTGCCGCCCGCGGACGTGGTGCCCCAGCCGACGATGCGGGCCGTGGTGCCGGCCGCGTACACCGAGGTCTGGGTGGGGGTGACGTACTTCGCCGGGGTGTACGGCATCGACGTCGACAGCGTCAGCACGGCCACGTCCTCGCCGCGGGTGGCGGTCGTGTAGTTGGGGTGGACCCAGATCTTGCTGACCCGGGCGACCGTGCCGTTGGTCCCGTTGCGGTAGGTGCGGCCGCCGACCACCCGGATGCTGCTGGTGGTCTCGCCGGCCATGCAGTGCGCGGCCGTGACGACCTTGGTGGGGGAGACCAGCGTCCCGCCGCAGAACTGGTTCTGGTTCGAGTCCGTGATCTGCATCATGAACGGGTACGTCGTGGTGGTGGTCGTCGTCCCGCCCACGATGGGCTGAGGGGCCGCGGCGGCGCCGGGGGCGGTCAGCAGCGCGGTGGCGACGGCGGCAGCGGCGGTGGCCGCGAGGGTCGTGGCGGCCTGTCTTGCTCGGCGGATCCCGAACATGAGTCTCCTCGGTTGTTGCCGGTGGGGGGTCGCACGGGTGCGGGGGGTTGGTTCGGGGGTCTCGGGACAGACCCCCGATATGCCCGGGCGAGCGGCACGACTTCACGCTAGAGCCGGCCCACCGGCGCCCCAATGAGGGAACCCCCTAGGGGAGTTGGGGCAGGGAAAACCCTCGGTCGCCACGCGGCGCGCGCGTGGCATGCTCAGCTGGGGCGGCGGCCCGCCGCCAGCCGGACGATGTCCACCCGTGACCGGATCCCGAGCTTGCGGTAGACCCGGGTCAGGGTGGCCTCGACGGTCTTGACGCTGATGAACAGGCGCGCGGCGATCTCCCGGTTGGTCGCGCCCTCCATGACCAGGGAGGCGACCTGACGCTCCATCGAGGCGAGGCCCTCCAGGCCGTCCGCCGTGGCGGCGGGAACGGCGGGCGGCGCGGCGGGACTCGCCGCGGCCGCGGCGTCGACCTGCTTCAGCCAGGGCAGCGCGCGGCAGCGCCGCATCAGCCGCGCCGCCTCGTCGTACGACGCCGGCCCGGGCGCGGGGGCGCGCAGCGCGGCCAGCGCGAACGCGGCCCGCGCCTCCTCCAGGCCGGACCCCAGCTCGGCGAGCCGGTGCTGCGCAGCGGTCAACTGGGCGACGGCGGCGGCGTGTTCGCCGCGCGCCGCCCGGATCAGGGCCTCGGCGCGGTCCAGGACGGCCACCACGCTGTCGCGGGTCAGCCGCAGCGCCTGCTCGCGGGTGACGTCCACGAGCTCCTGCGCCTCGTCGAGTTCGCCGACGCGCACCAGCGCCTCGGCCAGGTCGCCCTGCCAGCGGCCGCGGGCCGGGTCGGTGATGCCGAGGCCGTTCTCCAACTCCCGCACCCGGCGCAGCGAACGGACCGTGCCGGCCGCGTCCCCGGCCACGAACTGCGCGTAGCCGAGGGCGGCCAGGGCACGCGAGACGTACATCTGGTCGCCGTCCTCCTCGGCCTGCTCGACCGCCTCGCGGGCCAGCGCGATGGCGCTGTCCACGTCACCGCCGGAGGCCTCCGCGAGCGAGGTGAGCAGCGCGGAGGGCACCTCGCCGATGCCGCAGTCCCGGGCCAGTCTGAGGCTCTCGCGGGCCAGGTCGAGGGCCCGGCCGCAGTGCCCGGCGCGCAGTTCGGTCTCGGCGAGCATGCGCACGTAGTGCACCTCGCTCTCGACCATGCCGCGCCGCCGTGCCTCGCGCAGCAGGGCGGTGACGGTGGTGCGCGCCTCCGGCAGCTGGTCGCTCATGATGAGCCAGCGGAAGCGGGCCGAGCCCGCGCCGTTGTGGTGGCACGCCACCTGCGGGTCCTGCGGTTCCGTCAGGGCCCGCTTGATGGTGGCGGGGGCCTCCGGGTGCCCCATCAGGGTCTCGGTCTGCGCCTGGAACGACAGGGCCATCAGCTCGGTGCGCCGGTCCCCGGCCCGCGCGGCGAGCTCGGCGGCGTGCGCGGCCTCCCGGCGGCCCTCCTCGAAGTCGCCCTCCACGACCAGGCCCCGCCAGGCCAGCTGGTAGTGCACCTGGGCGAGCAGGCGCGGGTCGTCCCCGGCGTCGGCGAGGGCCTGCGGGAACACGGCGTCGACGTCGCCGAGGGCCTGCCCCGCGGCCTCGACGACCACCATCCAGGCCCGCACCCGGTCGGCGGGCACCGTGGCCCGGGTCAGCACGTCGCGGGCGATGTGCCGGGCGAGGTCGACCTCGCCGGCGGTGATGGCGTCCTCCGCGGCCTGGAGGCGCCGCTCGTCGGGCGCCGGACTGCTGTCGGCGGGGGTGTGCCGGGCCGCGAGCAGGCCCAGCGACGCGGCCACCGACGGCGCGCCGCGGTCCCGGGCCAGCGCGGCGGCCTCGGCGAGCCGGGCGGCGACCTCCGGGTCGGTGCCGGGGGTGGCGAGCGCCAGGTGCCGGGCGCGTTCGATCGGGTCGGAGGCGGCCGTGGACAGCGCGGCGTGCACGGCCCGCCGCTCCTGCGCCGGGGCCTCGGCGTACAGCGCGGCGGAGATCAGCGGATGCGCGAACCGTACGGCGGGCCCCTCCGGCTCGGTGGCGAGCAGGCCCAGCTCGGCGGCCTGCGCGGTCTCGGCCTCGGCGCCCGCCCGGCCGGCCGCGTGCAGCAGCGCCAGCGTGGGCCGGGCGCCGGCGCTGGCCACCAGCAGGGTGCGGCGGGCCTCGGCCGACAGCATCTCGAGACGGGACAGCACCAGGGCGCGCAGCGACGTCGGCACCGGCAGCGGCTCGCCCGGACGCGGCGGGGTGGGGTTCTCGGCGAGGGCACGGCCCAGCTCCAGCGCGAACAGCGGGTTGCCGCCGCTCGTGCGGTGGATGTCCCGCACCGTGGAGCGGGGCAGGCCGCGGTAGCCGCGGTGGTCGAGCAGCGCGGAGACCTGGCCGCGGGACAGCGGGCCGAGCCGCAGCGCGAGGGTGTCCGGCGGGGTGGCCCGCAGATGCCGGTCGAACTCCTCGCCCTCGGTGCGCACCGCGTACAGCAGCTGCACGGGGGTGTCGCCGAGGCGCCGGGCGGCGAAGCCGAGGAGTTCGGCACTGGCCGGATCCAGCCACTGGAGGTCGTCGGCGACGACGAGGACGGGCCCGTCGGCGGCCAGCGCGCGCAGCGCGGACAGCACCGCGAGGCGCAGCGCGAGGCCGTCCCGCTGGAGGGTGGACTCGCCCCGGCCGGTCAGCGCCGACTCCAGGGCCGTGCGCTGGGCGGCGGGCAGGCTGCCCGCGACCCGGTCGAGGACCAGGCCGAACAGGTCGGCGAGGGCCAGGAAGGGCAGATGTGATTCGGACTCGGTCGCCGAGCACCGCAAGACCGTCCGCGCGGTATGCGCGTAATCCGCGGCCAGTGTCCGCAGGACGGTCGACTTTCCTATTCCGGCCGGACCGTGCAGCAGCACGCTGCCGCCCCGGCCCAGCTGCTCACGGGCCGCAGCACAGAGTTCCTCCTGGCCGATGACCTGCTCGGAGCGGCTTCTGGCAGGCTCCTTGAAGTCCCGTCGCACGGTCACCGCTCCCCTCCCTGTGGCGTGTCCTGGCCAATATTAGGCAACAGGTCTTTCAATTTCGGACGCACGCGGTCGTGAGGGAAATAACAGATGGCCAGGTACCGGAAATTCAGGACGTGACCGAATGAACCGAAAGAAGGGCACTAGGGCAGCCAGCCCGCCCGGCGCGCGGCCACCACGGCCTCGCCCCGCGTGCGCGTGCCCAGCTTGCGCATCGCCGACCGCAGATAGCCCTTGACCGTCTCCACGCCGAGGCCCAGCCGCTCGGCGGCCACCGCGTTGGTCGCACCGGAGGCGACGCACGCCAGCACGTCCACCTCGCGCGGCGCGAGCACCACCCCCCGTCCGGTCTCCGCCGGGCCCGCCGCCAGCAGCCCGCACGCCCCGAGCAGCTCCTCGCGCAGACCCGGGTCGGCGATCCGCGGGGCCAGCGCCCGCAGCGCCGCGTGCGCCTCCCGCACCCGCTCCCACACCGCCCCGTCCGCCGCCGGACCGGGATCCGGCACGGCTTCGGCGCGGGCCGCCGCCAGCAGCGCCGTCGCCTCGTCCCGCACCACCAGCGCCTGCTCCACGTCCCGCGCCGCGTCCATGGCCGCGCCCAGCGTCCGGTCGCCCAGCGGCTGCGCCGATCGCAGCGCGCCGTACAGCACGCCGCGCACCCGGCGCCGTACCACCACCGGCACCGCCAGCACCGACCGCAGCCCTTCGGCCGCGACCGGGGCGTCGTACTCGTGGCTGATCTGCCGGGACACCGAGTAGTCCGTCACCGCGCACGGCCGGGACAGCGCGACCGCCTTGCCGCCCAGGCCGTTGCCGGAGGTCACCGCGAGCGCCCGCAGCGCCGGCGTGGCCGTACCGCTCAGCTCGCTGATCCGCACCTGCCGGCGCCCCGCCTCCACCAGGCCGCCGAACGCGACCGGCAGCCCGGTCGCGCGCCGCAGCCGCGTCAGCGCGCCGCGGATCTCCACCGCGGCGACTGCCCTCGGGTCCGCTGCCACGTCCTCGCCCTTCCTGTGCCGGCTCCGGCGGCGGGCGCCCGGACCGCCCCGCGCTCGGCGGGTCGGCGCCCGGACACCCCCGTTCGGGGGTAGTGAGACCTGCATCACGGATTACACGATGGCAGAGAGCCGCCCGGCAAGGTCCGGCACCGAGCGCGTGCGTGAGCCGCGGGCGCGCGGGTGCCGATCCGGCCAGAGAGGATGACACATGACGACGGCGACGGACGCGTTCCGCAGGGCACGGGACTTCCTGCTGGAGCACCGCGAGGACTGGGCCGCGGCCCACGAGGGCTTCACCTGGCCCCGGCCCGAACGCTTCAACTGGGCACTGGACTGGTTCGACGTCATCGCCGCCGGCAACGACCGGACCGCCCTGCACATCGTCGAGGAGGACGGCACGCAGACCCGGCTGTCCTTCGCCGAGCTGTCCGACCGCTCCGACCGCGTCGCGAACTGGCTGCGCGAGCGCGGCGTGCGCGCCGAGGACCGGGTGCTGGTGATGCTCGGCAACCAGGCCGAGCTGTGGGAGACGATGCTGGCCGCCATGAAGCTGCGCGCCGTCGTCATCCCCGCGACGCCGCTGCTCGGCCCCGCCGACCTGCGCGACCGGGTGGACCGCGGCCGCGTCGCCCACGTCGTCGCGCGGGACGCGGACACCGCCAAGTTCGACGAGGTGCCCGGCGACTACACGCGCGTCGCCGTCGGCGCCCCCGTCGAGGGCTGGCGGACGTACGCCGACGCGTACGCCGCGCCCGGCGGCTTCACGCCGGACGGCCCCACCCTCGCCGACGACCCGCTGATGCTGTACTTCACCTCCGGCACCACCGCCCGCCCCAAGCTGGTCGAGCACACCCACACCTCGTACCCGATCGGGCACCTGGCCACCATGTACTGGATCGGCCTGAAACCCGGCGACGTGCACCTGAACATCTCCTCGCCCGGCTGGGCCAAGCACGCCTGGTCGAACCTGTTCGCCCCGTGGAACGCGGAGGCGACCGTCTTCATCCACAACTACACGCGGTTCGACGCCGCCCGGCTGATGGCCGAGATGGACCGCGCGGGCGTCACCACGTTCTGTGCCCCGCCGACCGTGTGGCGCATGCTCATCCAGGCCGACCTCACGCAGCTGCGCAACCGGCCCCGCGAGGCCGTCGCCGCCGGGGAACCCCTCAACCCGGAGGTCATCGAGCAGGTCCGGCGCGCCTGGGGCGTCACCGTCCGCGACGGCTTCGGCCAGACCGAGACCGCCGTGCAGATCGCCAACAGCCCCGGCCAGCCCCTCAAGACCGGCTCCATGGGCCGCCCCGGCCCCGGCTACCGCGTCGAACTCCTCGACCCGGTCACCGGCGCGCCCGGCGCCACCGAGGGCGAGATCGCCCTCGACCTCTCCGAGCGCCCGGTCGGCCTGATGACCGGCTACCACGGCGACCCGGAGAAGACCGCCGAGGCCATGGCGGGCGGCTACTACCGCACCGGCGACATCGGCTCCCGCGACGCCGACGGCTACCTCACCTACGTCGGCCGCGCCGACGACGTGTTCAAGGCGTCCGACTACAAGATCTCTCCGTTCGAGCTGGAGAGCGCCCTGCTGGAGCACGAGGCGGTCGCCGAGGCGGCCGTGGTGCCCGCCCCCGACGAACTGCGCCTCGCCGTCCCGAAGGCGTACGTCGTGCTCGCGGAGGGCTGGGAGCCCGGCCCGGACACCGCGAAGGTGCTGTTCGAGCACTCCCGTGAGGTCCTCGCGCCCTACAAGCGGATCCGCCGCCTGGAGTTCGGCGACCTGCCCAAGACGGTGTCCGGGAAGATCCGCCGGATCGAGCTGCGCGAGGCCACGGCGGCCGGCTCCGCGAACGAGTACCGCGAGGAGGACTTCCGGTGACGGCAGACCTGTCCTACACGCACGGCACGAGCGAGGTGCCGCTCCTCGGCGACACGATCGGCGCCAACCTGGCCAGGACCGTCGCCGCGTTCCCCGACCGCGAGGCCCTGGTGGACGTGGAGTCCGGGCGGCGCTGGACCTACGCCGAGTTCGGCGCGGCCGTCGACGAGGTGGCGCGCGGGCTGCTCGCCGAGGGGGTCGCCAAGGGCGACCGGGTGGGCATCTGGGCGGTGAACTGCCCGGAGTGGGTGCTCACGCAGTACGCCACCGCCCGCATCGGCGCGATCATGGTGAACATCAACCCGGCCTACCGGGCCCACGAGTTGGAGTACGTGCTCAAGCAGTCCGGGATCTCCCTGCTGATCGCGTCGCAGGCGCACAAGACCAGCGACTACCGGGCCCTGGTCGACCAGGTGCGCGGCGCCTGCCCCGCCCTGCGCTCGGTCGTCTACATCGGCGACCCGAGCTGGGACGCGCTGACGGCGGGCGCGGCCCGGGTGACCGACGCGCAACTGGCAGCGGCCGAGGCCGAGTTGAGCTGCGACGACCCGGTCAACATCCAGTACACCTCGGGCACCACAGGCTTCCCGAAGGGCGCCACGCTCTCCCACCACAACATCCTCAACAACGGCTACTGGGTCGGCCGGACGATCGGCTACTCGGAACAGGACCGGGTGTGCCTGCCGGTGCCGCTTTATCACTGTTTCGGCATGGTGATGGGCGATCTGGCGGCCACTTCCCACGGTGCCTGCATCGTCCTCCCCGCCCCGTCCTTCGAACCGAGGGCCACCCTGGAGGCCGTCCAGCAGGAGCGCTGCACCTCGCTCTACGGCGTCCCGACCATGTTCATCGCGGAGTTGAACCTCCCGGACTTCGCGGACTACGACCTCACCTCCCTGCGCACCGGCATCATGGCCGGGTCGCCCTGCCCGGTGGAGGTCATGAAGCGGGTCGTCAACGAGATGCACATGGAGCAGGTCTCCATCTGCTACGGCATGACGGAGACCTCGCCGGTGTCCCTCCAGACCCGGATGGACGACGACCTGGAGCACCGCACGGGCACGGTCGGCCGGGTCCTGCCGCACATCGAGGTGAAGGTCGTCGACCCGGCCTCCGGCGTCACGCAGCCGCGCGGCACCGCCGGCGAGCTGTGCACCCGCGGCTACAGCGTGATGCTCGGCTACTGGGACGAGCCCGAGCGGACCGCCGAGGCCGTCGACCCCGGCCGCTGGATGCACACCGGCGACCTGGCGGTGATGCGCGAGGACGGCTACGTCGAGATCGTCGGCCGCATCAAGGACATGATCATCCGGGGTGGCGAGAACATCTACCCGCGCGAGATCGAGGAGTTCCTCCACGGCCACCCGAAGATCCGGGACGTCCAGGTGGTCGGCGTGCCGCACGAGCGGTACGGCGAGGAGGTCCTGGCCTGCGTCGTGCCGCGCGACCCGGCCGACCCGCTCACGCTGGAGGAACTGCGGGCCTTCTGCGACGGGCGGCTCGCCCACTACAAGGTCCCGAGCCGTCTGGAACTGCTCGGCTCCTTCCCGATGACCGTGTCCGGGAAGGTCCGCAAGGTGGAACTGCGGGAGCGCTACAAGGACTGAGAGCCGGACCGGAGCCGGCACCCGGCCGTCAAGGGACACCGCGTCCCTTGACGGCTTTCTCGTGCCCGCTTACATTGCTTCCAGATAGTAGAAACTTATTTCCGCTATACGGAAGTACTCACCGCGGGGCGCGACGGGAGTGCGAATCCGACAGCCGAAGCAGGAGTACTCGATGGCTCGTATGACCGCTGCCCGCGCGGCAGTTGAGATCCTCAAGCGCGAGGGCATCACCGACGCGTTCGGTGTCCCGGGCGCGGCGATCAACCCCTTCTACGCGGCCCTCAAGGCCTCCGGAGGCATCACGCACACCCTCGCCCGGCACGTCGAGGGCGCCTCCCACATGGCCGAGGGCTACACCCGCACCCACGCCGGCAACATCGGCGTCTGCATCGGCACCTCCGGCCCGGCCGGCACCGACATGATCACCGGCCTGTACTCCGCGACCGGCGACTCCATCCCGATCCTGTGCATCACGGGCCAGGCCCCCACCGCCGTGATCCACAAGGAGGACTTCCAGGCCGTCGACATCGCCTCGATCGCCAAGCCGGTCACCAAGATGGCCGTCACCGTCCTGGAGGCCGCCCAGGTCCCCGGCGTCTTCCAGCAGGCCTTCCACCTGATGCGCTCCGCCCGGCCCGGCCCGGTCCTCATCGACCTGCCGATCGACGTGCAGCTCACCGAGATCGAGTTCGACCCGGACACCTACGAGCCGCTCCCGGTCTACAAGCCGGCCGCCTCCCGCGCCCAGATCGAGAAGGCCATCGGGATGCTCAACGCCTCCGAGCGCCCCCTGATCGTGGCCGGCGGCGGCGTCATCAACGCCGACGCCGCCGAACTGCTGGTGGAATTCGCCGAGTTGACCGGCGTTCCGGTCGTGCCGACCCTGATGGGCTGGGGCGTCCTGCCCGACGACCACGAGCTGAACGCCGGCATGGTGGGCCTGCAGACCTCGCACCGCTACGGCAACGCCACGTTCCTCGAGTCCGACTTCGTCCTCGGCATCGGCAACCGCTGGGCCAACCGCCACACCGGCAAGCTCGACGTCTACACGGCCGGGCGCACCTTCGTCCACGTCGACATCGAGCCCACCCAGATCGGCAAGATCTTCGCCCCCGACTACGGCATCGCCTCCGACGCCAGGGCCGCGCTCCAGCTCTTCGTCGAGGTCGCGCGCGAGCTGAAGGACGAGGGCAGGCTGCCCGACCGCTCCGCGTGGGCCGCCGCCGCGCAGGAGAAGAGGGCCACCCTCCAGCGCCGCACCCACTTCGACGACGTCCCGATCAAGCCGCAGCGCGTCTACGAGGAGATGAACAAGGCCTTCGGACCGGAGACCCGCTACGTCTCCACCATCGGCCTCTCCCAGATCGCCGGCGCCCAGATGCTGCACGTCTACCGCCCGCGGCACTGGATCAACTGCGGCCAGGCCGGCCCCCTCGGCTGGACCGTGCCGGCCGCGCTCGGCGTCGCCAAGGCCGACCCGGAGGCGTCCGTCGTCGCCCTGTCCGGCGACTACGACTTCCAGTTCATGATCGAGGAACTCGCCGTCGGCGCCCAGCACCGCATCCCCTACGTGCACGTCCTGGTCAACAACGCCTACCTCGGGCTGATCCGCCAGGCGCAGCGCGCCTTCGAGATCGACTTCCAGGTCAACCTCGAATTCGAGAACATCAACACGCCCGAACTCGGCGTGTACGGCGTCGACCACGTGAAGGTCGCCGAGGGCCTCGGCTGCAAGGCGATCCGCGTGACCGACCCGAACGAACTGGGCGCCGCCTTCGAGCAGGCCAAGAAGCTCGCCGCCGAGTACCGCGTCCCGGTCGTCGTCGAGGCGATCCTGGAGCGCGTCACCAACATCTCCATGTCGACCACCAACGACATCGGCAACGTCGTGGAGTTCGAGGAGATCGCCACCGAGCCGGGCCACGCCCCGACCTCGGTCAGGACGCTGAAGGTCTGACCTCCTTCACGCCGCAGCGGCCCGTTCCCCGCCGGGGGACGGGCCGCCGCGGCATGCGGCGGCGCACGCACAAGTGGCCCCCGTACACAGCGCCGTGCTCACGAGCCGCCCCCGCCGCAGCCCCCGCCGCCCCCGCAGCCGTGACCCCCGGCGGCGTGGCTCGCGCCGCCGCCGGGACCGCTCATGCCGCCGCCCGAGCCGCCGCGGAGCTTCCTCCGCGGCGTCACGCGCCCGACCAGGCCCACGCGGAGCGCGAAGCGCGGCACGACCGTCCGCAGGGCCGCCTCGCCGTGCAGGGCGACGGCCCGCAGCTTCGCCTCGTCGGACAGGCCGTGCCGGGCGGCGGGCAGCGGATGGCGCAGCCGCAGGGCCCGGATCCGGCGGCGTCCCGCGCGGTTCGCGCGGGCGCCCAAGCCCGTGAGCCCGGCCCCCGCCAGCTCGACCCACAGGTCCGCGACCGCCACCCGCACGTCCAGGTCCCGGTGGATGTACCGCAGGTGCGCAGGGTCCCTCAGGTGCTCCAGCACCGCGCGCTCCAGCGGCTCCGTGACGTCCGCGCCGGCGCCCGGCACCGCCTCCACGGTGTCCTTCCCGCAGGCCTCGACGGCGCCCCGCAGATGCAGGGCCACCACGCTCACCAGGACGGCGGCGCGCGGTCCCCCGCCCAGCAGCGCCAGCGTGTGCGGGCGCCGCAGCACCGTCGCGTCACCGTCCATGGCTCACCCCCCGTCGAAGGGCCCGCCGCCCCCGTGCCGGCGGGCCCCCGTACGACGGACTGTGCCCGCACTCGACGGCTCCCCAAGCCTGCCGGGGCCGTGTTCAGAGCTTGATTTGAGGGTGCCGTACGCCGTCTACGCCGCTCTGCGTAGGCGCGCGCACGCCGAGAAGCGCCGGATGCGGGACCGTCCGCATCCGGCGCTTCTCGAATCTGGGGGGAGGGATCGGGACCGCGGCGGGTGCGACGGAACCGCAGGGCTCCTTCCCTCAGGTCGAAGAAGGAGGCTCCGGGACCTTCACCACCGCACTGGCTCGCACACCGCCGCGGTCCGCGCCCTGCCCGCCGTGCCGGTCGACCACCCCTCATCCGGGTCGCCGGCACGGCGGGTCCGCGCGTCCGGGGTCCGACCTCCCCGTCGGACCCCGGACGCAGCCTGTGGGGTCAGTCCTCGCGCAGGGCGCGGACCGCCTCCGCCACGCGCGTGCCGTAGTCCGGGTCGGCGGCGTGGAAGTGGGCCAGGTTCTTCTCGATCACGTCGTCGCGGGAGACCTGCGACAGGCCGCCGGCGATGTTCGCGACCAGACGCTTCTTCTCCTCCTCCGACATCAGCCGGTACAGCTCACCGGCCTGGAAGAAGTCGTCGTCCTTGGTGTGCGGCGGCGCCTCGTGCGTGCCGGTGAACCCGGCGACGGCCAGCGGGGCGGACAGCGGACGGCCGGTCTCGACGGGTCCGCCGTAGGAGTTCGGCTCGTAGTTCTTGGCGTACCGGCCCTGGGAGTTGACGGCCATCAGACCGTCCCGGCCGTAGTTCTCGGCGGTCGTCGCGCGCGGGGCGTTCACGGCCAGCTGGGTGTGGTTGACGCCCAGCCGGTAGCGGTGCGCGTCCGCGTAGGCGAACAGGCGGCCCTGGAGCATCTTGTCGGGGGAGGGGCCGATGCCCGGCACGAAGTTGTTCGGGGAGAACGCGGCCTGCTCGACCTCGGCGAACACGTTGTCCGGGTTGCGGTCCAGGACCAGCCGGCCCACGCGGCGCAGGGGGTAATCGGCGTGCGGCCAGACCTTCGTCAGGTCGAACGGGTTGAAGCGGTAGTCGGCCGCCTCGGCCGCCGGCATGAGCTGCACGTACAGCGTCCACGACGGGTGCACACCGCGCTCGATGGCCTGGAGCAGGTCCGTCTGGTGCGAGTTCGGGTCCTTGCCCGCGGTCTCGGCGGCCTGCTCGCTCGACAGGCAGCGGATGCCCTGGTTCGTCTTGAAGTGGTACTTGACGAAGAAGGCCTCGCCCGCGCTGTTCGTCCACTGGTAGGTGTGCGAGCCGTAGCCGTTCATGTGCCGGTACGAGGCGGGGATGCCGCGGTCGCCCATCAGCCACGTCACCTGGTGCGTGGCCTCGGGGGAGTGGGCCCAGAAGTCCCAGACGTTGTCCGGCTCCTGACGGCCCGTGAACGGGTCGCGCTTCTGCGAGTGGATGAAGTCGGGGAACTTGACCGGGTCCTTGATGAAGAACACCGGGGTGTTGTTCCCGACGAGGTCGTAATTGCCTTCCCGCGTGTAGAACTTGACGGCGAAGCCGCGCGGGTCGCGCACCGCGTCCGCACCGCCGAGCGAGTCGGCCACGGTCGAGAAGCGGACGAACACCTCGGTGCGGCGGCCGACCTCGCCGAGGAAGTCGGCGTGCGTGACGTCGGTGACGTCGTCGGTCACCTCGAAGTGGCCGTACGCGCCGGAACCGCGGGCGTGCACCACGCGCTCCGGGATCCGCTCCCGGTTGAACCGGGCCAGCTTCTCCAGCAGGTGCTGGTCCTGGAGCAGCAGCGGGCCGCCGATGCCGGCGGAGGCGGAGTTCTGGTTGTCGGCGACCGGGGCGCCGGACTCGGTGGTGAGCACGCGCTTCGACATCGTGGACCTTCCGTACGAGAAGCAGCAGCGAAAACGAGCGGAAACCTGTTTCCGCTTCGTGGAGCCTAAGTTCGAGGTGTGCGGGAGTCAACAGTTTGTTGAACCGGTGGGCATGGGTCGGCCCGGCCCTGGAACCGGGCGACACCGCCGCCTGGGCGCGACGGGACAGATGTCAGCGGCGGTGCCGCCCGGAGACTTGGGGGAGGGTCAGACCCGGGCGCCGGACAGGCGCTCCACGGCCCGCAGCAGGGCCGAGTGGTCCAGGCCGCCGTCGCCCTGGGCGCGCAGCGACGCGACCAGCTGGGCGACCACGGCGCCGACGGGCAGGGCCGCGCCGACGTTGCGGGCGGCGTCGGTGACGATGCCCATGTCCTTGTGGTGCAGGTCGATGCGGAAGCCCGGCTTGAAGTCGCGGTTCAGGAAGTTGTCCTTCTTCCGCGTCAGCACGGTCGAGCCCGCGAGACCGCCGTTGAGGACGTCCAGCGCGGCCGCCAGGTCCACGCCGGACTTCTCCAGGAAGACCACGGCCTCGGCGCACGCCTGGATGTTCACGGCGACGATCAGCTGGTTGGCGGCCTTCACGGTCTGGCCGGAGCCATGCGGGCCGCACAGCACGATCGTCCTGCCGAGCGCCTCGAAGAGGGGCTTGGCCTCGGCGAAGTCGGCCTGCTCGCCGCCCACCATGATGGACAGCACGGCCTCGATCGCGCCGGCCTCACCGCCGGAGACGGGGGCGTCCAGGACGCGGATCCCCTTCTCCTTGGCGTTCTTCGCCAGATCCACGGAGGTCTGCGGCGTGATCGACGACATGTCGATCAGCAGCGCGCCCGGCTTCGCGTTCTCCAGGATGCCGTCGGGGCCGTACGCGATGGCCTCGACCTGCGGGGAGGCGGGCACCATCGTGACGATCACGTCGGCGTCCCGCACGGCCTCGGCGAGGGAGCCGGCGGCGGTGCCGCCCGCGGCGGCGAGCCGGTCCAGCTTCTCCTTCTCCAGGGTGTAACCGGTGACCTGGTAGCCCGCCTTGATCAGGTTCTCCGACATCGGCGAACCCATGATGCCGAGGCCGATCCAGGCGATCTTGGGGAGACTCATTGGGGGTACCTCTCTGATGACGTGCGTATGAGGGTCAGCGGGCCGCGCGCGCGGCGGCCGGCAGCCAGTCGAAGGCCTCGGCGCTCGGGCGGTCGCCCGGCTTGTACTCGAGGCCGACCCGGCCGCCGTAGCCCGCCTTCGCCAGCCGGCCGAGCAGGTCCGCCAGCGGGAGGGAGCCGGTGCCCGGGGCGCCCCGGCCGGGGTTGTCGGCGATCTGGACGTGACCGGTCTTCGCGGCGTACCGCTCGATCACCCGCGGCAGGTCCTCGCCGTTCATGGACAGGTGGTAGAGGTCCATGAGGAACCTGGCGTTGCCGAGGCCGCTCGCCTCGTTGACCTTGTCGACGACCGCGACGGCGGCCGGGGCGCTCACCAGCGGGTACAGCGGCGACTCCGGCTCGTTCAGCGCCTCGACCAGCAGGACCGCCCCGATCCGGTCGGCGGCCCGCGCCGCGAGCACCAGGTTCTCCAGGGCGAGCGCGTCCTGTTCGGCCGGGTCCATGCCCTCGACGCGGTTGCCGTACAGCGCGTTGAGCGCGCCGCAGCCCAGGGAGCCCGCGAAGCCGGCGGCCACGTCGATGTTGGCGCGGAACCGCTCCGACTCCTCGCCCGGCACCGACAGGGCGCCGCGGTCCGGGCCGGGGAGCCGGCCCGCGTAGAAGTTCAGCCCCGTCAGCCGGACGCCCGCGTCCTCGATCGCCTTCTTCAGGGCGTCGAGCTCGGACCGGTCCGGGGTGGGGGAGTCGGTCCAGGGCCACCACAGCTCGACCGCGGTGAAGCCCGCCGCGGCGGCGGCCGCCGGGCGCTCCAGCAGCGGGAGTTCCGTGAAGAGGATCGACAGGTTGACGGTGAAGCGCTGGTCTGCGGCCGTGTCCCACTCAAAGCCTGACATATGGTGTCGCGCTCCCTTCTGGTGACGCCGCAGCGTATTTCGTATCGCGGAAGTTCATTTCTGCGTAATGGAAGATTGCCTGTGGACGGGAAGGGCTGTCAAGACCGGCCGCGCAAACCGGCAGCAAAAAAGCCCCCGCGCGTCAGGCGCGGGGGCGGATCGGCGGGGGATCAGCGGGGCATCGGCGGGGAGCAGGTCAGAGGGCGTCCACGGCGCTCACCCTCCAGCCGTCCGACGTGCGGGACAGCGTCATGCGGACCCGGTTCAGGTCCAGGCGGGAGCCCGAGACCTGGGTGCTCCGGGTGACCTGGTTGACGAACAGCAGCACCACGACCCGGTCGGGCGAGGCCGACACGACGGACGCCGCGGGCGCCCCGCCGTCCGGCGGTGCCACGACCGTCGCCTTCACCACCCCGCGGTACTTCTCGGCGGTCGGCGCGACCACGGTCTTCGTGGTCCTGCCGTACTCGTCGCGGAACGTGCCGGTCAGATGCGCGCGGGCGCGGGCGAAGTCCCGGTCCAGATGCCGGTAGTCGTACGACAGCACCACCGGCGCCGCCTCGCGCGCGGCCGCCAGCGCCTCGCCCCGCGCCTCCTCGGTGCTCCCGGCCCGCGCGTACTGCCATCCCAGCACGGCGACCGTGACCAGGGCCGCGGCGAGCACGAGCGACAGGACGACGGCGGGCAGTTCCCGGCGCAGCCGGGCGAGGGGCCCCGCAGGCCGCGCCTCGTGCTCCTCGGAGGATCCGGATTCGAGGGCCGGCTCGGGCGGGTCGTCCCAGCCGTCGGGGACGTCGATCACCACGGTCCGCCCGGAGAGCCGCTCCTCCTCCGGGCCGGCCGCGCTCTCGCGCCGCCGCGGGACGTCCGCGCGCCCGGCGCGCTTGGCCGCCGCGCGGGCGGCGGCGGACAGGGGACGGCGGGCCGGGGCACCGGCGCCGCGGACCCGGGGGGTCGGGTTCGCCATGGTCGTACTCCTCACGTGCGGGTCAGCCGACGAACTCGACGTCGGAGGTCAGCCACCGGCCGCCCCGGTGCACCAGGTCGAGCTGGAGCCGGTAGGTGCGCGCCTCCCCCTTGGGCACGGCGGTGTTGGTCACCTTGCTGTCGGCGACCACCAGGACGCGGGCCGAGCGGTCGTCGGAGCGGACGATGCCCGCCTCCAGGACCTGCCCCTCGGACACCGACTTGTTCCGGGCCACCAGCCGGGTCAGCTCCGCCGTCTGCGCGGCGAACTCCTTCTTGAAGTCACCGGTGGCGCCCTTGAGGACGTTGGCGCTGTCCCGGCCGTAGTGCCGGTAGTCGAGCGAGGTGAAGTTCAGCGCGGACTGGCGGGCGGCGGCCAGGATGTCCTGGCGGCGCTGCTCGTCCGCGCGCTGGTCGTGCAGGCGCAGGCCCAGCCACAGCGCCGCCGCCGTGGTCAGGACCGTCGCCGCGACGAGTCCCGCGGACAGCGCACGGCGCCGCGACCTCCCGCTCATGCCATGGGGCCGACGAGCAGCCATTGCCAGGACTCCTTTCCGAACATGCTCTGTTCACCGCCGGTCGAGCCGATCTCGACCGTCCTGCCGCCCGGTCCGGCCACCACGCCGGTCTCCGGGTCGTACGGCGCGACGTGCGCCGCCCGCCGGGCGCCGCCCCCGCCGGACGCGCCGGGCGCGTTCTGCGCGCCGCGCACCGAGGTGTCCGAGCCGCGCGGCGCCGTGCAGCGGGCGTCGGTGTTGGCCGGCCGCCTGCTGGTGTCCGCCGGGTCGCGCCGCGCCGTTCCGTAGCCCTGCCGGCACGGCGGGGGGTCGTCCGCGTTGACGACGAGGCCGAAGTGGGTCGTGCCGTCACCGGGGATGACGGTGTAACTGCCCGCGACCACCACCGGGAACGTCACCAGCGCCTGCTCCACGCCCGGCAGCCGGGCCCGCGTCACCCGGCCGCCGCTGACGAGGTTCGCGAGCAGCACCGGCACGCTCGACTCGGTCGACTTCAGCAGGGAGTTGACCTCCACGGCGGCGGGCGTCCCGTTGCCGATGAGCCGCCGCAGGTCCTTGTCGCTCGCCTTCAACTGGGTGGTGAGCGTCGCGAGGTCACGGGAGAAGGCCTTGATGGAGGACCCCTGGTCGGCCTGCGTCTTCAGCACCGTCCGCGAGTCCTCGATCAGCGCGACCGTCTCCGGCAGCGCGCCGGACGCCGACTCCACGAGCGCGTTGCCCGAGTCCACGAGCCGGCCGAGGTGCGGCCCGGTTCCGGCGAACGCCTGGCCCAACTCGTCGACGGTGGTGCGCAGATCGTCCTTGCCGACGGAGTTCACCAGCCGGTCCAGGCTCAGCACCAGGTCCGTGGTGGGCAGCGGGACCCGCGTGCGGTCGCGCGGGATGGTGCTGCCGTCCAGCAGGTACGGTCCGCTCGTCCCGCGCGGCTGGAGGTCGACGTACTGCTCGCCGACCGCCGAACGGTTGGCGACGACGGCCAGCGCGTCCGCCGGGATCCGGGGCGCCCCGTCCTCGATCTCCAGCGCCACCGACACCCCGGACCCGGTCAGCCGCAGCTGGCCCACGCGGCCCACCGGCACCCCGCGGTACGTCACCTCGGCGCCGGAGAACACCCCGCCCGAGTCGGCGAACTCGGCCCGCACGGTGTACCCGCGGTCGAGCAGGCCGTCCACGAGGCCGGTGTACTCGGCGCCCACGTAGGTCACCCCGACCGCGGTGATCGTCGCGAAGGCGACCAGCTGGGCCTTGACCGTCCGTGTGATCACGGCTGTATCCCTTTCAGCATCAGCTCGGCGAGCGCGAGGTCGATCCCGGGCGGCAGCCGGCGGGTGTCCCCGCGGCCGTGGGCGGCGGTGCACACCGGCGGGCACAGGACGTCACCGCCGCCGCCTCCGACGCCGTCCCCGTCTCCCGGCGCCGACGGCTCGGTGGGCAGGTCCGGCACCTTCGGGGTGTCGGGCAGCGCGGGCGCCGACGGCAGCGGCACGTCGGGCAGCTCGGGCAGGTCGGGGGCCTCGGGCACCTTCGGGCCCTGCTCCTCCTCGCCGGGCTCGTCGGCGAGGTTGCCGTACAGGCTCGACAGGTCCAGGTCCGCGGTGACCTTGAGGTTGACGTAGTCGCCCTTCACCGCCTCCGTGACGTTCCGCGGGAACGGGTAAGTGGTGAGCAGTTCGAGGGAGTTGGGCAGGTCCGCGCCCGCCTTGTTGAGCTGCTGGAGGATCGGGCGGAGCCGCTTGAGGTTGGCGACGGTGTCGGCCTTGGAGGCGTTGACGACCCGCGTGCCGGTCCTGCCGAGCTTCGACAGCGCGGTCAGCATCCTCGTCAGGTCCTTGCGCTGGTCGGCGAGGACCTTCAGGGCGGGCGGCATCGTGTCGACGGCCGTGGCGATGGTCCTGCGCTCCTTGCCGAGCCGCTTGGCCAGCCGGTCGACGCCCTCCAGGGCGCGGACGATCTCCTTTCGCTGGTCGTCGAGCCCGCCGAGGAACGTGTCGAGCTCCTTCAGCAGGGACTTGACCCGGTTCTCCCGGCCCGCGAGAGCCTTGTTCAGCTCCACGGTGATCGTCTTCAGCTGGGCCACGCCGCCGCCGTTCAGCAGCGCCGACAGCGCGGACAGCACCTCCTCGATCTCCGGGTTGCGGCCGCTGCGGGACAGCGGGATGCGGTCGCCGTCGCCGAGCCGGCCGACGGGCGCGGTGCCCGGCGGCGCGGACAGCGCCACGTACTTCTCGCCGAGCATGCTGGTCTGGCGCAGCTCCGCGACCGCGTTGCCGGGCAGCTTCACCGAGTCGGCGACCCGCAGCCGCACGCGTGCGTGCCAGCCGCGCAGCTCCACCTCCTCGACCGCGCCGACCGTCACGTTGTTCACCTTCACGGAGGACTGCGGCACCAGGTCCATGACGTCCCGGAAGTCGACGGTGACGCGGTAGGCGCGGCCGTCCGCCGCGGCACCGCCGGGCAGCGGCACGTCGTACCATCCGTTGAACTCGCAGCCGGACAGCAGCAGCGCGCCGACCGCCGTCCACGCCGCCGTACCGCCCTTGCGCAGCACGCTCATGCGCCCGCCCCCAGAATCCCGCCGAGCGTCCGGTCGACCGTGCCGGACGCCGGTGCCGTCGGCGGCTCGGGCAGCGAGTCGAAGAGTTTCTCCAGGTCCCGGCAGTCGGGACCGTCGCCGCCCGCGTCGCCCGTCGTCCTCAGCAGGGAGCACAGCAGGGCCGCCGGGTCCTGCGGGCCGTCGGGGTTGTTGCGGGTGTCGAGGGTGCCGGAGGCCGGGTTGTAGGCGTTCTGCAAGTTGGACAGGCCGGTCGGCGCCACCTCCAGCAGCTCCTCCAGCGCGGCCCGTTGCGTGACGAGCACCTTGGTGACCTTGCTCAGCCCGCGCACGTTCGAGGTGAGCGACTTCTTGTTCTTCCGCACGAACTCGGCCACGTCACCGAGGGCCGCGCCGAGGTTCTTCAGCGCCGCCGCGAGGTCCTTGCGCTCCCCGGCGAGCTGCGCGGCGACCTTCGCCAGGCTGGAGTTGAACGACCGCACCTCCTTGTCGTCGGCGGCCAGCGCGGCGGTGAAGACCTGGAGGTTGCGCACGGTGCCGAACAGGTCGCCCCGTCCGTCGGACAGCGTGGTGACCGCCTTCGACAGGTCCTCCACGGTCCGGTGCAGGTTCTTGCCCTGGCCGTCCAGGTTGTCCGCGCTCACCCCGAGCAGCCGCGACAGGGCCCCCTCCTTGTTGGCGCCGTCGGGGCCGAGCGCCTCGGCCGTCGTGTGCAGACTGTCGAAGATCCGGTCCAGCTCGACGGGCACCGCGGTGCGCGACTCGGGGATCACGTCGCCGTCCCGCAGCGCGGGACCCGACCGGTACACCGGCAGCAGCTGCACGTAACGGTCGCTGACCACCGAGGAGTTGACGATGGCGGCCTTGGCGTCCGCCGGGACCTTGCGGCCCTCGTCGTACTCCAGCACCACGCGCACCCGGCCGCCCTCCGGCTTGATCTCCTTCACCTCCCCGATGCGGACGCCGAGGACGCGGACGTCCGAACCGGGGTAGATGCCGACGGTGCGCGGGAAGTACGCCGTGACGCGCACCGGTTCGGTGCGCGGCCACAGCGCGTACACGCACGCGGCGACGAGGGCGAGGGCGGTGACCAGGGCCATGCGCCGCCTGACGGGGGAGTTCACCGGGCACCTCCCGTGCGCGGCACCACGGGCGCCGCGACCATGTTCTGGATGTAGCTGTCGAACCAGCGGCCGTTGCCGAGGGTGTTGGTGAAGACGCGGACGTAGGGCGCGAGCAGCTTGACGCTGCGGTCGAGGCTCGCCTGGTTGCGTTCGAGCATCTTCACGAAGACGCCGAGGTTCTTCAGGGCCGGGCCGATCTCCGCGCGGTTGTCCTCGACGAGACCGGACAGCTCCACGCCCAGCCGCGCCGACGACACCAGCAGTTTGTGGATCGCCGCGCGGCGCCTGGCGATCTCCTTGAACAGCTTGTCGCCGTCCTTCACCAACGCGCTGAAGTCCCCGGAGCGTTCGGCCAGCACCCCGGTGACGCCGTTGGCACGTTCGAGGAGTTCACCGAGCGCCTTGTCGCGGGAAGCGACCGTCCGGGAGATCCGCGACAGCCCCTTGATGGAGGCGCGCACCTCGGCGGGCGAGTCCCGGAAGGTGGTGGCGATGGTGTCCAGCGCCTTCGCGAGCTGCTGCGTGTCGACCTTCTCCGAGGTGGTCGTCAGATCGCTGAACGCCTGCACGACGTCGTACGCCGGGACCGTCCGCCGCAGCGGGATCTCGCTGCCCGGCCGCAACTGCCCCGGCCCCTTGGGGTGCAGCGCCAGGTACTTGGCGCCGAGGATGGTCTTCACCCGGATCGACGCACCCGTCGCGGTGCCGAAGTCCGGGTCGTCCTTCAGCTTGAACGTCACCTTCACGTGGTCGCCGTCCAGGTCGACGGACTCGACCTTGCCGACCTTGACGCCGGCGATGCGCACCTCGTCGCCCGCCTTGAGCCCGCCGGCCTCCGAGAACGCCGCGCTGTACCTCTCGCCGCCGCCGATCACCGGCAGGCTGTCGGCGTTGAACGCGGCCAGGGTCAGCAGGGCCAGCGCGGTGAGCCCGGCGGCGCCGACCGTCACGGGGTTGCGCTCCCGGAACGGCTTCAGGCGCGGACGGCGGAGTCTCCTGGGCAGTCGGGGCAGTCGGGGCAGTCGGGGCAGTCGGGGCAGCCCGGCCGGCCCGGGCAGTCGCAGTCTCATCCGCCGCACCTCGCCCGCGCCACGTGCAGCTCAGGGGTGAGTACCTGCTTCGTCTTCGGCAGCACGATCCGGCCGTCGAAGTCGCACAGGTAGAAGTTGAACCACGAGCCGTAGGACGCCGTCCCGGTCAGCTCGTCGAGCTTGTTCGGCAGCCGCTTCAGCACGCCCTCCACCGTCTTCTCGTTCTTGTTCAGCGTCCCGGTGAGCTCGGTGAGCTCCGCGATGTCGTCCTTCAGCGGCGGACGGGCCTCCTCGATCAGCCCCGAGGTGGCCTCCGCGAGGTTCCCGACGTTCACCAGCGACTCCCCGAGCGGCTTGCGGTCGGCGGACAACCCGGAGATCACCCGCCGCAACTGCTTGAGCAGCCCGGAGAACCGGCCGCCGCGCTTGTCGAGGGTCTCCAGCACCGTGTTCAGGTTGGTGATCACGGAGCCGATCAGCTCGTCCCGGTCGGCGAGCGTCGTCGTGAGCGACGCGGTGTGGGCGAGCAGGCTGTTCACCGTGCCGCCCTCGCCCTGGAGGGTCTTGACGATCTCCGTGGCGAGCTGGTTGACGTCGCTCGGACTGAGCGCCGCGAACAACGGCTTGAAGCCGTTCAGCAGCGCGTTGAGATCCAGCGCCGGCTGCGTCCGCGACAGCGGGATGGTGCCGCCCGGCGGCAGCCGGGTGCCGTCGCTGCGGCCCTCGGTGAGCGCCACGTACCGCTGCCCGACGAGGTTGCGGTACCGCACCACGGCCCGCGTGCTCGCCATCAGCGGCCGTTCGGCGCTCACCGTGAACGTGATCTCCGCCAGTGTGCGGTCCTTGATGCGGATGTCCTCCACCTCGCCGACCCGCACGCCGGCGACGCGGATGTCGTCGCCCTCCTCCAGGCCGGTGACGTCGCTGAACACCGCGCGGTAGCGGTCCTTCGGCTCGAACGAGACGTTGACGATGGTCGCCGCGAGCAGCGCCGTCGCCAGGATCGTCACCAGCGCGAACAGGGTGAACTTGACCAGGGGCGCCGCGGTGCGCCGTGCCGCTGTCGTGCTCATGCGACGCTCACCGCCGTCCCACGGGCCAGCGGGCCGAACAGCAGGGTCGTGACGGACGGGACCTCGTCCGCGGGAACGCCCAGCACGGGCGCCACCAGCGAGCCCACGGCCCGCTGCTCGGCCGAGGTGGCCGACACCGGCGGAGACCCGCCGCCCGGACTGTCGCCCGCACCGCCTCCCGACGTGCCGTCGTCGAGCTCGGTGTGCGGCGCGGGCACCCGCGGGTGGGGCAGACCGCGGCAGTTCGGCCCGGACCGCTCGCCGTAGCGCGGCTCGTCGCCGGGCTCGTACCCCGGGCGCTGGGGGACGACCTCCAGCGTGATCCGCATCTCCCCGCCCTGGAAGGCCTCCTCGGACGCCTCGCTCTGCCGGACCAGTCCGGCCAGCAGGCACGGGTACTGGGGGGAGTAGCGGGCGAACAGGTCCAGCGTGGGCCGCGACACCTCGCCCAGGGTGATCAGCCGGTCGCCGTTGTCGGCCAGGAACTCCTCGGCGGTGCCCGCGACCGTCGTCGTGGAGCGCAGGGCCGATGCCAGCCGGTCCTTCTCCTCCACCAGCGTGCGGCTGGTCGTGACCGTGTTGCGCAGGATCCGCATCAGGTCGGGCGCCGCGTCGCCGTACACCTCCGCGACGTCCGCGAAGCGTGAGATGTCCTCCTTCAGGGACGGCAGATGCGGATTGAGGCGCCGCAGATAGCCCTCCACCCGCACGAGGTTGTCGCCGATCCGGTCGCCCCGGCCCTCCAGCGCCGTCGCGAACGCCGAGAGCGTGGCGTTGAGTTCGCCCGGCTTCACCGTCCGCAGCAGCGGCAGCAGGTCGTTCATCAGCTGCTGCACCTCGATGCCGACCCGCGTGCGGTCCTGCGGGATGACGTCCCCGGCCCGGATCGGCCGCGCCGACGAGCCGGGCGGCGGCACCAGGTCGACGTACTTCTCGCCGAACAGCGTCTTCGGCAGCAGCCGCGCCCGCACGTCCGCCGGGATCGACGCGACGTGCTGCGGCTTGAGCGCGATGTCCAGGGTGGCCCGCGCCCCGTCCGCACGCACCTCGCGCACCTCGCCCACCAGCAGCCCGCGCAGCTTCACGTCGGCCCGCGGATCGAGCTGGTTGCCGAGCCGGTCGGCCTGCAGCGTCACCCGCACGACCGGCGTGAACGCCTGCTGGTAGACGGCCACGGCCAGCGACAGCAGCAGCGCCAGCACGGCGATGAAGGCGACGCCGTACAGCCTCAGTCTCAGTGGTCCCACGCGGTTCACCCGGCTCACCCCGCAATCCGTACGGTCGTGTTGGCGCCCCAGATCGCGAGGCTCAGGAAGAAGTCGAGGACGTTGATCGCGACGATCGATGTGCGCACCGCCCGGCCCACCGCGACCCCGACGCCCGCCGGGCCGCCGCTCGCGTGGTAGCCGTAGTAGCAGTGCACGAGGATGATCAGCACCGCGAAGACGATCACCTTGCCGAACGACCAGAACACGTCGACCGGCGGCAGGTACTGGTGGAAGTAGTGGTCGTACGTGCCCGTCGACTGCCCGTAGTAGCTCGTGGTGATGGTGCGGGCGGCCAGGTACGACGACAGCAGCCCGATCACGTACAGCGGGATCACCGCGACGAACCCGGCGATCATCCGCGTGGTCACCAGGAACGGCAGCGACGGCACGCCCATCACCTCCAGCGCGTCCGTCTCCTCGCTGATCCGCATCGCGCCGAGCTGCGCCGTGAAGCCGGCGCCGACCGTCGCGGACAGCGCGAGCCCGGCCACCAGCGGCGCGATCTCCCGCGTGTTGAAGTACGCAGACAGGAACGCCACGAAGTTGGACGTGCCGAGCTGGTTGAGCGCCGCGTAGCCCTGGAGGCCGACCTCGGTGCCGGT
The DNA here is from genome assembly GCF_055606745.1 of Streptomyces sp. NPDC037054. Classification (NCBI taxonomy): domain Bacteria; kingdom Bacillati; phylum Actinomycetota; class Actinomycetes; order Kitasatosporales; family Streptomycetaceae; genus Streptomyces; species Streptomyces sp. NPDC037054. The sequence continues at coordinate 201,161 of NZ_JBVJSJ010000007.1, read as the reverse complement.
GAAGAACGACAGGAACGCGATCACGCCGACCGTGCCGCCGACGACGGCCAGCGCGCCCCGGCCGAAGCTCACCTCGGCCAGCAGCCGCAGCACCTCCTTCTTGTAGCGGCGCAGGGTGCGGCCCGTCCACGCCAGCGAGCGTCCGTAGAAGGAGAGTTGGGCACCCAGCTCCTCCAGACTCTTCAGCAGTGCCATGCTCAGCCCCTCTGCGGGACGACCTGGAAGTACACCGCGGTCATCACGAAGTTCGTCACGAACAGCAACATGAAGGTGATCACCACCGACTGGTTCACGGCGTCACCCACGCCCTTGGGACCGCCCTTGGCGTTGAGCCCCTTGTACGAGGCGACGATCCCGGCGATCGCCCCGAACACCAGCGCCTTCAGCTCGGCCGCCCACAGGTCCGACAGCTGCGCGAGCGTGGTGAAGGAGGCGAGATAGGCGCCCGGAGTGCCGTTCTGCAGCACGACGTTGAAGAAGTAGCCGCCCGCCACGCCCACGACCGACACGAGCCCGTTCAGCAGCACCGCGACCAGCATCGACGCCAGGACCCGCGGCACGACCAGCCGGTGGATCGGGTCGATGCCGAGCACCTGCATCGCGTCGATCTCCTCGCGGATCTTCCGTGCCCCGAGGTCCGCGCAGATCGCCGTGCCGCCCGCGCCCGCGATCAGCAGCGCGGTCACGATCGGCGAGGCCTCCCGCAGCACGGCGAGCACGGACGCGGCACCGGAGAACGACTGGGCGCCCAACTGCCGCGTCAGGCTGCCGATCTGGAGCGCGATGACCGCACCGAACGGGATGGACACCAGCGCCGTCGGCAGGATCGTGACGCTCGCGACGAACCACGCCTGCTGGATGAACTCCCGTGCCTGGAAAGGCCGTCGGGGTATCGTCCGCAGCACGTCCAGCGCCAGCGCGAACAGGTTCCCGGAGTGCCGCAGCGCCCCGGTCGGTGAGGCGCTCATGCGTCGGCCCCCTCGGCGCGGTGCAGTTCGGCCTCGCGCCGGGCGATCTCCCGCCAGCGCGGCGGACGCTCGATGCCGGGGCCGGGCAGCAGCCGGGGAGTGCGGGGCACGGGCTCCCCGGCCGCCGCCGCGTCGTCGAGCGCGGCGAGTTCCTGCTCGACCTGCGCGGCGTCCTTCTCCTCCGCCATGCCGATCGGCCCCTGCATCCGGCCGTTCAGGAACTGCCGCACGACCGGCTCGTCACTGCTCAGCAGCTTCTCGCGCGGCCCGAACATCACCAGCTCGCGGCGGAACAGCAGCCCGATGCTGTCCGGCACCTGGCGCGCCGAGGCGATGTCGTGCGTGACGATCAGGAAGGTCGCGTCGATCTGCGCGTTCAGGTCGACGATCAGCTGGTTGAGGTAGGCCACGCGGACCGGGTCGAGACCGGAGTCCGGCTCGTCGAACAGGATGATCTCGGGGTCCAGCACCAGGGCCCGCGCGAGCCCGGCCCGCTTGCGCATGCCGCCGGATATCTCGCCGGGCAGCTTCTCCTCCGCGCCGATCAGCCCGACCATGTCCATCTTCTCCAACACGATGCGCCGGATCTCGCTCTCGGACTTGCGGGTGTGCTCCCGCAGCGGGAAGGCGATGTTGTCGTACAGGTTCATCGAGCCGAACAGGGCGCCGTCCTGGAACAGCACGCCGAACAGCTTCCGCACCTCGTACAGCTCGTGCTCGCGCAGCTTCGTGATGTCCCGGCCCTGGATCGTGATCGACCCGCGCTCCGGCTTCAGCAGTCCGACGAGCGTCTTGAGGAACACCGACTTGCCCGTGCCCGACGGGCCGAGCATGACCGAGACCTCCCCGGCGGGCAGCGTCAGCGAGACGTCCTGCCAGATGACCTGGTGACCGAAGGACTTGGTCAGCCCTTCCACACAGATCTCGACACCCATCCGTTCACCCTTCGCCCGCCCTGCGCAGCTCCGACATCTGCTCTACGGGGAGGGGAGGCACGTCCGTCGCGGCGGACCCGGATTTTTTTCGACGAGTTTCCGGGCGGGTTACCGGGCGGGTTTCCGGCCGCGGTCCGACAGGGATCCGGCAGGGCTGGAGCGGGTCCGGCGGGGCCACGGCCCCCGGCGGAGCTGCGGCCTCGGTGGGCTACGGCAGGCGGGGGGTCGGCGCGTTCCCGGTCGGGGCGGGGAGTGGCGCGGACGGCACCTCGGTGGGGGCCGGTATCGAGGTCGCCTCCGGAGCGGACGGCAGCGCGGGCACCGAGGGCACCGCCGAGCCCACCGGCAGCTCCGGCACCGTCGGCAGTTCCGGGACGGCGGGCACGCTCGGCACCGGCACCGGCGCCGAGGTCAGCGCGGGCAGCGGGGACACCTCCGGCAGCGACGGCACGGACAGCGGCAGCAGCCCGCCCTCCTCACCCGGCCCGGTCGCGCCACGTCCGGGACCGGCCGGACGGGACGACGACCCCGGCGGCTCCGGGACGCGCGGCCCCCCGCCCGCGCCGTCGGCCCGCGGCGACTCCACGCCCCGGGACACCGGCGGCCGCGGTGCCGGACCGTTTCCGCCGTCGTCGAGCGCGTACGGCAGGCAGAACCCGGCCACCGCCAGCGTGGCCGCCGTCGACACCGTCGCCGCGGCCTGCACCTTCCCGCCGGACCGCGGCCGGCCCCGGCCGACCAGGAACAGCGCGAGCCCGAGCGTCCCGGCCAGCGAGTTGCGCAGCGTGCGCCGGGCGCGGGCCAGCAGCGACTCGACCGTCCGGTAGCTCAGCCCCATCCGCACGGCGACCTGGCCGACGTCCAGGTCCAGCGACTTCAGCCGCAGTGCCTCCGCCTGCCGGGCGGGCAACTCGCCGCTGCGCACCGCCAGCCACCGCGCCTCGGCCCGGTCGCACACGGCCTCGTCCACCGGCACCGGCCCCGGCGCGAGAAGCGTGGGGCTGGTGCGCACCTCGGCCTCACGGTTGACCTGCCGGTAGCGGTCCACGCACAGCCGCATGGTCACGGTCGTCAGCCAGGCCGCGAGGCGCTCGTCGTCCAGGTCCGGGCGCTCCGCCGCGCGCAGCATCGCCTCGTGCACGGCGTCCTCGGCGTCCTCCTGGCTCATGGAACGGCGCCGGGCCACCTTGAGCAGCTGCTCGCGGTGGCTCCACATGCGCTCCCAACGCTCGTGCGCCGCTTGCGCCTGTGCGGGCATGTCCGTCGCCATGAGGGCCCCTTCGCGCTCCCCGCCGGTCTCCGTGCCGTCCGGCGGGTGGCGACATTACCGCCCGGTAGGCGCGGTTGTGGAGGGGGCGGCGGCGACCGAGTCCGCACTGTTGCCGGTGAGGGGACCGCCGCTGGGCAGCAGGTCGCCGCCGGGCAGGCCGAGGGTCGGGGCGGGAGTGGGCAGTTGGGGTTCCCGGGTCCTCGGAGGCTCCTGGGTCGGCGACGGGGAGGGCGCCGCCGACCGGGCCGGCGTCCTCGACGGGCCGCCGCTCGGGGAGGGGGCCGGCGCCGGGGACGGCGGCGGGGTGGTCTCCGGCCGCCGGGACGGTTCCGCGCGCCGGGCGGGGGCCGCCGGGCCGTCCGGCACGACCCGGTGCCCGGCCAGGAAGTACGCGTACCAGGCCCGGACCGTGCGCAGATAGGCCGTCGAGCGGTTGTAGCCGAGGATCGCCCGGTCCAGGTCGGCGGGATCGGACAGATCCCTGCCGCCCGCGCACAGATAACGCCCGGCGGCCAGCGCCGCGTCGAAGACGTTGTGCGGATCGGCGAGCCCGTCGCCGTTGCCGTCCGCGCCCCAGCGCGCCCAGGTCGACGGGATGAACTGCATCGGACCGACCGCGCGGTCGTAGCCGGTGTCCCCGTCGTACCGTCCGCCGTCGGTGTCCCGGATGACGGCGAACGGGCCGCCGTCGAGGCGCGGCCCGCGGATCGGCGCGGTCGTCGTGCCGTCCGCCGTCACCCGGCCGCCGCGTGCCTGCCCCGACTCCACCTGGCCGATCGCGGCGAGCAGCTGCCAGTTCAGCCCGCAGCCGGGCGCGGTGCGGGCGAGTTCCGCCTCGGCGGCGCGGTAGGCGGCGAACACGGTGGCGGGCAGCGCGCCGCCCGCCACCGTGCCGCCCGCCACCGTTCCGGCGCCCTCGGCCGCCCCGGGCCCGGTGGCCCGCAGCGGCGGCAGTTCGGTCCGGTACGGGGTGTCACCGGACACGCTCGGCCCCGCCCCGGCCGGTGCCTGCGGGCGCTGCGGCGCGGAGGCCCGCGCCTCGGTGGGCGCCTGCGACGCGGTCAGCGCGGCCATCGCCGCCACCGCCACGGCCGTACCCTTCGCACCTCTGACCCCTCTCGCCCCAGTGACCCTTCTGCCCCCGCCGACCGTGCGTCCTGCCATGTCGAGCTCCCCTCCTGCGGACCGTCGTCGTCTGCTCTACGGGGGAGCCGGCCGCGTCCGTCGCCGAAGGCGCGGGGCCGTCGCGGAGGCCGGATCGCGCGGCGCGCTGTCCGCCGCGCCGGTCCGTTAAGGTCTCCCCAGGCGGACGGGGCGGTACGAGTCCGGGCCCGGCCGCTCACCTGGCGGCACGCCGGGCCCGAGGAGATGCCATGGGGGCACAGTGCGACTGAAAGTGGAGTTCACGACCGAGCCCTTCGACCTGGACGAGGCGCCCGCGCACGCGCTGGTGGCCCGCGAGGTCGTGGCGGCGGCCGAACTGGACGCCGTGGACGTGGGCCCGTTCGGCAACACGGTGGAGGGCGGCTGTGAACCGGTGCTCGGCGCCGTCGACGAACTGCTGCGCAAGACCCTGGCGGCCGGCGCCACCCGGATCTCGCTCCAGGTCAGCGTGATCGAGGAGGGCGACCGGTGACCGCCACCGGCGACGCGCCGTTCATCGCGGCCGTGAAACCGCTGGTCGACGCCATGGGCGGCGTGATGATCCCGCCCGACGAGGCCGGCCCCGACGACGTGGTGCTGTCGTGGGAGGGCGCCGACGTCGTCGCCGTGCGCCTGCCGCAGCTCGCCGACTCCCTGGACCACATCCTGGCCGCCATGGAGCGCCGCAAGGGCATGCCGCTCGCCGACCTGGACCGCAAGGCCAAGCAGGAGGTCGTCCGCGCCCTGGAGGCGCGCGGCGCCTTCTCCGTGCGGCACGGCGTGGAGACCGTGGCGGGCGCGCTCGGCGTCAGCCGCTTCACCGTCTACAACTACCTCAACCGCGAGAAGGAAGCCTGACGGCAGGCGGGCCTGACGGCACCGGGCGGGCCTGACGCCAAAGGGCCGGACCCGCGAGAAACAGCCCTGGTCAGGGCCCTGCCGTGAGCCTCTGAGGCCGTCGCCCGAACCCCGGGCGGCGGCCCCTTTTTCTTACCCCGAATTTTCAACAAAGTGTTGACGTGTTGTTTCGGAGGGCGTTAGCTATCGGCACGCCCGTTCAGCACAAGGCCACGGAGGCTCCCGTGACGACCAGTTCCACGCCGCCGGGCCTGGCCCGGTTCAACGCTCTGGAGGAGCACGCGGCCCACTCCGCGCTCCACGAGGCGTGCGCCGCGACGGCGTGGGTCGAGCGGCTCCTCGCCGCCCGCCCCTACGCCACCCCCGAGGACCTCTACGCCACGAGCGACGCCGCCACGGCCGCCCTGGCCGCGGACGACCTGGCCGAGGCGATGGCCGGCCACCCGCCGATCGGCCGCCCCCGGCCCGGCGACCCCACCTCGGCCCGGGAACAGCGCGGCATGGCGGGAGCCTCCGAGGACCTCAAGGCGGAGATGCTCGACCTGAACCTGGCCTACCAGGACAAGTTCGGTCACGTCTTCCTGATCTGCGCCACCGGCCGGACCGGCGAGCAGATGCGCGACGCGGTCAAGGAGCGGATCGGCAACTCGCCCGAGCAGGAGCGGGAGATCGTCCGCACCGAACTGGGGAAGATCAACCGCATCCGTCTGGCCCGACTCGTCGAAGAGGAAGCCCGAGCATGAGCACCAGCACCACCGCCTCCGTGTCCACGCACATCCTGGACACCAGCGTCGGCCGCCCCGCCGAGGGCGTCGCCGTCCACCTCTCCGCCCGCCCCGGGCGCGAGGCGGACTGGCGATCGCTCGGCGGATCGGCGACCGACGCGGACGGACGGTGCAAGGACCTCCCGGCCCTGCCGGAGGGGACCACCCACGTACGGCTCGACTTCGCCGTCGAGGCGTACTTCTCGAAGTCCGACGTCGCGGAGCCCGACGACTCCGCGAACCAGCAAGCCGATGCGCAGCAGGACGCCCCCGCGAATCGGGACAGCGGTGCCGTGTTCTTCCCCGAGGTGGCGATCACCTTCGCCGTGACGCCCGGGGAGCACTACCACGTGCCGCTGCTGCTCAACCCGTTCGGCTACTCCGTTTACCGAGGGAGCTAGCAGAAGATGCCCACGATCCTGGGACAGAACCAGTACGGCAAGGCCGAGAACCGAGTCGTAAAGATCACGCGGGACGGCGCCACCCACCACATCAAGGACCTGAACGTCTCCGTCGCCCTCTCCGGCGACATGGACGACGTCCACTACTCGGGCTCCAACGCCAACGTCCTGCCGACCGACACCACGAAGAACACGGTGTACGCGTTCGCCAAGGAACACGGCATCGAGTCCGCCGAGCAGTTCGGCATCCACCTCGCCCGCCACTTCGTCACCTCGCAGGAGCCGATCCACCGCGCCCGGATCCGCATCGAGGAGTACGCCTGGGAGCGCATCGAGACCTCCGACGCCAACTCGAGGTTCATCGGCGCCGACGAGGTCAAGCACTCCTTCGTCCGCAAGGGCCAGGAGACCCGCCTGACGCAGATCACCTACGACGGCGAGAGCTGGGAGGTCATATCCGGCCTCAAGGACCTCGTCGTGATGAACTCGACCAACTCCGAGTTCTGGGGCTACGTCAAGGACAAGTACACGACGCTCCAGGAGGCCTACGACCGCATCCTGGCCACCCAGGTCTCCGGCCGCTGGCGGTTCAACTGGACCGACGACGAGCAGCGGATGCCCAACTGGGAGAAGTCCTACGAGCAGACCAGGAAGCACATGCTCCAGGCCTTCGCCGAGACGTACTCGCTGTCCCTCCAGCAGACGCTGTACCAGATGGGCTCGCGCATCATCAACAACCGCGGCGAGATCGACGAGGTCCGCTTCTCCCTCCCGAACAAGCACCACTTCCTCGTGGACCTGGAGCCGTTCGGGCTGAAGAACGACAACGAGGTGTACTTCGCCGCCGACCGCCCCTACGGCCTGATCGAGGCCACCGTCCTGCGGGACGGCTGCGAGCCCCGCATCCCGGTGGACCTCAGCAACCTGTAAGTCGAGAACTCCATTTCGGCACCCGCGGCCGGGGGACGCCCCGCCTCCCCGGCCGCGGCACTCAAATCCCCCAGGGTCCTGCCGTGCCCTCTCCACGAAAGCGCAAAGGACGAACCATGGCAGCAGCCCAGCGCATCGTCATCGAGAACTGTGCCGTCGCGACCGTCGACGCCGAGGACACCGAGTACGCCTCCGGGCACCTCGTCCTGGCCGGCAACCGCATCGAGTCGCTCGGCGCGGGCAGGGCCCCCGAGGGCCTGGAGAACGTCGTACGCCGCATCGACGCCTCCGGTCACCTCGTGACCCCCGGACTGGTCAACACCCACCACCACTTCTACCAGTGGATCACCCGGGGCCTGGCCACCGACCACAACCTCTTCGACTGGCTCGTCGCCCTGTACCCGGTGTGGGCCCGCATCGACGAGAAGATGGTCCACGCGGCGGCCCGGGGCTCGCTCGCGATGATGGCCCGCGGCGGCGTCACCACCGCCATGGACCACCACTACGTCTTCCCGCACGGCTCCGGCGACCTGTCCGGCGCGATCATCCGCGCCGCCCGCGAGACGGGCGTCCGCTTCACCCTCGCCCGCGGCTCCATGGACCGCAGCGAGAAGGACGGCGGACTGCCCCCGGACTTCGCCGTCGAGACCCTGGACGGCGCGCTCGCCGCCACCGAGGAGACCGTACGGCAGCACCACGACTCCTCATTCGACGCCATGACCCAGGTCGCCGTCGCCCCCTGCTCCCCCTTCTCCGTCTCCACCGAACTCATGCGCCAGGGCGCCGAACTGGCCCGCCGGCTCGGCGTCCGGCTCCACACCCACGGCTCGGAGACCGTGGAGGAGGAGAAGTTCTGCCACGAACTGTTCGGCATGGGCCCGACCGACTATTTCGAGTCCACCGGCTGGCTCGGCGAGGACGTGTGGATGGCGCACTGCGTCCACATGAACGACTCCGACATCGCCGCGTTCGCCCGCACCGGCACCGGAGTCGCGCACTGCCCGTCCTCCAACGCCCGCCTCGCCGCCGGCATCGCCCGCGTCCCCGACATGCTGAAGGCCGGCGTCCCCGTCGGCCTCGGCGTCGACGGCACCGCCTCCAACGAGTCCGGCGAACTCCACACCGAACTGCGCAACGCCCTCCTCATCAACCGCCTCGGCGCGCACAAGGAGGCCGCCCTCAACGCCCGGCAGGCGCTGCGCCTCGGCACGTACGGTGGCGCGCAGGTCCTCGGCCGGGCCCGCGAGACCGGCTCCCTGGAGCCCGGCAAGCTCGCCGACCTCGTGCTGTGGCGGCTCGACACCCTCGCCCACGCCTCCATCGCCGACCCGGTGACCGCGCTGGTCTTCGGCGCCGCCGCCCCCGTCACCGCCTCCTTCGTGAACGGCCGCCAGATCGTCGAGGACGGCCGGCTGCTCACCGCCGACGAGGACGCCATCGCCCGCGACACCCGCGACGAGGCACGCCGGCTGGCGCGGATCGCCGCCCAGTAGACCCGTACGGCACCACACCGCCGCAAGGCACTTGATCTCCGGCCGGGAGGGACGGCTCCCGGCCGGTGGCCGTGGACCCCAGCGGGGTCCGTGGCGGCCGTCGCCGGGGCGCGCGTGGACGCGTGTGCCCCGGAACGGTCCCACCGTCACAGCGAAAGATCCGGTCCCGCACGACCACCCGCACCGCCTCCTTGACACCCACGTCAGAGCCGACGTGTAACCGACCGGAGGGAAGCCGCCGTGGCCGACCACCCAGTTGACGAGAGACTCCCCGCACTCAAAATGGCCACCACGGGCTTGCAGCACGTGGCCGCCATGTACGCGGGAGTCGTCGCCCCACCCCTGATCGTCGGCGCGGCCATCGGCCTGTCCGGCACCGAACTGACCTTCCTCACCGGCGCCTGCCTGTTCACCGCCGGCCTCGCCACCTTTCTCCAGACCCTCGGGATCTGGAAGATCGGCGCCCGACTCCCCTTCGTCAACGGCGTCACCTTCGCCGGCGTCGCCCCCATGACCGCGATCGTCGCCTCCACCGACGACAAGTCCGACGCGCTGCCGATCATCTTCGGCGCGGTCATCGTCGCCGGACTCCTCGGCTTCCTCGCCGCGCCCTTCTTCAGCAAGGCCGTGCGCTTCTTCCCGCCGGTCGTCACCGGCACCGTCATCACCCTCATCGGCGTGTCCCTGCTGCCCGTCGCGTTCGGCTGGGCCCAGGGACCGAGCCCCACCGCCGACGACTTCGGCTCGGGGACCAACCTCACCCTCGCCGCGGCCACCCTCCTCGTCGTGCTGCTGCTGCGCCGCTTCACCCGCGGCTTCGTCAAGCAGATCGCCGTCCTGCTCGGCCTCGTCGTGGGCACGCTCGTCGCGATACCCCTCGGCGTCACGGACTTCAGCCCCGTCACGGACGCGGACCTCGTCGGCTTCCCGACCCCGTTCCACTTCGGCGCACCGCAGTTCCAGGTCGCCGCCATCGTCTCGATGTGCGTGGTGATGGTCGTGTCGATGACCGAGTCGACCGCCGACATGCTCGCCCTCGGCGAGATCGTCGACCGGCCGGCCGACGAGAAGACCATCGCCGCCGGACTGCGCGCCGACACCCTCGGCTCGGCGATCAGCCCGCTGTTCAACGGCTTCATGTGCAGCGCCTTCGCGCAGAACATCGGCCTCGTCGCGATGACCCGCATCCGCAGCCGGTTCGTCGTCGCCGCCGGCGGCGGCTTCCTGGTGCTGATGGGCCTGTGCCCGGTCGCCGCCTCGCTCATCGCCGTCGTACCGCGTCCGGTGCTCGGCGGCGCGGGCATCGTCCTGTTCGGCTCGGTCGCCGCGAGCGGCATCCAGACCCTCGTACGGGCCGGACTGGACAAGGACAACAACGTCCTGATCGTGGCGGTCTCGCTGGCCGTCGGCATCATCCCGATCAGCGCGCCGGAGTTCTACCACTCCTTCCCCGAGACCGCCCGGATCGTCCTCGACTCGGGCATCTCCACGGGCTGCGTCGTGGCCGTCCTGCTGAACGTCGTCTTCAACCACCTCGGCAACGGCGGACGCGAGGCCTCCGAGGTCACCCACCCCATGGAGGCGGGCGAGGAGATCACCGGCGCGAAGGCCCCGGTCACACCGTGAGACACCACGACGCCCGGCCGGGGGAGCCAACCCGGCCGGGCGTCGTGCCGCGCCCCGCGCGTCCGGGGCCCGCGCCGGCCCCGGCCCGCCGTCACATCCGGGCCGCGACCTCCTGCCGCAGCCGCGGCAGCATGTCGTGGAACACGCCGGGGCAGAGCGTGTCGCCGTAGTCCTTGTGCCCGTAGATCTGCGTCGCGGGAATGCGGTACTTGGAGCACACGTACGCGCACAGCAGCACCAGGACGTCCCACTGGGCGCCGGGCGGGGTGGCGCCGTCGTGGTACGAGCCCTCGTTGGCGATGCCGATGGCCGAGTTGTTCTGCCCCGAGGTGTGGGAGGCCTGCACGAAGGTGGTGCCGCCGGTGAGGGTGCGCAGGCTGCCGTGCCGTCCCTCCGTGATCCAGCCGCCCCGGCTGACCAGGAAGTGGTAGCCGGTGTCCACCCACCCGTTCTTGTCCATGTGCAGGTTCTGCACCCAGTGGGCGTGGTTGTGCGCCTGGGCCCGGGAGAAGTCCGCGGTGTTGGCGCTCACCGTGTGGTGGACGATGATCTTGCTCGGCCGGTAGTTGAGGGTGCTGATGGTGCCCTTGGGGGCGCGGGCGCCCCAGGTCGCGCAGGAGTCTATGTCCGGTTCGAGGGCGGCGGCCCGGGACCGCGCGGCGTGCGCGGTGGCCGGCAGGGCGGTACCGGCGACCAGTCCGGCCGTCGCGGCCAGCAGGAGGCGGCGCCGTAGGGCGTTCTCGGCGTTCACGATCACTCCTCTGCGGAGGTGGGGAGGGCGGGGGGTGCGGTGGAGCCGGCAGCCGGCCGGCTCCACCACGTGATCGCGTGCTGGGGAGGGGAAGGCGCGGGCGTCGACGCGCCGCGCCGCGTCAGGTGTTGTTGGCGAGCGCCAGCAGCCTGTCGCGGGAACCGTTGAACTGGTTCCGGTCGGTGTTGCCCGAGACACCGGGGACCGAGCCGGTGCTGGTGTACTGCCACACCGTCCAGGTCGGGAAGCCGGCCGGGATGGTCGGGGACGAGGCGCCCCAGTGCGCCGCCCACAGCGGGCTCAGGGCGCCCATGCCGCCCCAGTTGCCGGTGCAGGTGTTCCACCAGCTGGCGGTCGTGTAGATCACGACGTCGCGCGAGGTGCGCGCCTTGTACGTGTTGTAGAAGTCCATGATCCAGCTGCGCATGGCGGTGGTGGACAGGCCGTAGCACATCGCCCCGTAGGGGTTGTGCTCGATGTCCAGCACGCCGGGCAGGGTCAGGTTGTCGCGCGACCAGCCGCCGCCGCTGGAGGCGAAGTAGTTCGCCTGTGTGGCGCCGTTGGAGACGTTGGGCCGGGCGAAGTGGTACGCGCCGCGGATGACGCCCGCGTTGTAGGCGCCGGTGTAGTTCGCGTTGAAGCGGTCGTCCTTGTAGCTGGTGCCCTCGGTCGCCTTGATCCAGGCGAACTGGATGCCGGAATTGCGTACCGAGCCCCAGTTGATGGCGCCCTGCCAGTGCGAGACGTCGATGCCCTGGACGCCGTCGGTCGGCGCGAGGACGCCCAGGGAGCGTCCGTCGGCGGCCGGGGCACCCTCGTGGATGCGCTGGCCCACACCCATGTAGGCCTCGCCCGGCTCGACAGTGACGCGGTCCTTGCCGGGCTTGGGCGCGGCGTTCGCACCCACCGCCGTCGTGGCCGTCAGTGCGAGAGCGGCGCCGAGCACGGCCAGTGCCGTGGTCGTCCGTCTGGCAGTGGAACGGCAGCTGAGCGAGAACATGGCTTCCTCCTGGTGCATGTGGGGATGGGGGAAGGAGGTGACGTCGGCCGCTGCCACCAGGGCAGTTGGAACAGAGTTGACGTGCGCGCGTCATTAGTTACGCACGTGGGCTCCGAGCGTGTAAAGAGTCTCCAGACCTCTCTGGTGGTCTGGTCCACTGTAGGAGCAGATGGCCTGGACACTTGGGAACCGGGCGGCACAAACTTTCAGCGAGTGAAACCTGAGGGTTACTCAGTTTCGTTTCCGCAGGCGGGATTTCGGCCTCGCGTGGCGCGCTGGGCGTGAAGTTCACAGGCCCCGTGCGGCGCGCCGGTCATAAGGTTCGTGAGGCCGTGTGCGCGCGTCGCGTGAGGTTCAGAGGCCCAAGAGGCTCGGGTCGGAGGCGAGCGCGCGGAAGTACTCCTCGGGGTCCGCGACCAGCTTGCGCGCCTTGAGGTCCATCAGTCCGCCGACCGCCGAGATCTCCGCCGACACCGTGCCGTCCGCCTTGCGGATCGTCTGCTCGATGCGGAAGGTCCTGCCCTCGCTCCAGGAGAAGGCGCACGTCACCGTCACCTCGTCGCCGGCCAGCAGCTCGCGCCGGTAGCGGATCGTCGTCTCCAGCGCCACCGGCCCCACGCCCTTGCCCACCAGCGCGGCCTGCGCGATGCCGGCCGCCTGGAGCAGCGACCAGCGGGCGTGCTCCGCGTAGTTGAGGTAGACGCTCTGGTTGAGGTGGCCCTGCGTGTCGGTCTCGTACCCGCGGACGGTCACCGGAACGGAGAACGGCTCGCTCACGGTTGCCCCTTCTCGTCGTGGACGTCTGTTCGGTGGGGTCGATCCTTGCATGGTGCTCACACCCGGCGGGGCGAGGCCAGCAGATAGCGCTCCCGTGTCCGCGGCTCGGTGTACTCGCCGGCCTGCCAGCCGGCCTCCTCCAGCGTGGCCGCGCAGGCGCGCAGGACCGAGGCGTCCGGCGCTCGTACGGCCACGGAGTCGGGCTGCGGTGTGGCCCGCACGCGGTAGCCGTCGCCGTCCGGTCCGGCGGGCCGGTGCCCGGCCGCCTCCAGCGCGAGCGCCGCGGCGCGCACGAGGTTGGCCCGCTCCCAGCCGCAGGGCCGGTCGACGGCGCCGTCGGTGTTCGTCATCCGCCGCAGTTCCAGCAGCCCCTGCCAGGCGCTCTGCACCTCGCGGCGGCGGGCCGGGGTGGAGGGTGCCGCGTCCTCCTCCCCGCCGACGCGCGCGGCGAAGGGGCCGCGGTCGGCCGGCTCGGGAGCGCCGGGGGCCTCGGGAGCACCTGGTGCCTCGGGCCGGGCCGCGTCTTCCCGCGCGCGGTGCCCGGCCGGCGTGAGGAAGTGGTCGTGCGGAGGCCGCGGATGGCGGAAGGCCAGCCCGCGCCCGACCAGCGCGGCGAGCTGGGCGTCGCTGCCCCTCAGCCGTCCGGTCACGGGGTCGGCGCCCTCGATGACCCGCAGCTGAGCGGCGGTGGGCGGTCGCGCCACGGCGGTGGCCTCCTTCCCGGGACGGGGTGGTCACCTGCTGCGCAGCGTACGACGCGGGTGTGACAACGCGGGCACGCGCGGGCACGTGGGCACACCCGTGCGGGGGGCGCGGCGCCCGGGCACACGGCGCCGCCCTCCTCCGGGCCGGGCCGGAGGAGGGCGGCGCTCACGCGGTCACGGCGCTCACGCGGTCACGGCGTCACGCGGTCGCGGGCGTCACGTGTTGTTGGCCAGCGCGAGGAGCCGGTCGCGGGTGCCGTTGAACTTGTTGCGGTCCACGTTGCCGGACACACCGCTCACCGAACCCGTGCTGGTGTACTGCCACACCGTCCACGTCGGGAAGCCGACCGGGATCGTCGGGGAGTGGTTCGACGTCCAGTGCGCCACCCACAGCGGGCTCTTGGTGGACATGCCGGTCCAGTTGCCGGTGCAGGTGTTCCACCAGCCGGCGGTCGTGTAGATCACGACGTCGCGCGAGGTGCGCGCCTTGTACGTGTTGTAGAAGTCGTTGATCCAGGCGCGCATGGCCGTGGTGGACAGGCCGTAGCACATCGCCCCGTAGGGGTTGTGCTCGATGTCCAGCACGCCGGGCAGGGTCAGGTTGTCGCGCGACCACGCGCCGCCGTTGGACGCGAAGTAGTTCGCCTGCGTGGCGCCGCTGGAGATGTTGGGGCGCGCGAAGTGGTACGCGCCGCGGATGACGCCCGCGTGGTAGGCGTTCGTGTAGTTGGTGTTGAAGCGGTCGTCCTTGTAGCTGGTGCCCTCGGTCGCCTTGATCCAGGCGAACTGGATGCCGGCGCCGCGCACCGCGGTCCAGTTGATGGCGCCCTGCCAGTGCGAGACGTCGATGCCCTGCGGGCCGGTGTAGTGGTCGAGGGTGCCCAGCTCGGGCTCACCGGCGGGCTTGCCCTCGTGGACGCGCTGGCCCACGCCCATGTAGGCCTCGCCCGGCTGGATCTTGACGGGGTTCTTGTCGGGCTGGGGCGCCGCGGTCGCGCCGCTCGTGGCGGTCGCCGTCAGGGCGAGCGCCGCGACCGTGGCGCCGAGCGCCGCGCGTCTGGGGAAGCGGGAGGAACGGAACGAGAACATGGCTGCCTCCTGGCACAAGTGGGGTTCGGGGGAGGAGGTGACGTCGGCCGTTGCCACTGAGAGGTTCCGTGCAGATCTGTCGTGCGCGCGTCATTAGTTACCCACGAGTGTCTACGCGTGTAAAGGCCTCACCAACTCCGCTGGTGGTCTGGTCCACTTGAGGAGCATGCGGCCAGGCAGACCGTGCCGGAGGCGGCGCGAACTTTCACGCGCTGAAAGCTGAGTCCCGCTCTGTTCCGCACGGCCGGTTCACTGCCGGTACCCGCTCAGGAAGCGGCCGATCCGTCCGATCGCCGTCTCCAGGTCGTCCGCGTGGGGGAGCGTGAGGATGCGGAAGTGGTCGGGGGAGGGCCAGTTGAAGCCGGTGCCCTGGACCACCTGGATCTTCTCCTGGAGCAGCAGGTCCAGCACGAACCTCTCGTCGTCGTGGATCCTGTGCACCTTCGGGTCGAGGCGAGGGAAGGCGTAGAGGGCGCCCTTCGGCTTCACGCACGTCACGCCGGGGATCTCGTTGAGCTTCTCCCAGGCCACGTCCCGCTGTTCGCGCAGCCTGCCGCCCGGCGCCGTCAGCTCGCGGACGGACTGGCGGCCCCCGAGCGCGGCCTGGATGGCGTACTGGGCGGGCGCGTTGGCGCACAGCCGCATCGACGCCAGCATCGTCAGGCCCTCCAGATAGTCCTTCGCGTGCTGCTTCGGGCCCGTGACGACCAGCCAGCCCGAGCGGAAGCCGGCCACCCGGTACGTCTTCGACAGCCCGCAGAAGGTGAGGACGACGAGGTCGGGCGCGAGCGCCGCGGTCGAGTGGTGCACGGCGTCGTCGTAGAGGATCTGGTCGTAGATCTCGTCCGCGAACACCATCAGGCCGTGCCGGCGGGCGAGGTCGAGGATGCCCTCCAGGACCTCCTTCGGATACACCGCGCCCGTCGGATTGTTGGGGTTGATGATCACGACGGCCTTCGTGCGGTCCGTGATCTTCGACGCCATGTCGTCCAGGTCCGGGTACCAGTCGGCCTGTTCGTCGCAGAGGTAGTGGACGGCCCTGCCGCCGGCGAGCGTGGTGACCGCGGTCCACAGGGGGAAGTCCGGGGCGGGGACCAGGATTTCGTCGCCGTCCTCCAGCAGCGCCTGTACGGCCATCGACACCAGCTCCGAGACGCCGTTGCCGAGGAACACGTCGTCGACGTCCACCTCCAGGCCGAGCGTCTGGTAGCGCTGCGCCACGGCCCGGCGGGCCGAGAGGATGCCGCGCGAGTCCGTGTAGCCGTGCGCCTGCGGCAGCATGCGGATCATGTCCTGGAGGATCTCCTCCGGCGCCTCGAAGCCGAAGAGCGCCGGGTTCCCGGTGTTGAGGCGCAGCACGCTGTGGCCCGCCTCCTCCAGTGCGTTGGCGTGCTCGATCACCGGGCCGCGGATCTCGTAACAGACCTCGCTGAGCTTGCTCGACTGCCGGAACTCCATGCGCCGCCGCCTCTCCGCCAACTGGTGTTGCTTGGTTTTACCAAGTGTCGGCTTGGAAAGTCCAACGACATGTCTAGACTGCGTCGCATGCCACCCCGCAGAAGCTACGACCAGTACTGCTCCGCCGCCCGCGCCCTCGACGTCGTCGGCGACCGCTGGACCCTGCTGATCGTCCGCGAGCTCCTCGCCGGTCCGCGGCGCTACACCGACCTGCACGCCGACCTGCCGGGTGTCAGTACGGACGTACTGGCCTCGCGGCTGAAGGACATGGAGCGGGACGGGCTGGCCACCCGGCGCAGGCTGGCGCCGCCCGGCGCGGCGTACGTGTACGAACTCACCGCGCGGGGAAGCGCGTTGCTGCCCGTCCTCCAGGAGCTCGGGCGGTGGGGACAGGGCGTCCTCGGGGAACGGCGGCCCACGGACGCGGTGCGCGCCCACTGGTTCGCGCTGCCGCTGCTCAGGCAGCTTCAGGGCGAGGGCGTGGTCGAAGTGCGCCTGGACGAAGGGGAGTTCCACCTGTACCTCGGCGCCCGGGACGGCGCCGTCTACGGGGACGGGCCCGCCCCGCGCGACCCCGACGCCCGGCTCGTCCTCGACACCGCGACGTGCACGGCCGTCGCACGCGGCGAGCTGAGCGTCGTCGACGCGGTGCGCGCCGGACGCGTCCAGGTCACGGGCGAGGGGACTCCGGCGAAGGCACTGCGGGAGGCGTGACCCCGTGGCGGACATGAGAGGGCGGGGACGTGAGGGTGCGGGGACATGAGAAGGGCCCGCCTCCCGGGCGGGCCCTCCCTGTCGGCCGAGTGCGCTCAGGCGCCCGGCGGCACCCTTGACGGGCGGCCCGAGCCGCGGGTCAGGGCGTAGCCGCCGATGCCGGCGAGCGCCGCCAGCAAGCCACCCGCTCCCGTCCACACCCAGCGGTCGGACCACCAGCCGGAGGCCCAGCCGTCCTCGGGTTCGAGCCCGGCCAGTGCGGCCACTGAACCCTCCTCGTCCGTCTCGGACTTGAGGGCGACCCCCGGAACCAGCGGCTCCGCCAGCGAGCCGTCCACCGCGGCCGAGCCGCCGACGTCCTTCGCGTCCACCAGGACCTCGGCGTCGACCGGCAGTCCGAGGTCGGACGTCGGAAGCCCGACCGCCGTGAGCCGGACGTAGTACGTGCCCGGCAGCGGGTCGTTGGCCCACGGCTCCGACCACGCGCGCACCGTACGCAGCACGCACGTCAGGGCGACGGAGGACGTGCCGGACTCGGCGGTGCGCCTCTGCGCCCCGTACTGGCAGGCCTGGCGCCGCCGCAGCCCGTCGTACACGTCGATCTGCCAGGCCTGCGCCGCGTGTTCGCCGGGCAGCCGGACCGTGGCGCGGACGGTGGGGCGCTGTCCCGCGTCCGCCGGGAAGGACCAGTACAGGTAGTCACCGGCCGAGCCGTCGGCCGTGGCCCGCTGCCCCTGCTCGATCTCCGCCGCCGTACGGAACGACGTACCGGCCGAGGTCGGCGCTGAGTCGTCCCCGGGCGGGCTCGCCGAGGGGGACGCGTCGGCCGCGGCGGGTGCGGCGGCCAGTCCCAGGGTCAGCAGGGCTGCGCTCAAGCAGCGTGCGACACGCATCAGTTGGTCCTCCAGACCGCGACCCGCCAGCGGGACAGCCAACCCCAAACCAGACCGGCCAGGAACCCGGCGAGCACGAGCGCGCCGAGCAGCCACCAGCCGCGGCCGAGCCCGAACGACGCCACGTCGTCCGCGTCGCCCGGCCCGTCCACGACGTCCACCGTCAGCTCGACCGGCAGACCGGGCGTGGCCGGCACGCCGGACGCCGCCGCGAAGGAGTTGGTGACCACCAGGCACACGGTCTCGGCGGCCGGCTTGTCGGTGTCGGCGCCCTCGATGTCGGGCTTCGGGTAGCGCAGGCCGGTCGAGATCACGTCGGTGCGGCCGTTGCCCGCCGCCTCGCCGCGCACGATCTCCCGGCCGCGCACGGTGACCGCCCGCAGCAGCACCCCGTGGTCGGGGCGCACGGCACGGTCGGCGGCGACGCTCACCGCCGCGCGCAGCTCCTGGCCCGGCAGCACGTCGACGCGGTACCAGCGCTGCTGCCCGAACTCCTCGCGGTCGGTGAACAGCCCGGACCTCAGCGTCGGCGCCTTCACGCACGCGTCACCGCCCTCGACGGCGACCGGCGTCACCACCGGGTCGGCCGCGCGGTCCACCAACTGGTTGACCTTGTCGGTGAGTTCGTCGGTGTGCTCCACCGACGTGTACGTCCCGCCGGTCGCCTCCGCGATGCAGCTGAGCTGTTCGCGCATCTTGGTGTTCGGGACCAGGCCGAGCGTGTCGATGGTCAGCCCGATGCCCTTGGCGGCGATCTCCCGCGCCACCTCGCACGGGTCGAGCGGGGCGCAGGTGTCCTCGCCGTCGCTGATCAGCACGATGCGCTTGGAGCCGGTGCCGCCGTCCAGGTCGTCGGCGGCCTTCAGCAGGGCCGGCCCGATGGGCGTCCAGCCGGTCGGCGCGAGCGTCGCCACCGCCGCCTTCGCCTCGGTGCGGTCCAGCGGGCCGACCGGGTAGAGCTGCGCGGTGTCCTTGCAGCCCGTCTTCCGGTCGTCGCCCGCGTAGTCGGCGCCGAGGGTGCGGATGCCGAGCCGGACCTCCTCGGGGGTCGCGTCGAGCACCTCGTTGAAGGCCCGCTTCGCCGCGGCCATCCGTGTGCCGCCGTCGATGTCCCGGGTGCGCATGGAGCCGCTGACGTCCAGCACGAGATCGACCTTGGGTGCGTCCTCGCCCGTGGGCTCACCGGCGGCCGCCGTGACCGGGAACGCCGCCCCGGCCGTCAGCGCGGCGAGCAGGGCGCACATCCCTGCCGCCAGCCGTGTTCGTCTGATCATCGGCGGATCCTATTGATCTTTGGTGCCGTGATCCAAAACGGTGCGTCAAGGGGCGGCAAGGGCGCGTCAAGGCAGGGCAAAGCCCAGCGGGTTGGGCAGCTCGGCCCACTGGTCGCCCGGCGTCGCCGGGGAGAGCCGCATCAGCGTCAGCGCCTTCGTGGGCAGCGGCTCCCGGAGCAGCGCGAGGAGGTCCGGGGTGCGCGGCAGATCCTGTACGGCCGGCTCCAGCGCGGCGCGCAGGGCCGCACCCGAGCCCGCCGTGCCCGCCAGCGCGCCCGCGACCAGCGAGCCGAACAGCTTGCGGCGCAGCGCAGCCGGATCGTCCGTCACCATCCGCCCGGGCAGCGCGGGAACCGCGACGCCGTGCCGGGCGAGACGCTCCGGGCTGACGCGGATGTCGGCCAGGTCGCGGTACACGAGCCGCACCGGCGCGCCGTCCGGCGACAGCACGACGAGCAGGTTCTGGCCGTGCGCCTCCAGGGCCACCCCCCACTCCAGCAGCCGCAGACCGACCCGCAGGGCGAGCGCGGCGAAGGCGGCGAGCCAGTCAGGCGAGCCGGGCAGACCGGTCGCCGGCAGCGCCGCCACCGGCACCACCCGCTCACCGGGCGCCGCGTACCGGCCCGGCGGCTCGCGCAGCACGGCGGCCAGGTCGGGGGAGTGGGCGGTCGCCGCGCCCGAAGTCCGGGTCACGTGCAGCAGTCCGTCGGCGCGCGCGGCCAGCGCCTCGGCGAAGTCCGACACGACGGCGGAGGCGGCGACCGACGCCACGGAGATGTCCCGCACGGAGGAGGTGAGCCGCGTGCTCAGCGCCGTCTTGACGTGCGGCCCGCCGGGCAGGGCGAGGGTGCGCAGGGCCATCAAGGGATGGGCGTGGACGACCTGTTGACTGTCCGCTCCTTCCTCCCCGGGCCGCTTCAGCACGTGGGCCGCCTGCCAGGGATGCACCGGGACCAGCACCCGCCCCCCGTCCCGCCAGGCCTCCGGCCACACCCCCGTCACCAGGCACTCGGCAGCCCGCACGGGCACCAGCCCCAGCGGTACGACCGGCCGGTGCTCGGGTGCCAGGGCGAGCTGCTCGGAGACCGAGAAGCCCGGCCGGGAGCGGCAGTTCGGGTGGAAGGGGTGACCGTCGACCACCCGCTGCTCCCACTCCCAGTCCGTTCCGGGGGGCGCCTTCGGGTGAGCGTCCTGTCCGGCGCGTGACAACGCCAACGAGGCGACGCCGTGGCCGAGTTCTGCGGCGAAGGCGGCCGAGTGCGGCACGGCGAGTGCCGTCAGCAGCGCGGCCGGATCGTCGTACGGGGTGTCGTGCGGAACGCCGTGCGGCGCGTCGTCGAGGTGTAGGGCCGTGACGTACGCGGACGTCGCGTACGGGTCGGCCGCCGGGCCGGACAGACGCCGCCCGTCGGACAGCCGCAGCACCAGCCCGTCCCGGACCGGCTCGCGCGCCGCGATCCAGGGCAGCGGCTCGTGGGCGAGCGCCCGCCACAGCCGGGTCAGCACGGCGGCGCGGGCCCCGGGCAGCTCGGCCGTGTACCGGGGCACCAGCTCGGGGCGCACTTCGGCCAGTTCGCGGCCGACCTCGGCCTCGGCGGTGGAGGGACGGTGCACGGGTGGTCTCCTCGGGTACGGGTAGGGACGAGCAGGGCGGCACAGCGGGGGACGATGCCAGACATACTGATCGTCTCCGCCCGAACAGACCGTAGGGAACAGTGGAACGCGTGGACCACATGCCCCCGCCCGCATCCGAGGCCACCCACGACGCGGGTACACCTGGCCCTTCCAGGGCGGCCGGACCCCTTGCCGAGGGGGCCGCGCCGCGCGCCCGGGCTGCTGCCGCTGTCGAGAGGGCTGAGCCGCGGGCCGGGGCCGCTGCCGGTGCCGAGAGGGCCGCGCTGCGCGCGGAGGTCGCTCGGCGTGCCGACGCGTGTGCCACCGCGCCGCTGCTGAACTGTCTCCTGCGTGAGGTCGCCCGGCGTGTGCCGACGGCCGGGGGACGGCCCGTGTACCGGCTGCCCGGATCGGAACGGCTGCTGCGGGTGAGCCCGGGCCGGCGGCCCACCCGGGCCGAGGTCTACGCAGCGGGCGGCTGGCACCGCCTCGGCCACACCGACCTGGTGAAACTCGTCGCCGACGAGGTCCGCCGGCACACCGGCGTCACCAACCACGAACTCCCCGCCGAGATGATCGACAGCCGCGACGCCGTCGCCGCGCTGCTGGCGGCCCGCGCCGACGCGGTCCCGCCCGACGACCCCTACCTGCGCTCCGAGCAGTCCCTCGTCACCGGCCACCCCCACCACCCCGCCCCGAAGGCGCGCGGCGGCGCACCGGCGGCGCTCTGGCTGCCGTACGCGCCCGAGGCGCACGCCCGTTTCCCGCTGGTGCTGCTCGCCGTACGCGCCGACACCGTCGTGGACGACGGCGACACGTCCGCCCTCGACACCCTCGGCACCGCCCCGCCCGGCTACCGCCTGCTGCCCGCCCACCCCTGGCAGCTCGACCTCGCGGGCGCCGCGCTCGCGCCCGCCTTCGCCGACGGCCGGCTGATCCGGCTCGGCACCACCGGCTTCCCGGTCCGGCCCACGGCCGCGATCCGCACGGTGTACGCGCCCGAGCGCGACCTGTTCCTGAAATTCAGCCTCGACGTGCGCATCACCAACGACATCCGCCGCCTGTGGCGCCACGACCTGCTCCGGCTGCGCCGCACCGACACCGCGGCGCGCGCCGCCCTCGCGGCCTCGCCCGGCCCCGCCGCCTGGCTGAGCGACCGGGGGCACCGCACCGCCGACTTCGCCTTCGAGGAACTCGCCGTGGTGGTGCGGGACGGGCTGCTCGACCACGTCCTGCCCGGCGCGACCCCGGTCCTCGCCGCCGCCCTCACCGAGGACTTCCCGGACAACCCCCTCCACCGCACGGCGGACCCGGACGCCTGGTGGGCGGCCTACCTGCGCCAGGTCGTGCCCCCGGCGCTGACGGCGTTCGCCGACCACGGCGTCGTCCTGGAGGCCCACCTCCAGAACACGCTGATCGCGGTGGACGCCGACGGCACGCCCGTGCAGGCCCTGTTCCGGGACGCCGAGGGCGTCAAACTCCTGCCCGAGGTCTCCCGCGCCGCCGGCTGGGAACGCCTCCAGTACTGCCTGCTCGTCAACCACCTCACCGAGATCGCCGCGGCCCTCGCCGAGTACCACCCCGGCCTGAACCCCTGGCCCGCCGTACGCCGCGAACTCGCCCGCCACGACCGGCTCCTGCCCGAGGCGGCCACCCTGCTCACCGCACCGACCCTGCCCGCCAAGACCAACCTCCTCCTGCGCTGGACGGGCGCGGACGGAGCCGACGCCCGCTATCTGCCGCTGCCGAACCCGCTGGCCGAGGCGTAGCGTCACACCTCTCCGCGTGTGAGACAGGTCACACGAAATGATGACCCGAACTCGCGTAATGCGGGGCCCCACAGGTGCTCTCACAGCACAACAGCCACAAGGCCGTGCCGCACCCCTCATGGAGTCCCCTCATGCACGTCACCCTGGAACTGGCCATCGGCGCCCGTCTGCTCACCGCGTACCGCGAGATCCCCCTCTCCGTCACGCTCCGCTACTCCTCCTCCGACCCGCTCGCCGTCCACCTCCGCTTCCCGGCGCACACCACGGCCGACGGCAAGGAGACGACCTGGGTCTTCGCCCGCACACTGCTCGCCGAAGGACTGGCCGGCGCCGCCGGCATAGGCAAGGTGCGGATCAGGCCGGGGCGGCCGTCCCACACCCTCGTACAGCTCGCCTCGCCCGAGGGCGTCGCCTCGCTCCGCTTCGACACCGACGTCCTGCGGCGCTTCCTGGACCGGACGCACTCGGTCGTGGCCCCCGCCGAGGAGGCCGTGGCCGTGGACCTCGACCACGGCCTCGCGACGCTGTTCGGAGGCCGGGCCTGATGCGCGACGTCAGCGGTACGCGCCCTCCCGTCCGGCGGACCGTCCTCCACGGCGCTGAGGCGTTCCGGCTCGGCAGACGTCTGCGCACGATGCGCGTGGAGCAGGGCTTGACCCTGGCGCAGGCGGCGGCCGCCTGCGGCGGCGGAGATCCCGCGGACCGCCGACGCTGACGGACGCTCCCGGCTCGCTGCGCCGGTGCCGCCGCTCGGGCCCCTGGGCGACTGCGGACAGGACATCGGGCCGCTCGGAGCGTGGCCTGGCTTCATACTGAAGGCCGAGAGCAATGGCCGGGCCACCGGATTCTCCTCAGGGAGGATCGGAGACTTTTCAAGCCTGCGCCGGAATGGAACCTGCCGTGGAACGCAAGGCATACGAGCCGTGGGGTCCTGGAAGATGCTGAGAGAGGTATGTGCCACTCGCTACGTGACCCCGCTGAGGTCCGGCGGCTCCGTCCCCGGAGTCGTCGAGGCCGACGATCTCGGCACGTACGTCGTGAAGTTCACCGGCTCCGCGCAGGGGCGCAAGGCGCTGGTCGCCGAGGTGATCGTCGGGGAGCTGGCCCGCGCGCTGGGGCTGCGGTTTCCCGAGCTGGTGCTGGTGCGGTTCGACCCCGCGATCGCCGGCGCCGAGCCGCACCAGGAGGTGCGCGACCTGCACGCCTCCAGTGCCGGGATCAACCTGGGCATGGACTTCCTGCCGGGTGCGCGGGACTTCACGCCCGAGGTGGCCGAGGTCCTTCCGGTCGACCCGCTGGAGGCCGGGCGGATCGTCTGGCTCGACGCGCTGACGCTGAACGTCGACCGCACGGTGCACAGCTCCAACCTGATGGTGTGGCCCACGCGCGGTGTCGCGCCGCCGCGCCTGTGGCTCATCGACCACGGAGCCGCCCTGGTCTTCCACCACCGCTGGGACCTGTCCGCACCCGAGAAGGCCTACGACTTCCGCCACCACGCCCTCGGCGGCTACGCGCCGGACACCCGCGCCGCCGACGCCGAGCTGGCGCCCCGCGTCACCGAGGAGCTGCTGCGCGAGGTGGTCGCCGAGGTGCCCGACGCCTGGCTGGCCGGCGAGGCCGGCTTCGCGACGCCCGATGAAGTCCGGCAGGCGTACGTCACGCATCTCCACGCGCGCGTGCGGGCCTCCGCGGCCTGGCTGCCCGTCGACTTCCCGAGCCGCGACGAACTCGCCGCGGAGAACGCGCGCCGCGCGGCGAAGTCCCGGCAGGGGCGGCCGGACTGGCTCAAGCAGGTCCCCGACCTGCACGGCAAACCGGCCGCCGAACAGGACTGGTCCGTGCACCTGGGGTGAACGCGCCGCCCGGGACGACCGCCGCCAAACCGGAGATCGAGTCCCGCACGCGCGCGAGTGGCCCCGGGAAGGCGCCGGGGCCACTCGGACCGGAGGAGCCGGGCGCTCAGCCCTGGAGGCGTTCGTACGCCGGCAGCGTCAGGAAGTCGGCGTAGTCCTCGTCGAGGGAGACCGTCAGCAGCAGGTCGTGGGCCTGCTGCCAGTTGCCCGCCGCGAAGGCCTCCTCGCCGATCTCGGCGCGGATGTTCGCGAGTTCCTCGGCGGCGACCTCGCGGGCCAGGTCGGCGGTGACCTGCTCGCCGTTGTCCAGGACGACCTCGGCGTTGATCCACTGCCAGATCTGGGAGCGGGAGATCTCGGCGGTGGCCGCGTCCTCCATCAGGTTGAAGATCGCGACGGCGCCCATGCCGCGCAGCCACGCCTCGATGTACCGGATGCCGACCTGCACGGCGTTGACCAGACCGGCGTACGTCGGCTTGGCCTCCAGGGAGTCGATCGCGATGAGGTCCGCCGCCTTGACGTCGACGTCCTCGCGCAGCCGGTCCTTCTGGTTCGGCTTGTCGCCGAGGACGCGGTCGAAGGACTCCATGGCGATCGGCACCAGGTCGGGGTGGGCGACCCAGGAGCCGTCGAAGCCGTCGTTCGCCTCGCGGTCCTTGTCGGCGCGGACCTTCTCGAAGGCGACCTTGTTGACCTCGGCGTCCCGGCGGGACGGGATGAACGCCGCCATGCCGCCGATCGCGTGCGCGCCGCGCTTGTGGCAGGTACGGACGAGCAGTTCGGTGTACGCCCGCATGAACGGGGCCGTCATCGTGACCGCGTTGCGGTCCGGCAGCACGAACCGGGCGCCGCCGTCACGGAAGTTCTTGACGATGGAGAACAGGTAGTCCCAGCGGCCCGCGTTCAACCCCGCGGCGTGGTCGCGCAGTTCGTAGAGGATCTCCTCCATCTCGTACGCGGCCGTGATCGTCTCGATGAGCACGGTGGCGCGGACGGTGCCGCGCGGGATGCCGACGTAGTCCTGCGCGAAGACGAACACCTCGTTCCAGAGGCGGGCCTCCAGGTGCGACTCGGTCTTCGGCAGGTAGAAGTACGGGCCCTTGCCGAGGTCGAGGAGTCGCTGCGCGTTGTGGAAGAAGTACAGGCCGAAGTCGACCAGGGCGCCGGGCACGGCGCGGCCCTCGGCGTCCGTGAGGTGACGCTCGGGCAGGTGCCAGCCGCGCGGGCGCATGACGACCGTGGCGAGTTCCTCGTTCGGGCGCAGCGCGTACGACTTGCCGGTCCGCTCATCCGTGAAGTCGATGTTCCGGGTGTAGGCGTCGATCAGGTTGAGCTGGCCGAGGACGACGTTCTCCCAGGTGGGCGCCGAGGCGTCCTCGAAGTCCGCGAGCCAGACCTTCGCGCCGGAGTTGAGGGCGTTGATGGTCATCTTGCGGTCGGTGGGGCCGGTGATCTCGACCCGGCGGTCGTTCAGGGCCTCGGGAGCGGGGGCCACCCTCCAGGAGTCGTCGGCGCGGATCGCGGCGGTCTCGGGGAGGAAGTCGAGCGTGGAGGTGCGGGCGATCTCGGCGCGGCGCTCCGCACGGCGGGCGAGGAGTTCGTCACGGCGGGGCGTGAACCGGCGGTGCAGCTCGGCCACGAAGGCGAGGGCCGCGTCGGTGAGGACCTCCTCCTGCCGGGGCAGGGGCTCGGCGTCGACGATGGCCAGCGGGGACGGCGCTGGTGTGGACATGAGCTGTCACTTCCTTCAGCGAGCGTGGCACCGGGTGCCAGGTTTCCCGGGTGCTGCCGGATACGGCGATGGACGCCCGTGGAGGCCTCGGGCGCTTCTGAACAGTGGATACTAGTTTCCTCATAGTGGAAGTTCAATGTTTTGTTGACGTCGAGATTCTCCGGATCGAGCCAAGGTGGCGCTCAGTGCCACGCCGTTCACCGAAGGTGTCCGAGATCGGCCGGGGTGTCGATGTCGTACGCCTCGGCCACGTCCCCGCACTCGACGAGCGTGACCGCCTCCCGGTGCTCCGCGAGGTAGGCGCGCGCCCCCCGGTCACCGGTCGCACTGGCGGCGATCCCGGCCCAGTGCGCCGCGCCGAAGAGGACCGGGTGCCCACGCACGCCGGCGTACGCCGCCGACACCAGGGACGTCTCGTCGCGGTACGCGTCCCGCACCCGGGCCACCGCCTCCGGCCCGATGCCCGGCTGGTCGACGAGGGACACCAGCGCCGCCCGCGCGCCGGTCCCGGCGAGCGAGGCCAGCCCGGCGCGCAGCGAGGACCCCATGCCCGCCTCCCACTCCGGGTTGTCCACGAGCACACAGCCGTCGAGCCCCGCCCGCCGGCGCACCTCGTCGGCGGCCGCCCCCAGGACCACGTGCACGCGCGTGCAGCCGGCCGCGCGCAGCACGCCGACCGCGTGTTCCACGAGCGGGCGCCCGTGGTGTTCGAGGAGCGCCTTGGGCCGCCCGCCGAGCCGCCGGCCGCCGCCCGCCGCGAGCAGCAGCCCGGCGATCCGTGGTTCGTCGTAGGTCATGCGCTCTGCATACCCGACCCGCCGTCCGACGTCCCGGCGAGCGGCCGGTTTCGCAGGGCTGAATTTCGGCCCGCGTGGTGGCGCGGCCCGTCCCGGGTGACGTTTACTGACCGGCGTCCCCAGGTGCCCGACCACCACCGCGGGGGCGCCCCGAGGAACGAGTACGAGACGGCGCACCAGGTGCGCGAGGGGGGAGAACCATGTTGCGGAGCGCGGGGCACAGGCCCGTGACCGGCAGCGACGAGGACCCGAGAGTGACGGAACTGCGGACGGCGGTGTCCCGGCTGTGCCGCGCGCTCGCCGCGCACCCGGCCGACTTCCCGGACCGCACCATCGCCGAGGAGGAACTCGCCGCGCTCGCCGCCCTGCCTGCCGACGGCACCCCGGAGATCCACCGGCTGCGCCGGTCGCTGCTGCGGATCGCCGCGGCGACCGGATCCGTCAGCGCCCTGTCGGGCGCCCTGGCGGAACTCCGGGTGGCGGTCGACATGTTCGGCGAACCGCCGCGGAGCTGAGCGGGGCGCCCGCGCCGTGAGGCGCGGCGCGTACGACGGCAGCCCCCGGTCTCGTGGACCGGGGGCTGCCGTCGTACGGGTTCGCGACCGAGGTCAGCCGGTGGCCGGGCCGCCGCCCGAGGCCGCCAGCGCCTCGGCCAGCTCGGCCGCGACCTCCTGGAGCACCGGCACGATCTTCTCCGTCGCGGTCTCGGTGACCCGGCCCGCCGGGCCCGAGATCGAGATGGCCGCGGTGGTGGGGGAGTCGGGGACCGGGACCGCGAGGCAGCGCACGCCGATCTCCTGCTCGTTGTCGTCGACGGCGTAACCCCGCCGCCGCACGTCCTCCAGCGCCGCGAGGAAGCCCTCCGGCGTGGTGATCGTCTTCTCCGTCGCGGCCGGCATGCCGGTACGGGCCAGCAGCGCGCGCACCTCCTCCGGCGGGAAGTGCGCCAGCAGGGCCTTGCCGACGCCGGTGGAGTGCGGCAGCACGCGTCGGCCGACCTCCGTGAACATGCGCATCGAGTGCTTGGACGGCACCTGCGCCACGTAGACGATCTCGTCGCCGTCGAGCAGCGCCATGTTCGCCGTCTCGCCGGTCTCCTCGACCAGGCGGGCGAGGTACGGGCGCGCCCAGGTGCCCAGCAGCCGGGACGCGGACTCGCCGAGCCGGATCAGACGCGGGCCGAGCGCGTAGCGGCGGTTGGGCTGCTGACGCACGTACCCGCACGCCACCAGCGTGCGCATCAGACGGTGGATGGTGGGCAGCGGCAGCCCGCTGCTGGCGGAGAGCTCGCTCAGGCCGACCTCGCCGCCCGCGTCCGCCATCCGTTCGAGCAGGTCGAAGGCGCGCTCCAGGGACTGCACGCCGCCTGTGGCGGCGGACCGGGCGGAGTCGGTGGTGCTGGCGCTGGACGTCGGCACGGCGCGTTCCTTTCGGGACTGGCGGGAAGGGCAGAAGCCTACCCGGCAGTCGGTTGACTCCCCGCTTGTGCGTAGCTACGTTCTGCTTGCTGGAATTCTAATTCCGCTTTGTGGAAACGTCCAGAGCGGGTTCGTCCGGCGTCTCCGGAAGCGGCGTGCCCTTGACGGGTCGCGCGCCGGAGTGAAGACTCCTTCAACAGAACGTTGAATTCCGTAGCGTGGAAGTAGACCCATGGCCGGAAACAGACGGCGGCAGAGAGGGGCTGGGGTGTCCGACGCTGAACTGGTGCTGCGCTCGACGCGCGTCATCACACCCGAGGGGACGCGCGCCGCGTCCGTCGCGGTGGCCGGGGGGACCATCACGGCCGTCCTGCCGCACGACGCCCCCGTGCCGGCCGGGGCACGCCTCGAGGACCTCGGCGACGACGTCCTGCTGCCCGGGCTGGTCGACACGCACGTGCACGTCAACGACCCCGGCCGCACCGAGTGGGAGGGCTTCTGGACGGCCACCCGCGCGGCGGCCGCGGGCGGCATCACCACCCTCGTCGACATGCCGCTGAACTCCCTGCCCCCCACCACCACGGTCGACCACCTGCGCGTCAAGCAGAAGGTCGCCGCCGACAAGGCGCACATCGACGTCGGCTTCTGGGGCGGCGCCCTGCCCGACAACGTCGCGGACCTGCGCCCGCTGCACGACGCCGGGGTGTTCGGCTTCAAGGCGTTCCTGTCCCCGTCCGGCGTCGAGGAGTTCCCGCACCTCGACCAGGACCAACTCGCCCGTTCCCTGGCCGAGATCGCCGCCTTCGACGGGCTGCTCATCGTGCACGCCGAGGACCCGCACCACCTCGCCGCCGCCCCGCAGCACGGCGGCCCGAAGTACGCCGACTTCCTCGCCAGCCGCCCCCGCGACGCCGAGGACACCGCGATCGCCGCCCTGCTGGCCCAGGCCCGCCGCATGAACGCGCGCGTGCACGTGCTGCACCTGTCCTCCAGCGACGCGCTGCCGCTGATCGCCGAGGCGAAGGCCGACGGCGTCCGCGTCACCGTCGAGACCTGCCCCCACTACCTGACCCTCACCGCCGAGGAAGTCCCCGACGGCGCCAGCGAGTTCAAGTGCTGCCCGCCCATCCGCGAGGCCGCCAACCAGGACCTGCTGTGGCAGGCGCTCGCCGACGGCACGATCGACTGCGTCGTCACCGACCACTCGCCGTCCACCGCCGACCTCAAGACCGGCGACTTCGCGACCGCCTGGGGCGGCATCTCCGGCCTCCAGCTGAGCCTGCCCGCCGTGTGGACCGCCGCACGCGCGCGTGGCCACTGCCTGGAGGACGTCGTCCGCTGGATGTCCGCGCGGACAGCGGCACTCGTCGGCCTCGACGACCGCAAGGGCGCCATCGCCCCCGGCCGCGACGCCGACTTCGCGGTGCTCGCGCCCGACGAGACGTTCACCGTGGACCCCGCCGCCCTCCAGCACCGCAACCGCGTCACCGCGTACGCGGGCCGCACCTTGCACGGCGTCGTCAAGTCGACCTGGCTGCGCGGCCGACGCATCGTGACCGACGGCGAGTTCACCGCACCGCAGGGCCACCTCCTCACCCGGACCACCTGACACCCACCGAGCCGACTCCAGAAAGGCAGGACCTGATCACCGTGACGGCGATCGAGAGCTTCACCGGCGACGCGAACCCCTACGGAGGCGGCGACCCGTACGCGGACTACCGCACCGCCGACTTCCCCTTCACCCACCACGCCGATCTCGCCGACCGCAGGCTCGGTGCCTCGGTCGTCGCCGCCAACGACGAGTTCTTCGCCCAGCGCGAGAACCTGCTCGTGCCCGAGCGTGCCGAGTTCGACCCCGAGCACTTCGGGCACAAGGGCAAGGTCATGGACGGCTGGGAGACCCGGCGCCGCCGCGGCGGTTCCGCCGAGCACCCGTGGCCGACTGCCGAGGACCACGACTGGGCGCTGATCCGGCTCGGCGCGCCCGGCGTGATCCGCGGCATCGTCGTCGACACGGCCCACTTCCGCGGCAACTACCCGCAGGCCGTCTCGGTCGAGGCCGCCTCCGTACCCGGCTCCCCGTCCCCGGAGGAACTCCTCTCGGACGACGTGAAGTGGACGACGCTCGTCTCCCGCACCCCGGTCGGCGGCCACGCGGCGAACGGCTTCGAGGTCGCCGTCGAGCAGCGCTTCACCCACCTCCGCCTGAACCAGCACCCCGACGGCGGCATCGCGCGCCTGCGGGTGTACGGCGAGGTCGCCCCGGACCCCGCGTGGCTGTCCGCGCTCGGCACGTTCGACGTCGTCGCACTGGAGAACGGCGGCCGGGTGGAGGACGCCTCCAACCTCTTCTACTCGCCGGCCACCAACACCATCCAGCCGGGCCGCTCCCGCAAGATGGACGACGGCTGGGAGACCCGCCGCCGCCGCGACCGGGGCAACGACTGGATCGAGTACCGCCTCGTCGAGCAGGCCCGGATCCGGGCGGTCGAGATCGACACCGCCTATCTGAAGGGCAACAGCGCCGGATGGGCCTCGGTGTCCGTGCGGGACGGAGCGGACGGCGACTGGACGGAGATCCTGCCCCGCACCCGCCTCCAGCCCGACACGAACCACCGCTTCGTCCTCCCGGCCCCGGCCGTCGGCACGCACGCGCGCGTGGACATCTACCCGGACGGCGGCATCTCCCGCCTGCGTCTGCACGGCTCGCTGACGGAGACCGGACAGACGCGACTGGCGGCACGGCACAGGGAGTTGGGCGGCTGAGAGGCGCCGGCTCCCCACGACGCCGGACGGGTGTGCTCGGCCCGTCCGGCGTTTGACGACGAGGCCGTCCAGGCCGACAAGGGGATCCGGGGGCGCAGCCCCCGGAACAGCGGCCCCGCGACGCGCGTCACGCCGCATGACCCCCGTCGACGGAGTACTCCGCCCCCGTGACGTACGCCGACACCGCCAGGTGCGCCACCGTCGCCGCCACCTCCTCCACCGTGCCGAACCGGCCGAGCGCCGTCAGCGCCGCCTGGCCGTCCGCGTACGGACCGTCCGCCGGGTTCATGTCGGTGTCGATCGGCCCCGGGTGGACGATGTTCGCGGTGATCCCGCGCGGGCCGAGCTCCCGTGCGAGCGCCTTGGTCAGCCCGGTCAGCGCCGCCTTGCTCATCGCGTACAGCGTGCCGCCGGGCCCCGGCACGCGCCGCGTCATGCACGTGCCGACGGTGACGATCCGCCCGCCGGACGTCATCCGGGCCGCGGCGGCCTGCGAGGCGAGGAACACCCCGCGCACGTTCACCGCGAGGACGCGGTCGACGTCGGCGGTCGTGAAGCTCTCCAGCGGGCCGAGCAGTCCCACGCCGACGTTGTTCACCAACACGTCGAGCCGTCCCCCGAGTTCCCGGGCGGCGCGCTCCACGGCGCCCCCGGCCTCCTCGGCGTCCGCCGAGTCCGCGCGCAGCGCCACCGCCTTGCGGCCCAGCGCCCGAGCGGCCCGTACGACGTCCTCGGCGGCGTCCTTGTTGTCCACGTAGGTGACGGCGACGTCCGCGCCGTCCCGGGCCAGCCGCAGGGCCGTGGCCGCGCCGATGCCCCGGCTGCCGCCGGTGACCAGGGCCGCCCTGCCGGCCAGAGAGGTGTCCCGCGAGGTCATGAGTTCGTGTGAGGTCATGCCCCCATCCCAGCCGTCGGCACACGCGCGTGCTGGCGGCGAACGGACATCGCGTTCAGGGGAGAACGCGGCATCGCGTTCAGGGGGAACGGCTCCAACGGCACGCAAAATTCTCTTGCTTGACATTGACATGCCAGCGTCTACGCGCGTCATCATGGGATGCATGAAATTCCCCCCACACATCACGCGCCTCGGCGCCGCAGCAGCTGTCCTGTCCGCCCTCCTCGTGGGCGGCACCGTCTCGACGACCACGGCTGCCGCCGCCCCCACAGCGGTCGGCAGCATCTGCTACAGCGACCTGCCCTCGCAGGCACACGACACCCTCGACCTCATCGAGCAGGGCGGACCGTTCCCGTTCGAGCAGGACGGGACCGTCTTCCAGAACCGGGAAGGCATCCTGCCCAGCCAGTCCTCCGGCTACTACCACGAGTACACGGTGATCACGCCGGGCTCCGACGACCGTGGCGCCCGCCGCATCGTCACCGGTGAGGAGTACCAGGAGGACTACTACACCGCGGACCACTACGCCTCGTTCGACCTGGTCGACCACGGCTGCTGATCCGCGTCACGCCCCACCGGCGCCGGCGCGGCCGGCGTCACCGCCGGGGGTCCGGTCCGAGCTCAGCCGGACCCCCGGCTCTCCGCCGCGGCGAACAGCGCGACCCCCAGCAGCAACAGGGCCCCACTCGCGTACAACTCGTGGCCGTCGAGGAACCCGAGCCGCTGCACGAGGCCCCACTTCCAGTCGGTGAACTCGTGCACCAGGCCCGCCACGCCCTGCACCAGGGCGATGAACCCGAGGATCTCCAGCAACTTCTTCATGGGTGAGACCCTCGCCCCGCCGACCCCCCGCGGTCATCGGCCGCGGGGCCAGCCCGCCCCGACCGAAGCAGCCGGTGTCCGCCGCCGACCGAGCCCAAAGTCCGCGACCCCGCGCCGATAGTCCACGACCCCGCGCCGAAAGTCCACGCCCCCGCGACTTCGGTCGACGATCCGCCGCGGCCGCGCGTGCCGCCGTCCCGCGCTGCGTAGATTTGTCGACCGTGAGTGGTGACCAGGCGGATCCCCGGACCCCCGCCGACCTTCCCGCCACGCGCCGGTGGCTGCTGCCGTCCGCGCTGGCCGACGAACTCGACCCCGGCGCCCGGCGGTCCGGGCGCACCCGGCGCACCGCCCGCGACTGGATCGTCGACTTCTCCTGCTTCGCGCTGGCCGTCGGCATCGGCCTGCTCGGCGCCGAGTCGATGGCCGACGACCCGAACCTCCCGGGGCCCGTCGCCGCCGTCGACCAGGTGATCGGCGCACTGTCCTGCGGCGCCGTGTGGCTGCGCCGCCGCTGGCCGCTCGGGCTCGCCATCGCGATGGTCCCCGTCGGGTTCCTCTCCAACACCGCGGGCGGCGCCGGGCTGATCTCCCTGTTCACCCTCGCCGTGCACCGGCCCTTCCGGTACGTGGCCTGGACCGGCGGCGCGTCCCTCGCCGTGCTCCCGGTGTTCTTCCGGCTGCGCCCCGACCCCGACCTGTCGTACCCGGCCGTGCTCGTCTTCACCGGGCTGCTGATCGTCTCGGCCATCGGCTGGGGCATGTTCGTCCGCTCCAAACGGCAGTTGATGCTCAGTCTGCGGGACCGCGCCCGGCGCGCCGAGACCGAGGCGCGGCTGCGCGCCGAACAGGCCCAGCGGCTCGCCCGCGAGGCCATCGCCCGCGAGATGCACGACGTGCTCGCGCACCGCCTGACCCTGCTCAGCGTGCACGCCGGCGCCCTGGAGTTCCGGCCCGACGCGCCCCGCGAGGAGGTCGCCCGGGCCGCCGGCGTCATCCGGGAGAGCGCCCACGACGCCTTGCAGGACCTGCGGCAGATCATCGGCGTCCTGCGCGCCGCCGACTCCGACGACCCGGGCGGACGACCGCAGCCGACGCTCGCCGCACTCGACGCGCTCGTCGCCGAGTCCCGCGCGGCCGGCATGAAGGTCACGCTCACCCACCGCGTCACCGACGCCGGCGCCGTACCCGCCGTCGTCGGCCGCACCGCCTACCGCATCGCCCAGGAAGGACTGACCAACGCCCGCAAGCACGCGCCCGGCACGGAGGTCGCCGTGACCGTCACCGGCGGACCCGGCGACGGACTCGTGATCCGCGTGCACAACCCCGCGCCCGAGGGCGAGGTCCCGCCCGTCCCCGGCTCCGGACAGGGCCTCATCGGACTGACCGAGCGCGCCACCCTGGCCGGCGGCACCCTGGCACACGGCCCCACGGCGGAGGGCGGCTTCGAGGTACGCGCGTGGCTGCCGTGGGACTGACCGGCCCCGTCGCACGCGTCCCCACGCGTCCCCATCTCCCGGCAGGTGAGCGGCATTTGACTTGTCAGTGCCGCTGGCTATGTTTGTCCGGCTTCAGCATCGAGCGTCTCGGAAGGAACAGCCGGCGTGAGTTTCGGGGGACCCCACCATCCGCAGCAGCCCCAGTGGCCGACGAACGGCGGACAGCACCCGCCCGCGCCCCCGCCCGGCAGCCCGTACGCTCCGCCCTCGAACCAAGGGCCGTACCAGCCCTCGAACCAAGGGTCGTACCCTCCGCCCAACCCGGGGCCGTACCCGCCGCCATCGCCGAACGCCGGTCCTTATGCGTCGCCGTACACCAACGCGCCGTACGTACCTCCCCAGCCCTACCCGCCGCAGCAGCCGTATCCGCCGCGCCCGGGGGGCGGTTCCCCGCTGGGCTGGGGCGCGTTCCGCGGGCTGCGCGGTGCCGAATGGCCGCGGGTGCGCGACATGTTCAGCGCTTGGCGGCGAAGCAGCCCCGGCTGCATGTGGCTCGTGCTGCTCGCGCCGTGCGCCTGGTTCGTGTTCGTGCCCCTCGTCGCGGGCTACTCGTTCGCCCGCTCGGCCCGTCTCAGGGCGCACCGGCTGTTCCCGCCGCGCGGCGAACGCCGCATCGAGGACCCGCGGGTGACGCGGCTCCAGAAGGCGCGCGCCTGGGCCGCCGCCGCGCTGACCGTGCTGCTGCTCGCGCTGTACGGCAAGCCCGAGGACGTGAGCGAGGCGCAGCAGCAGTACATGCTGCGGATCGCCATCACCCCGCCGCTGCTCCTGCTGAGCGCGCCCGTCGTCATCGCGTTCCTCTTCCGCTGGGCCACGCCCGAGACGAAGGCCGACATGCGCCCACGCGTGCGTGCCGCGGGAAAGTCGGCCCTGTGGTACATCGCGGCCGTCACCGCGGTGCCGCTGGCGGTCGTGGGCATCAGCATGCTGGAGGAGACGGGCGCCGCCTCAGGAACCGGCGACAGCGGTGCCACCCCCTGGCTGACGCTCGCGCTGTTCCTGCCCCTCGTCTGGGTGGTGTTCTTCCTCGGCTTCGCCACCGGCCCCGCCATCCGCACCGGCTTCAACACCGCCGCCGTGCACGCGACACTGCCCGCCCTGCTCACCGGGGTCCTGGTGTGGGAGTGGGCGCTGATCAGCCTGCTCGCGGGCGGCCTGCCGCCGGGCCCGCCGCTCGTCCAGATCCTCGCCTTCCTGGGCGGTCCGGCCTCGGTGACGGCCGTGGTCTGGTGGGAACTCCGCGTCCTGCGCACCCGCCACGGCGTGATCCTGCGCGCGTAGGTACCTGGGACGCCGCCACCGCACACGGCCCGACGGGCCCAACTCCCCGCCTCACCACCGTGATTACGTATGCCTCATGACTGCGATCAGACTCCTCCTCGTCGACGACGACCCCCTGGTGCGGGCCGGGCTGTCTTTCATGATGGGTGGCGCGGACGACATCGAGGTCGTCGGCGAAGCCGGTGACGGGTGCGAGGTCGTGGCGCTCGTCGACCGCACCCGGCCCGACGTCGTCCTGATGGACATCCGGATGCCGACGGTCGACGGCCTCACGGCGACGGAACTGCTCAGGGGACGTGAGGACGCCCCGCAGGTGGTCGTGCTGACCACCTTCCACGCCGACGAACAGGTCCTGCGGGCCCTGCGCGCGGGCGCCGCCGGATTCGTCCTCAAGGACACGCCGCCCGCCGAGATCCTGGACGCGGTACGCCGGGTCGCGGCGGGCGATCCCGTCCTGTCGCCCGCCGTCACCCGCCAGTTGATGACCCACGCGGCGGACAGCGCGGCCGACGCCCGCCGGGCACGCGCGCGTGAGCGCATCGCCCTCCTCAACGACCGTGAGCGCGAAGTCGCCGTAGCGGTCGGCCGGGGCCTCGCCAACGCGGAGATCGCCGCGGAGCTGTTCATGAGCGTGGCCACCGTCAAGACCCACGTCTCCCGTGTCCTGTCCCGGCTCGGCCTCAACAACCGCGTGCAGATCGCCCTGCTGGCCCACGACGCCGGACTGCTGGAGGAGCGAACCGGCGAGGGCGGCGGGCACTAGTCGCGGGTGCCGGTCGTGGCCCGCCTCGAAGCGAGCACGGCGGTCCGCGCCCTGCTTGAGCGTGCCCCCGGCCTCGCGCTCGACGGCCCGCCGGGCGCGTGGCTGCTGGGCGCCCTGATGAGAGGCGTTCGGAGCCTCCCGGTGCGGTGGTGACGCCCTCACCCCGAGGATGGGCGGGTGATGTCTGGGATCGGCCTGTGGGGCGGTAACACCCTGGACCGGCCGGTGGGGTCGTGACGTCCCGGACGCCGGAGGGCTGGTAGCCCCCGGTCCCGCCGGCGGGACGGTGATACCCGGTCCCGGGCCCGGGGGGCAGGGGTGGTCGTACTCCGGGCTGGCCAGTGGGGCGATGGCGCGGGCCCGGACCTGCGGCGGGGCGGTGACGTCCTGGTCTGGCCGACGTGGTGGTGGCACCGGGGCCGGCAGGCGGGGTGGTGGTACTCCGGGCTGGCCAGTGGGGCGATGGCGCGGGCCCGGACCTGCGGCGGGGCGGTGACGTCTTAGTCCGGCCGACGTGGTGGTGGCACCCCGGGCCGGTCGGCGGCGCGGTGCGCCCGGACCCGCCGGCGGCGCCGTGACACCCCCGACGAACCCGCGCGTAAGCGCTTCCCCCGGCACTCACCCCAATAACGCCCGCCCGCCCGGGATCTCCACCAGCCGCACCGGTCTCCGCTCCCGCCGGGACAGCTCGCAGGCCTCGGCGACGCGCAGCGCCTGCAACGCCTCGCGCCCGTCGCACGGGTTGGGCCGCTCACCCCGCACCACCTCCACGAACGCCGACAGCTCCGCCTCGTAGGCGGGCCCGAAGCGCTCCAGGAAGCCCGACCACGGCTTGTCGGCGGCGGGCGGCCCCGTCGGCTCCGTGGACGCGATCGGCGTACGGTCGTCCAGGCCGACGACGATCTGGTCGCGCTCCCCGGCGAGCTCCATGCGGACGTCGTAGCCGGCGCCGTTCAGCCGCGCCCCGGTGACCGTGGCCAGCGTGCCGTCGTCGAGGGTGAGCACCGCGGCGGCCGTGTCGACGTCGCCCGCCTCCCGGAACATCCGCGGACCGGCGTCGGACCCGGTGGCGTACACGTCGACCACCTCCCGCCCCGTCACCCAGCGCAGCACGTCGAAGTCGTGGATCAGCGTGTCCCGGTACAGCCCGCCGGACACCGGCAGATACGCGGCCGGCGGCGGCGCCTGGTCGGACGTCAGCGCCCGCACGGTGTGCAGCCGTCCGAGCCGCCCCGACCGCACCGCGTCCCGCGCGCCCGCGTACCCGGTGTCGAAGCGGCGCTGGAACCCCATCTGCAGAATCGTCCCGGCCGCCTCCACCTCGGCGATCGCGTGGAGCGTGCCCGGCAGGTCGAGCGCGATGGGCTTCTCGCAGAACACCGGCAGACCCGACCGCGCCGCCCGCCCGATGAACTCGGCGTGCGCCGGCGTCGCCGTGGTGATCACCACGGCGTCCACGCCCCACTTGAAGATCTCGTCCACGCCGGGGGCCGCCGTCTCGCCCAGCCGCTGCGCCAGCGACTGCGCCCGCGCGTGGTCGGCGTCCGTGAGGATCAGGGACCCGACGTCGCGATGCCTGCTGAGCGTGTTCGCGTGGATGGTGCCGATGCGGCCCGTACCGATGACCCCGATGCGCATGGAAACAAAGTGCGGCCCAGCCCCCTCCCTGTCAATGCGTATGTCCGGACAACCGAACTACACAACTTCCCGTCAACAACGCACGGAGCTACGCTCGGGCCGTGCCGAAACCAGGAGTGGACCCGACCGTGCAGCTGGATCTCCGCGTGGACCGGAGCTCTCCGGTGCCCTTGTACTTCCAGCTGTCGCAGCAGCTGGAGGCCGCGATCGAGCACGGCACGCTGACCCCCGGCAGCCTGCTCGGCAACGAGATCGAGCTCGCCGCCCGGCTCGGCCTGTCCCGGCCCACGGTCCGCCAGGCCATCCAGTCCCTCGTCGACAAGGGACTGCTGGTGCGCCGCCGGGGCGTCGGCACGCAGGTCGTCCACAGCCAGGTCAAGCGCCCCCTGGAACTGAGCAGCCTCTACGACGACCTGGAGTCGGCGGGCCAGCGCCCGGCCACGAAAGTCCTGGTCAACACGGTCGTGCCGGCCTCCGCCGAGATCGCGGCGGCGCTCGCGGTCGCCGAGGACAGCGAGGTGCACCGCGTCGAGCGGCTGCGGCTCGCACACGGCGAGCCGATGGCGTACCTGTGCAACTACCTGCCTCCCGGCCTGCTCGACCTGGACACCGGACAGCTGGAGGCGACCGGTTTGTACCGGCTGATGCGCGCCGCCGGGATCACCCTGCACAGCGCCCGCCAGACCATCGGCGCCCGCTCCGCCACGGCCACCGAGGCCGAACGGCTCGCGGAGGCGGAGGGCGCGCCGCTGCTCACCATGCAGCGCGTCACCTTCGACGACACCGGCCGCGCGGTCGAGTACGGCACGCACACCTACCGGCCGTCGCGCTACTCCTTCGAGTTCCAGCTCCTCGTACGGCCCTGAGTCCGCCCGGCGCCGCCCCGCCGCGACCGCTCCCGCGCCCCCTGGTTCGTCTCAATGTCCGGACAAGGTGACCGCGCCTCCCTCCCCGGCCGCCGGGCGCCTGATCCCCGTGGTTGACAATGGGGCGTTTGGGGCCGGTGGGACACATGTAAGGCATGTCACGACCAGCCCCTTGCGTACGACGAACACGGCAAGAAGGGCACGGCCTCGTGGCACGGTTTCGGACCTGGGTGGGCATCGCGCTGGCGGGGGCACTGTGCACCTCCCTCGCGGGGTGCAGCAGCACCGGCGGCAAGCGGGCGGAGGACGCCCGCAAGGCCGCGGCGGCCCAGGGCGGGCCGGCGGTGGACACGCCCCGCTGGACCTTCGCGATGATCACCCATTCGGGTGACGGCGACACGTTCTGGGACATCGTCCAGAGCGGCGCCGAACAGGCCGCCGTCAAGGACAACATCACCTTCCTCTACTCGCACGACGACGAGGCGCAGCAGCAGGCGCAGCTCGTGGACGCGGCCGTCGACAAGAAGGTCGACGGGATCATCGTCACGCTCGCCAAACCCGACGCGATGAAGGCCGCCCTCGCGCGGGCCGCGAAGGCCGGCATCCCGGTCGTCACCGTGAACTCGGGCTCGGAGAAGTCCAAGGAGTTCGGCGCGCTCACGCACATCGGCCAGGACGAGACGATCGCGGGCGAGGCCGTCGGCGAGGAACTCGACGCACGCGGCCGCGAGAACGTCCTCTGCGTCCTGCACGAGCAGGGCAACGTCGGTCACGAGCAGCGCTGCGACGGCGTCGGGAAGACCTTCGACGGCACCGTGCGGCGGCTCTACGTCAACGGCACGAGCATGCCCGACGTGCAGTCCGCCCTGGAGGCCAAGCTCCAGTCCGACAAGGAGGTCGACGCCGTCGTCACCCTCGGCGCGCCCTACGCCGACACCGCCGTCAAGGCCAAGCAGGCCGCCGGCAGCCGCGCCGAGATCGACACCTTCGACCTCAACGCCAAGGTGGCCGCCGGCCTGAAGGACGGCACCCTCGGCTTCGCCGTCGACCAGCAGCCCTACCTCCAGGGCTACGAGGCGGTCGACCTGCTGTGGCTGCACAAGTACAACGCGGACGTCCTCGGCGGCGGCCGGCCCGTGCTGACCGGACCGCAGATCATCACCAAGGACGACGCCGCCGACATCGAGGAGTACACGAAGCGGGGCACCCGATGAGCACCCTCACTGACGAAAGGTTTCTGCCCAGGTCGCCGCTGCGCGGACTGCTGGGCCGCCCCGAACTCGGCTCGGTCGTCGGCGCCATCGCCGTCTTCGTGTTCTTCGCGGTCGCGGCCGACGGCTTCCTGCGCGCCGAGGGCCTCAGCACCGTCCTCTACGCGGCCTCCACCATCGGCATCATGGCGGTGCCCGTCGCGCTGCTGATGATCGGCGGCGAGTTCGACCTGTCCGCCGGCGTCATGGTCACCTCGTCGGCCCTGGTGTCGTCGATGTCCAGCTACCACATGACCGCCAACGTCTGGGTCGGCGTCGGCGTGTCCCTGCTGGTCACCGTGGCGATCGGAGTCTTCAACGGCTTCATGCTCACCCGTACCGGGCTGCCCAGCTTCATCATCACGCTGGGCACCTTCCTCATGCTGACCGGCATGAACCTGGGCTTCACCAAGCTCATCGGCGGCACCGTCTCCACCAAGACGATCGCCGACATGGAGGGCTTCGACTCCGCCCGCGAGGTCTTCGCCTCGACGATCACCGTCGGCGGCGTCGGCTTCAGGATCACCATCCTGTGGTGGCTCGCCCTGGTGGCCGTCGCCTCCTGGATCCTGCTGCGCACCCGCGCCGGCAACTGGATCTTCGCCGTCGGCGGCAACCGGGCCGCCGCCCGCGCGGTCGGCGTCCCCGTCGACCGCACCAGGATCGGCCTCTACACGGGCGTCGCGCTCGGCGCCTGGATCTCCGGCCAGCACCTGCTGTTCTCGTACGACGTCGTCCAGTCCGGCGAGGGCGTCGGCAACGAACTGATCTACATCATCGCGGCCGTCATCGGCGGCTGTCTCATCACCGGCGGCTACGGCAGCGCCGTCGGCTCGGCGGTCGGGGCCCTCATCTTCGGCATGACCAGCAAGGGCATCGTCTTCGCCGAGTGGAACCCCGACTGGTTCACGTTCTTCCTCGGAGCGATGCTGCTCCTCGCGACCCTGCTCAACGCCTGGGTCCGCCGGCGCGCGGAGGCCACCCCATGACCCACACCGCCACCCGTACCGCGCTCGTCGAACTGTCCGGCGTCGGCAAGTACTACGGCAACGTCCGCGCCCTTGAAGGCGTCGGCCTCGACGTCCACGCGGGCGAGATCACCTGCGTCCTCGGCGACAACGGCGCGGGCAAGTCCACCCTCATCAAGATCATCGCTGGGCTGCACCGGCACGACGCCGGCACCCTGCGCCTCGACGGGGAGGAGACCACGCTGTCCTCCCCGCGCGAGGCCCTCGACCGGGGCATCGCCACCGTCCACCAGGACCTGGCCGTCGTGCCGCTCATGCCGGTCTGGCGGAACTTCTTCCTCGGCTCCGAGCCCCGCAAGGGCGTCGGCCCCTTCAAGCGCATGGACGTCGACCACATGCGCCGCACCACCCACGCCGAACTGCAGCGCATGGGCATCGACCTGCGCGACGTCGACCAGCCCATCGGCACCCTGTCCGGCGGTGAACGCCAGTGCGTGGCCATCGCGCGGGCGGTGTACTTCGGCGCGAAGGTCCTCGTCCTCGACGAACCGACCGCCGCCCTCGGCGTGAAGCAGTCCGGCGTGGTCCTGAGGTACGTGGCGGCGGCCCGTGACGAGGGCCTCGGTGTCGTCTTCATCACGCACAACCCCCACCACGCCCACCTCGTCGGCGACCGGTTCGTTCTGCTGAAGCGGGGCGTCATGGTGGGCAACCACGCGCGCGACGAGATCACGCTGGAGGAACTCACCAGGCAGATGGCGGGCGGAGACGAGCTGGACGACCTGCGCCACGAACTGCGCCGCCGTCCCTGAGGGGCGCGGGGCGGTGTTCCCCCCGGCCCCCACCCGGCGTTTCGCCCCGCCCCACACCCGGCCCGGCCGTGAGGCAGAATCGTTCGACGATGAGCACCTACCGCGACTTCACGGCCCCCATCGGCTCCCGCCGAGCGCCGGTCCTGCGCACCGTCGGCACCAGGGAGCGCCGGTCCCACCTGACCGCGCCCCGGGTGCCCACGGTGGGCATCGACATCGGCGGCACGAAGGTGATGGCGGGCGTGGTCGACGCCGACGGCAACATCCTGGAGAAGCTCCGCGCGGAGACCCCGGACAAGTCCAAGAGCCCGAAGGTCGTCGAGGACACCATCGTCGAGCTGGTCCTGGATCTGTCCGACCGGCACGACGTGCACGCCGTCGGCATCGGCGCGGCCGGCTGGGTCGACGCCGACCGCAACCGCGTCCTGTTCGCGCCGCACCTGTCCTGGCGCAACGAACCCCTCAGGGACCGCATCTCCGACCGGCTCTCCGTCCCCGTCCTCGTCGACAACGACGCCAACACCG
Source organism: Streptomyces sp. NPDC037054 (assembly GCF_055606745.1). Classification (NCBI taxonomy): domain Bacteria; kingdom Bacillati; phylum Actinomycetota; class Actinomycetes; order Kitasatosporales; family Streptomycetaceae; genus Streptomyces; species Streptomyces sp. NPDC037054. The sequence goes on along the minus strand of NZ_JBVJSJ010000007.1, from coordinate 158,845 downwards.
CCGCCTGGGCGGAGTGGCGTTTCGGCGCCGGCCGCGACGAGGACCACCTCGTCATGATCACCCTGGGCACCGGCATCGGCGGCGCGATCCTGGAGGACGGCCAGGTCAAGCGCGGCAAGTACGGCGTCGCCGGCGAGTTCGGGCACATGCAGGTCGTGCCCGGCGGCCACCGCTGCCCGTGCGGCAACCGCGGCTGCTGGGAGCAGTACAGCTCCGGCAACGCCCTGGTGCGCGAGGCCCGCGAGCTGGCCGCCGCCGACTCCCCGGTCGCCTACGGGATCATCGAGCACGTCAAGGGCAACGTCTCCGACATCACCGGCCCGATGATCACCGAGCTGGCCCGTGAGGGCGACGCCATGTGCATCGAGCTGCTCCAGGACATCGGGCAGTGGCTCGGCGTCGGCATCGCCAACCTCGCCGCCGCCCTCGACCCGTCCTGCTTCGTCATCGGTGGCGGAGTCTCGGCCGCCGACGATCTGCTGATCGGCCCCGCGCGGGACGCGTTCCGGCGCAACCTCACCGGACGCGGCTACCGTCCCGAGGCCCGCATCGCCCGCGCCCAGCTCGGCCCCGAGGCCGGCATGGTCGGCGCCGCCGACCTCGCCCGGCTCGTCGCCCGCCGCTTCCGCCGCGCCAAGCGGCGCCGCGTGGAGCGGTACGAGCGCTACGAGCGCTACGCCCAGTTCCGGCGCACCACAGAACAGTTCCGCCGCACCACCGAGGGGACGGCATGACCGCGGTACCGCACCCGGCGGCCCCGGACCGGGCGCCCCGTCCCGTCGAGGACCGCCGGCACATGATCCGCCGCAGGGCCCTCACCCTGCTGATCATCGTGCTGCTCATCGGCATCCCGGCCGGCTACCTCGTGATCTCCGCGAACCAGAGCCGCGACAGCGGCAAGGACAAGGAGGCCAAGTACTCGGCGACCGGCCTCACCGCCGGCTGGCCGTCCAAGGTGCAGCGCCGCCTCTACCAGGTGCCGATCCCGCACCCGGCGGACCGCGTCGCCTACTACGAGACCAACAACTGGAAGACCAGCCGCCTCTACGTCCAGTTCGGCACGACCGGCGCGGGCCTGGACGCGTTCCTCACCGGCATGGGCGTCACCCGCGCCGACCTGGAGAAGGGCGACGTGACGATAGGCGCCCGCGACCAGAAGGTCAGCGGCTGGAAGTTCCCCGACGACGGCCGGTGGTGGGGCCTGGTCCACCGGCAGAAGAACCCGGCGCCCACCCAGGACGTGGTGGTGAACCTGACCAACCCGGACCACGTCATGGTCTACGTCGTCTCCCGCACCGTGCCGTAGCGCCGGCCGTCGGCCGCCGGCCGCCGGAACGGCCTGCCGCCGCCGGTCACCGGCCGGTGCGGTCGTCCCGCGCCGGCCCGGTTCCGGGGCCGGTTGTCAGACCCCGCCCGTAGAGTCGAAGACACATGAGCCGGCACACGGGACGGGAGGTGGCAGGACGTATGAGCGGCACGGTCGCGGTGGCCGAGCGGACGGACGAGGCCGCCGGGGGCCCGGTCCCCGCCCGGCTCGCGGCCGTCTTCCTGCCCGCGCCCCTGCCGCGGGAGAGCAGCGTCGCCTTCTGGGACCCCGAGGGCGGCCCCCTGCCCGCCGCCGACGCGGAGCACACCGAGCTCACGGTGGTACGACGGCACGGCGCGGGCGTACGCCGCAGGACCACTCCCGCGCTGATCCTCCCCGTCGCCGAGGCACTCCCGCTGCTCGCCGGCGCCCGGCACGACCCGTCGGCCCACCCCGCCACCGCCTGCTGGGGCGCCGCCGCCCTGCACGCGCTGCGGCTGACCGCCCGGGGCCGCCTGCTGCCCGGCCTCACCGCCACCGCCCACGACGCCTGGCGGGCCGGCCCCCTCGACCCCGACGACATCGCGCACCTCAGGGCCGTGGCCGCGGCCCTGCCCCACGAGGGACACGCCGTTCCGCTGCCCGGCCCCGGCCCGCTGCGGCTGCCCGACCCCGAGACGCTGGTGCGGGCCTTCCTGGACGCCGTCGCGGACACCCTGCCCCGCACCCCGGCCGCGCCCTACGCCGTCGGGAAACCCTTCGCCGCGAGCACCGCCCAGCACCTGCCCCACGCGCACGACTGGGCCGCCGAGGTCGCCGCCGGCATGGACGCGGGCGTGCGGATCTCGCTGCGCCTGGACCTGTCGGCGTCCGACCTGTTCGACGGCGATCCCGACGCCGGCACGCGCGCCGCGGGCGCCGCGATCGTCCAGGTGCACAGCCTCGCCGACCCCACCCTCGTGGCCGACGCGGCCGCCCTGTGGGCGGGCACGGCGGACGACGCCTTCGGGCCACGCGCGCGCGTGGACGCCGCGCTCGCGGTGCGCCGGGCGGCCCGCGTCTGGCCGCCGCTCGACCGGCTCGGCGACCAGGACGTGCCCGACGTGCTCGCCCTGTCCGAGGACGAACTCGGCGACCTCCTCGGCGTCGCCGCCACCCGGCTCGCCGCCGCCGGCGTCGCCGTGCACTGGCCGCGCGACCTCGCGCAGGACCTGGCCGCCACGGCCGTCGTCCGGCCCGCGCCCGGCTCCGCCACCGACGGCACCGGCTTCTTCGAGAGCGAGGACCTCCTCCAGTTCCGCTGGCAGCTCGCCCTCGGCGGCGACCCCCTCACCGAGGCCGAGATGGACGCGCTCGCCGAGGCGCACCGCCCCGTCGTCCGGCTCCGCGACCAGTGGGTGCTGGTCGACCCCGCCCTCGTCCGCAAGGCCCGCAAACGCGACCTCGGCCTGCTCGACCCGGTCGACGCCCTGTCCGTCGCCCTCACCGGCACCGCCGAGGTCGACGGCGAGACCGTCGAGGCCGTGCCCGCGGGCACGCTCGCCGTTCTGCGCGACCGCCTCACCGCCGGCGTCCGGCCCGCCGAGCCGCCGCCCGGCCTGCGCGCCACCCTGCGCGACTACCAACTGCGCGGCCTGGCCTGGCTGGAGCTCATGACCTCCCTCGGCCTCGGCGGCTGCCTCGCCGACGACATGGGCCTCGGCAAGACGATCACCGTCATCGCCCTGCACCTCAAACGCGCCCGCCGCGAACCGACGCTCGTGGTCTGCCCGGCCTCCCTGCTCGGCAACTGGCAGCGGGAGATCACCCGGTTCGCCCCCGGCGTCCCCGTCCGCCGCTTCCACGGCCCCGACCGCAGCCTCACCGACCTGCCGCCCGGCGGCTTCGTCCTCACCACGTACGGCACGATGCGCAGCGCGGCCCCCGCCCTCGCCGAGCAGCACTGGGGCATGGTCGTCGCCGACGAGGCCCAGCACGTCAAGAACCCCTACTCCGCCACCGCCAAGGCGCTGCGCACCATCCCGACCCCCGCGCGCGTGGCCCTCACCGGCACCCCGGTCGAGAACAACCTCTCCGAGCTGTGGGCCCTGCTCGACTGGACCACCCCCGGCCTGCTCGGCCCCCTGAAGTCCTTCCGCGCCCGGCACGCGCGCGCCGTCGAGACCGGCGAGGACGAGGAGGCGGTCGAGCGGCTGGCCCGGCTCGTGCGGCCCTTCCTGCTGCGCCGCAAGAAGTCCGACCCCGGCATCGTGCCCGAGCTGCCGCCCAAGACGGAGACCGACCACCCGGTGCCGCTCACCCGCGAACAGGCCGCGCTGTACGAGGCGGTGGTGCGCGAGTCGATGCTGGCCATCGAGACCGCCGAGGGCATGGCACGCCGCGGCATGGTCCTCAAGCTCCTCACCTCGCTGAAGCAGATCTGCGACCACCCCGCCCTGTTCCTGAAGGAGGAGCTGACCGGCGGCGACCGGCAGGCCGCCAGGTCCGGGAAACTCGCCCTGCTGGACGAGCTGTTGGACACCCTCCTCGCGGAGGACGGCTCCGCCCTCGTCTTCACGCAGTACGTCGGCATGGCCCGCCTGATCACCGCGCACCTCGCCGAGCGCGCCGTCCCGGCCGAACTCCTGCACGGCGGCACGCCCGTGCCGGAGCGGGAGCACATGGTCGACCGCTTCCAGAGCGGCGCGACCCCCGTCCTTGTGCTGTCGCTGAAGGCGGCCGGCACCGGCCTGAACCTCACCCGCGCGGGCCACGTCGTCCACTTCGACCGCTGGTGGAACCCCGCCGTGGAGGAGCAGGCCACCGACCGTGCCTACCGCATCGGCCAGACCCAGCCCGTCCAGGTCCACCGCCTCATCACCGAGGGCACGGTGGAGGACCGCATCGCCGAGATGCTGGAGTCCAAGCGCGCCCTGGCCGACGCGATCCTCGGCTCCGGCGAGGCGGCCCTCACGGAATTGACCGACCGCGACCTGGCCGACCTGGTGTCCCTCCGGAGGCCGTCATGACCCCGCGCCCGTCGGAGGAGGCCCGCCGGGCCCTGCGGGCGGCACTGGCCGAGACGCGGGGGAGCGGGGACGCCGACCCGACGACGCCGAACGGCGTGGCGGGGGAGACGGAGGAGCGGGCCGAGGAGACGCCGGTCGGCGGAAGCGGCGGCCCCCGTCCCGGCGACGCCGCGCGCGAGGCGCTGCGCCGCGCCCTCGCCTCCCGGCGGGCGGGGGACGCATCGGGTCGGCCCGACGCCGGCGAGGACGGGGCGGACGCGCCGGGAGAGCCCGCGGACGCCGACGACGTGCCCGCTCCCGAGGCCGCTTCGGGCGACACGGTCGAGAAGCCGACGGCCGTCCTCGCCCCGCGCGGGGAGGAAGCGGCCCCCTCCGGGCAGGGTGATCGTGACGTCGCAGAGGACGAAGACGAGGAGGGGAACGACGAGGCTGGCGACGACGGTGACGAGGAGGGGGACGAGGACGGCGTCGAGCCCGCGTCCTCCTCCGCCCGGCCCGCCGACATCGCCCGTGAGGCGCTGCGCGTGGCGCGGGCCGAGGCCGACCGGGCCCGTACGACACCGGAGGCACGGCACGGCGGAGCGCGCGAACGCGGCGTTGGCAGTGGCAGTGGCAGTGGCAACAGCAACGGAATCGGCGACGGCGGCGCCGGCGACGGACACGAGCGGGCCGCGCGCGGCCGGGGCCGCGGTGACCGGCGTACGGCGCCGCCCCGCCCCGGAGCCGAGCGGTCCGCCGCGGCCACCCGCGCCCGCGAGCTGCGGGAGTTGCTGGCCGGCGCGTTCCAACTCCCCCCGGAGGCGGCTGAGGACGAGCCCACCGCAGGCGCGCCCGTGGAACCCGCGCGCACGGCTCGCCCGACCACCGGACACGAACGCCCCCCGCGCGGGAGAACCACGCCGGATCCGCCAGCCTCGGACCCCGTCGCCCCGAGCCGGTCCACCACCGACTCCGTCGCCCCGCGCCGGTCCACAAACGACCCCGCCGACCCCGTCGAGCCGCGTCGATCCACGACCGACCCCGGCGCCCCGCGCCGACCCGCCGACCCCGGCGTCCTCGCCGCCCCCGCCTCCCCGCGTTCCATGGCCGCCCCCGGCCGGGACGGTGAGCTGCGGCGGACCTTCCCGGCGCTTCCCGCATGTCCCGAGGGTTCCGCGGAGGACGGGGCGTTCGCCGAGACCTGGTGGGGCGAGGCGTGGGTCGCGGCGCTGGAGGAAGGCGCGCTGGACGCCAACCGCCTCGCGCGCGGGCGCGGTTACGCGGCGCGCGGCCACGTCGACGCGATCACCGTCACACCGGGACTGGTACTCGCCTACGTGCAGGGCACCCGCCCCCGCCCGTACCGCGTCCAGCTGCGCCTGCGCACCCTCGACGACGCCGACTGGGACAGGTTCCTGGACGCCGCGGCCGAACGGCCGGGCCACATCGCCGCGTTGCTCGACAAGGAGCTGCCCCAGTCGCTCGCGGACTGCGGAGTCCCGCTGCTGCCCGGCCCCGGCGACCTCGCGCCGCAGTGCAGCTGCCCCGACTCCGGCCACCCCTGCAAGCACGCCGCCGCGCTCTGCTACCAGACGGCCCGGCTGCTCGACGCCGACCCGTTCGTGCTGCTCCTGCTGCGCGGCCGGGGCGAACGCCGACTGCTGGACGACCTGTCCCGGCTCAGCGCCGCCCGCGCGGCCCGCGCCACCCAGGACCGGGCACCGGCCGCGGTCCCCGGCGTACGCGCCGTCGACGCCGTCGCCCCGCGCCGACTGCCGCCGCTCCCGGCGCCGTTGCCCCCGCCTCCGCACCCCGAGCAGCCCCCGGCCTACCCGGCGGCGCCGGGCGGCCCGGACCCGTTCGCGCTGGACCAGCTCGCCACCGACGCCGCCGCCCGCGCCCACGCGCTGCTCACCACCAGCCGGGACCCGGTCGGCGGCCTGACGCTGTGGCAGGACGCCGTCCGGCTCGCCGCCGCCCGCCCCGGCTCCGGACTCACCGCGAGCACCCGCTCCCTGTACTCCTCGCTCGCCACCGCCACCGGCCGCACCCCGGCCGACCTGGCCCGCGCGGTGGCCGCCTGGCGGCAGGGCGGCCTCGCCGGCCTCACCGTCCTCGACGAGTTCTGGGACCCGCCCGCAGGCCGTTTCGACCGGGCCCGGCCACTGCTCCTCGCCGCCGACCTGCCCGCGTTCCGCCCCTGGCACAACACCCTCACGCACCCGCGGGGCCACCTCCAACTGCGCCTCGGGCGCGACGGCTTGTGGTACGCGTACGAGTCGGAACCGGGCCGCGAGGACTGGTGGCCGCGCGGCACCCCCGACCTCGACCCGGTCGGCGCCCTCACCGGCCTCGGCCTCCCGAACGGGGGAGACGACCCGCCCGGCGCCGACCTGCCGTGACGTCCCGCGCGGAGCCGACCCGTCGTGGCGGCCCGCGTGGCGCCACCCCACCGTGACAGGCCGTGGCGCGCCGATCAGCCGTGACGACTCGCATGACGCCGACCGTCGCGACGGCCCGCGTGGTGCGCCGACCACCCCTCGGGCGCCGCCCACGGCGCCCGCTTGCCCCCCACAGCGCCCGCTTGCCCCCCCCACTGCCGGGATCCGGCACCGTGTCCCGGGCGGAACTGCCGTGCCGCCGCATGGAAGGTGCCGACGCCGGGCGGCATCATCCCGGCATGGTCCGTGTCCGTCACACCGTTCTCCTCCACGCCGTGCCCCGCTCCTGGTGCGAGTCCGTCCTGGCCGTGCTCGCCGGTCTGGCGGACGACAGCCGGGCCGAGGACGGCCGGATCCGGCTGCCCGGCGGGAACGTCGTCCCGGACGTGCGGCTGGTGGAGGGCCGGCATCTGCGGACCGGCGCGGTGTACGCCGTCACGGACGACGACGGTGAGACGGCGCACGTCACGCTCCAGGAATGGAACCGGCGGCGCGCCCTGCGGGCCGAGGCGCGCCTGGTCACCGGCGACGGCGAGTTCGGGCTGCGCACCACATTGTGGAGCGCCGACCGGCCGCGGCACCTCCGGATCGACGGATATGCCCGCCTCGACGGCACGGGACCCGCCCTGTCCGCCGGGTCCGCCCTGTCCGCGCTGGACGGCACGCTGCGCCTGCGGCTCGACGACTGGTGGGCCGCGGCGGACGGCAAACGCGGCGCCGCTGCCGTCCCGCTCGGGGCCCGGCTCACCCACCGCCTCTTCCGGGCCGAACTGCGGGCAGCGCCCCGCCCGCGCGACTACGGCGACCAGTGGGACGTGCGCGTCACCGTCATCCTGCGCGGCCGCGGCCTGCTGCGCCCGCTCGCGGCCGTGCTGCTCCGGCTGCTGCACGGCCGGCTGCGCCGGTCCGTCGTGCGGTCCGTCGACGAGTTCGCGGCCGGATGGAACCAGCGGGTGCCGAAGGCGCTGGCCCACGATCCGGCCGGACTGCGCGAGACGCTCACCGCCGAGCGATGACCACCGTGCCGTGTGGATGACGCGTACCTGACGGCCACCGGCATGCAGACCCCGGTGAACACTGCCGGGATCCGGCAATGCGCGGACCGTAACAGGGCGGGCAGCATGAGCTCAGGGGGAGCACGGCTGACGACACCGATGCCGGGCGCCGGAACGACGGCGTGCCGAGCGACATCGCACGGGTCCGACGTCGAGCCGCGAAACCGTGCGGCCCGGACCGCGGACGTCGTCCGGCGCCCGATTCTCCTCAGGCTCAACTCCGTTTCGCCTCAAGGACGTATGCCATGACTGTCGTGATCGTGGGCGTCGGCGTGCTCGTCGCCGCCTGCCTGCTCCTGCTGTTCCTCGTCTCCCGGCTGTTCCGCAAGGTGGAACAGGGCAAGGCGCTGATCGTCTCCAAACTGCGGAAGGTCGACGTGACCTTCACCGGACAGGTCGTCCTGCCGGTGCTGCACAAGGCCGAGGTGATGGACATCTCGGTGAAGACCATCGAGATCACGCGGGCCGGCAAGGACGGGCTGATCTGCCGGGACAACATCCGCGCCGACATCCGCATCTCGTTCTTCGTCAAGGTCAACAAGACCGTCGAGGACGTCATCAAGGTCGCCCAGGCCGTCGGCACGGCACGCGCGAGCGACCGGGAAACCCTCCAGGAACTGTTCCACGCGAAGTTCTCCGAGGCGCTGAAGACCGTCGGCAAGCAGATGGACTTCACCGACCTCTACACCAAGCGCGAGGAACTGCGGTACCGCATCATCGAGGTCATCGGCATCGACCTGAGCGGCTACCACCTCGAGGACGCCGCGATCGACTACCTGGAGCAGACGCCGCTCAGCCAGCTCGACCCGGCCAACGTCCTCGACGCACAGGGCATCCGCAAGATCACCGAGCTGACGGCGATCGAGCACGTGCGCACCAACGAGTTCCGGCGCACCGAGGAGAAGGAGATCACCCGGCAGAACGTCGACGCGCGCGAGGCCATCCTGGAGCTGGAGCGCCGCCAGGCGGACGCCGAGATCAAGCAGCGCCGCGAGATCGAGACGGTACGGGCCCGCGAGGAGGCCGAGACGGCGCGGGTGGTGGAGGAGGAACGGCTGCGTGCCCAGGCCGCGTTCCTCAGGACCGAGGAGCAACTCGGCGTGCAGCGGGAGAACCAGGCCCGCGAGATCGCCGTCGCCGCGAAGAACCGCGAGCGGGTCATCGCCATCGAGAACGAGCGCATCGAGAAAGACCGCGTCCTCGAAGTCATCGCCCGCGAGCGGGAGACCGGCCTGACGCGGATCGCCGCCGAGAAGGAGGTCGAGGCGGAGAAGCGGGACATCGCCGAGGTCATCCGGGAACGCGTCGCCGTGGACCGGACCGTGGCCGAGCAGGAGGAGGCCATCAAGCGGCTGCGGGCCGTGGAGGAGGCGGAACGGCAGCGGCAGGCCGTCGTCATCGCGGCGGAGGCCGAGGCGCAGGAGACCCTCGTCAAGGAGATCAAGGCCGCGGAGGCCGCCGAGCAGGCCGCCGTGCACCGCGCCGCCGAGGAACTCACCCTGGCCGAGGCCCGGTTGAAGAGCGCCGACCTCGACGCGCAGGCCAAGGTGCGGCTCGCCGAGGGCGTCCGGGCCGAGTCCGCCGCCGAAGGGCTCGCGGCGGTCCAGGTCCGCGACAAGGAGGCGGAGGTCATCGAGAAGGCCGGCCGCGCGGAGGCGGAGGCCGCCCAGGCGCGCATGCGGGCCGAGGCGGAGGGCACGAAGGCGAAGGCACTGGCGGAGGCCGAGGGCATCGGGGAGAAGCTCAAGGCGGAGGCCGCGGGCCTCACCGAGAAGGCGGCGGCGATGGCCGCCCTGGACGACGCCTCCCGCGGCCACGAGGAGTACCGGCTGCGCCTGGAGGCCGAGAAGGACGTCCGGCTCGCCGCCCTCGACGCGCAGCGGCAGGTCGCCGAGGCGCAGGCCACCGTGCTCGCCACCGGCCTGGAGGGCGCCGACATCAACATCGTCGGCGGCGAGTCGCTGTTCCTCGACCGGCTGATGTCCTCGATCGCGCTCGGCAAGAGCGTCGACGGCTTCGTCCAGAACTCCGAGACCGCGCAGGCCCTCGCGGGGCCGTGGCTGGACGGCACGTCGAGCTTCACCGACGACCTGAGCCGCGTCCTCGGCCAGGCGTCCACCGCCGACGTGCGGAACCTGACCGTGTCCGCGCTGCTGATGAAGCTCATCAACGGCGGCGGCGCACAGGCCGGACAGCTCCAGCGCCTGCTGGACGCCGCCGGTGAGCTCGGCCTCGCGGACACCCCGCTCACCGCGGTCAACGGCAGCGGCGCCGCGCACTGACCGCCCCGGCCGGAAAGCCGCCGCCGCCCACCCGGCGGCGGCTCCCGGCCGCGTCCGACCGACTTCCTGAGAGGGATCCATGACCACCGGCCTGGACACGGGCACCTACGAGGTGCTGCGCGACCGCCTCACCGCTCAGGCCGCGGAGCTCGCCCGCCGCGCCGAGGCCCTCAACGCCCGCCGCGTCGAGGAGTTCGGCGCCCAGCGGCTCGAACTCGCGGGCGCCGAGCGGCTGCGCACCGAGCACGCCCGCGTGCCCCGCGACGTCGTCGCCGTGGGCGACGCCCTGCTCTTCGGCCACAACGACTTCGGCGGCCTCAGGAACGAGACGGCCGTCGGCGACGTCTTCGCGCTGTACGACCGCGACCTGAACCGGCTGCCCGACGACGCCGTGCCCGGCCTGCTCGACGACCCCGCGTTCCGCCGCGAGTTCGCCGCCCTGTACCGCTACTACCGCCAGGCACACCTGCTGCAACTGCGTTGCGTCGACGGCAAGTTGCTGGCCGTGTTCCGCACCGGCGAGAAGGCCGCCGACCTCCGCGTGCTGCGCTGGGCCGCCACCGACGACGGACAGGTGTCCTTCCTCGACGCCCGCGGCGACCGCGACCACGTCTTCCCGCCCGCCCACGACTTCACGTGGACGCCGACGACCCGCGAGGACCACGTCCTGGGCAGGCACCCGCACGTCGCCGTCGAGGACGAGCTGTACGTGTCGACGACCGGCGGCACGCTCACCGTCAAGACCGAGAACGACACGGAGACCGGCGAGGGCGTCCACTGCGAGCCGGTCGCCGAGCCGCTCCAGTCCCTCGCCGACGCGGACATCGCCTACGCCCGCGTGGGCGCGCTCATCCTGCTGGACGTCCTGCCGTACAAGGAGGACACCCACCGCTACCTGGTCTTCAACACCCTCACCCGGACCGTCGTCCGCCTCGACGGCATCGGCCGGGCCTGCCGGCGGCTGCCCGAGGACCAGGGCATCGCCTTCCCCGGCGGCTACTGCCTGGCCGGCGGCGCGCACAAGACGTTCGACGGCATCGACACCGCCGAGCTGGAGTTCGAGCGCGAGATACGCTCACCCAACGGCGAGGACGTCCTGTACGCCTTCCACGCGCGCGTGGAGGGACGCAGCGTCCTGCTGCCGTACAACGTGATCCGCAAGGAGGTCGCCAACCCGCTGACCTGCCACGGCTGGGCCCTGTTCGACGACGGCACGCTGCTCGCGCTGCGCGGGGACCCCGCGGGCAACGACGCCGAGCCGCAGCGCGTCCACGCCGTCCAGCGCTGGACGTCCCCCTACGTCTCCGACACCCACGCCGCCGCGCGGCCCGCCGGGGGCGGGGCGGTGGCCCGCGTCGGCAACGCCGACCTCGTGCGCGGCATCTCCGACTGCCTGTCCGTCGCGGCCGCCGTCACCGGGACCACGCCCACCGGCGAGGTGTACCGGGCGATCGCCGCCGACTGCGTCACCGCCGCCGACACCCACCACTGGCTGGGCGACCCCGAACTCGGCGACCTGCTGGAGCCGTTGGAGCAGGTACGCGCGACCGCAGAGCAGGTCATCACCGAGTTCGAGACCGTGCGGACCCTGACCCGGCAGGCCGCCGACGCGCTCACCGAGGCCACCGACCGCGTCACCGCCGTCGTACGCCGCCTGCGCGGCGAAGCACCCCGCGCCGCCACCGCCTGGGTCGCCGGACTGACCGAACTCCGTGCCGCGCAGGGCCACTTGCTGACCCTGAAGGACATGCGGTACGCGGACACCGACCGCATCGACGCACTCGCCGCGGGCATCGACGCCGACCTCGCCGCCTTCGGGCAGCGCGCCCTCACCCACCTCACCCGCGAGGACGCCTTCACCGCACAGCAGGAGGAGGTGGACGCACTCGTCGCCGCGGCCGAGGACATCGCCACCGTCGCCGAGGCCGAGCCGCTCGCCGCCCGTCTCGACGCCCTCACCCGCGGACTCGACACCGTCACCGAAGTGGTCGCCGGACTCGACGACGCCGACGCCACCGTCCGCACCGCCGTCCTGGAACGCGTCGCCGAGGTCCTCGGCGGCGTCAACCACGCCCGCGCCGGCCTCGAACGCCGCCGCCGCGCCCTCCTCGACCGCGAGGGACGCGCCGAGTTCGCCACCCAGTTCGCGCTCCTCGGCCACACCGTGACCGCCGCGCTCGCCGCGGCCGACAGCCCCGAGGCCTGTGACGAGCAACTCGCCCGGACTCTCGTCCAGTTGGAGAACCTGGAATCCCGGTTCGCCGAGTTCGACGACTTCCTCGGCGACCTCGCGAACAAACGCGACGACATCCACGAGGCGTTCACCGCCCGCAAGCAGACCCTCGCCGACGCCCGCGCCCGCCGTGCCGAACGCCTCGCCGACTCCGCGGGCCGCGTGCTGCGGACCGTCACCCGCCGCGCCGCCGCCCTCCCCGACGCGGACGCCGTCGCCACCTACTTCACCTCCGACCCGATGCCCCTCAAGGTCCGCCGCGTCGCCGGCGAACTGCGCGAACTCGGCGACCAGGTACGGGCGGAGGAACTCGAGGGACGGCTCAAGGCCGCCCACCAGGAGGCGCTGCGCGCCCTGCGCGACCGCACCGACCTGTACGCCGACGACGGCCGCACCCTCCGCCTCGGTGACCACCTCTTCGCCGTCAACACCCAGCCCCTCGACCTCACTCTCGTCCCGCACGGCGACAGCCTCGCCTTCGCCCTGACCGGCACCGACTACCGCGCCCCGGTCACCGACCCCGACTTCGCGGCCACCCGCCCCTACTGGGAGCGCCCGCTGCCCTCGGAGTCGCCCGACGTCTACCGCGCCGAGCACCTCGCCGCCCGGCTCCTCGACGAGCACGGCGCCGAGGCCCTCGCCGAGGCCGACCTGCCCGACCTGGTCCGGCGGGCCGCCGAGGCCGCGTACGACGAGGGCTACGACCGGGGCGTCCACGACCACGACGCGGTGCTCGTCCTCACCGCGCTGCTGCGCCTGTACGCCGCTGCCGGACCCCTGCGCCACGAGCCCTCGGCGCGCGCCGCGGCCCAGCTGTTCTGGGCCCACGGCACCACCGCCGAACAGCGCCAGAGCTGGACCCGGCGCGCCGTGTCGCTCGCCCGGGCCCGCGACACCTTCGGACCGGCGGCCGGACTCGGCGCCCTGGAGGGCGAGTTGGCCGACGCGATCGGCGGACCGGACGGCGCCGCTGCCGCCGCGTACCTCGTCGAGGAACTGACGACCGGCCCCGACGGCTTCGTGATCAGCGCCGGCACCCGCACCCTGCTCGACAAGTTCCGTCGCACGGTGGGCACGTCGGCGTACGACGACGACCTCGCCGGTATCGACGGCCTGTCCGCGCGCCGGCAACTCGTCGAGGCGTGGCTGGCGTCGTACACCGCCGCGACCGGCACCGCCCCGGCGCCCGGCGACCTGGCCGAGGCCGTCGCCGCCGAGCTCTGCCCGGACCTGCCACGCCACGAGTCGGCCGCCCCGCTGACCGAGACTGTCGAGGACCTGCGCGGCGCGCACCCGCGCATCACCGGCCGTGCCCTCACCGTACGGATCGACGAACTCCTGGCCCGCACCCGCCGGTTCCGCACCCACGAGGTCCCCGCCCACCGCGCCTACCAGCGCCGCCGCGCCGCCCTGCTGACCGCCGAGCGCACCCGCGTGCGCCTGGACGAGTTCCGGCCGCGCGTGATGTCGACGTTCGTGCGCAGCCGCCTCATCGACGAGGTGTACCTGCCGCTCGTCGGCGACAACCTCGCCAAGCAGCTCGGCACCACCGGCGCCGCCAAGCGCACCGACAGCGGCGGACTGCTCCTGCTCATCTCCCCGCCCGGCTACGGCAAGACGACGCTCATGGAGTACGTGGCCGACCGCCTCGGTCTGGTCCTCGTCAAGGTCAACGGGCCCGCGCTCGGCCACGGCGTCACCTCGCTCGATCCCGCCGAGGCGCCCAACGCGACCGCCCGCCAGGAGATCGAGAAGATCAACTTCGCGCTGGAGGCGGGCAACAACACCCTCCTCCACCTCGACGACATCCAGCACACCTCGCCCGAACTGCTCCAGAAGTTCATCCCGTTGTGCGACGCCACCCGCCGCGTCGAGGGCGTCGGGGACGGCCAGCCGCGCACCTACGACCTGCGCGGCAAGCGGTTCGCGGTGTGCATGACCGGCAACCCGTACACCGAGTCCGGCGCCCGCTTCCGCGTGCCCGACATGCTCGCCAACCGCGCCGACGTGTGGAACCTCGGCGACGTCCTGACCGGCAAGGAGGACGCCTTCGCGCTCAGCTTCGTGGAGAACGCCCTCACCGCCAACCCGGTCCTCGCGCCGCTCGCCGGCCGCGACCGCGCCGACCTGGAACTGCTGATCCGGCTCGCCGAGGGCGACCCGTCGGCCCGCGCCGACCGGCTGTCCCACCCGTACGCGCCGGCCGAACTGGAGCGGATCCTGGCGGTGCTGCGCCACCTGCTCGCGGCCCGCTCGACGGTCCTCGCGGTCAACGCGGCGTACATCGCCTCAGCCGCCCGCTCCGACGACACGCGCACCGAGCCGCCGTTCCTCCTCCAGGGCTCCTACCGCAACATGAACAAGATCGCCCAGCGGATCCGGCCGGTCATGAACGACGCCGAGGCGGCCGCCGTGGTCGACGACCACTACACGGCCGAGGCCCAGACCCTCACCACCGGCGCCGAGGCCAACCTGCTGAAACTGGCCGAGCTGCGCGGCACGCTGACGGGCGAGGACGCGCGGCGCTGGGCCGAGATCAAGGCGGCGTACGTCCGCGCACGCACCCTCGGCGGCCCCGAGGACGACCCGCTCACCCGCGCGGTCGCCGCACTCGGCCTGCTCGCCGACCGCATCACGGCCGTGGAGGCGGCGATCACCCGAGCCACCGACCCCCGCCACCTCCTGGCGAACCCGGACGCCCGCCACGCGGCACGCCCGGCACCGCAATCCGACTGCTAGTGCTGCGGCCTTCCCGGTCGCAGCACTAGGAGAAGCAGCCCCCGGGCGGGCGCCGGGCCGCCCCGGCCGGCGGCCCGGCGCCCGCGGCGCCGTTCGCGCCGCGGGCCGGGCCTCCGGTACGCAGGCGCGTCTACGGGTGGACCATGTCGTGGCCGTCCCCGCCTTCGACGACGTCCTCTCCGGTGCCGCCGCAGACGAAGTCGTCGCCGCCCTCGCCGTCCAGCGTGTCGTCACCGGGACCGCCGAGGACGACGTCGCGGCCGTCCCCGCCCATGGCGTGGTCGTCGCCGGGGCCGCCGTGCACGGTGTCGTCACCGCCGTAGCCCTCGATCATGTCGTCGCCCCGGCCGCCCCACATCTGCTGATGGCCGCCGTCACCCATCAGGTGGTCCATGCCGTCGCCGCCGTGCAGGGCGGCGGGACCCATGACCATGTCGTTCCCCGCGCCGCCCAGCACCGCGCGTGCGGTGTGGGCGTGCAGTTCGTCGTCGCCGGATCCGCCGCTGACGGTGCCGATCCCGGGGTCGAACGCGGCGATCGTGTCGTCGCCGTCGCCGAGGACGACGTCGATCCTGTCGGGCCGGGCGCTGTCGGCGGGCAGTTCGCAGACGACGGAGGTGGTGTCCTCGGCCCTGGAGTACGCACAGTGGTCGCCCGGTTCGAGCGGGACCACGTCCCTGAAGCCGATCCGCCGGATCCCGTCGCTGGTGTACATGGAGAAGACGCTGAGGTCGTTGGTCTGCCCCGCGGCGGCGGTGAAGAGGATCGACTGAGTCGCCCAGTCGGCTCCGACCCGGGCCTTCGCCCCGGTGGCGGCGGAGGTGGAGGCGGCTGCCGGGCCGACGGCGAGGCCGGCGGTGAACAGGGCCACGGCGACCGCGCCGACGGCAACTCGGTTTCGGTTCATGAGACCTCATCTCGGGGGAGTGACGGTGGACCGATCCGCTTGGCGTGAGCTGTCCGGAACTGCCCTGTCGGCCAACGCCGAACGGCTCCGCGAGCAACCAACTCGGTTCGTTTCATTGACATTTCATTCAGAAGTCCTACCGTTGGGAGCGCTCCCATAACAGCCTCGTCACTGGAAGGAGTTCCCCCCACATGCGTAACCCAAGCCTGTTAACCGGCCGTTCGCGGTCACCGCTCCGTCGGCCTCTCCAGGTGCTCGTCATGCTGTTCGCCATGGTGGTCGGCGCGCTGACCTGGTCGACCCCCGCCCAGGCCCACGGCACCGTCGTCGGCCCCGCCACCCGCGCGTACCAGTGCTGGAAGACCTGGGGCAGCAACCACACGAACCCGGTCATGCAGACCCAGGACCCCATGTGCTGGCAGGCCTGGCAGGCCAACCCCGACACCATGTGGAACTGGATGAGCGCGCTCCGCGACGGCCTCGGCGGCCAGTTCCAGGCGAAGACCCCCGACGGGACGCTCTGCAGCAACAACCTCTCCCGGAACGCCAGTCTGAACAAGCCGGGGGCGTGGAAGACCACCACGATCGGCAACAACTTCTCGGTCCAGCTGTACGACCAGGCGTCCCACGGTGCCGACTTCTTCAGGGTCTACGTGAGCAAGCAGGGCTTCGACCCCAAGACCCAGTCCCTGGGCTGGGGCAACCTCGACTTCATCACGCAGACCGGCCGCTTCGCCCCGGCGCAGAACATCACGTTCCCCGTCCAGACCTCCGGCTACACCGGACACCACATCGTGTTCGTGATCTGGCAGGCCTCGCACCTCGACCAGACCTACATGTGGTGCAGCGACGTGAACTTCGGCTGAGCCGGTAAGTACCGCACACGGCACCGCCCTCGGCCGGGCGACGGCAACCCGCCGCCCGGCCGACCGAGCCCCGCCGGGGCAGGGGACCCATGTGGTTCCTCCGCCCCGGCGGGGCTTCCGGCGCTCCTGGCGGGGCGACGGGCGGTACGAGAGGTCTTCGACCTGGTCAGGCCGGTTCCCGTGCCGCCGATGGTGGCCAGGCTGCCCGCCCGGGGCCCGGCCCTTCAGGGTGTCAGCAGTAGAACGTCCAGGACGTGGCCGGACTCCAGGTCTCCCCGCCGGTGGCCGCACCCCTCCAGTTGAACTTCGCGACCACGCTGAAACTCGATGTCGGCCAGTTGCACGGATCGACGGCGGAGGTGCGGGCCGTGTCCTCGGTGCCGTGCCAACCGTCGTAGTCGTCCGATGTGCGCAGCGTGACCCAGCCCCCTCGGCCGTCACTCCGCCGCAACTTGACGTCGGTCACCTTCACCTGGAAGCTCCGGCCACCGGCGACGTCGGTGATCTTCGCTCGCGCCCGGTAGGTGTCGTTGGTCTGATCCCACCAGACCAGGGCGCAGCGCTTGACTCCCTCGCCGTGACACACCCAGTCGGGAGCGGCGGATGCCGATGACGGGGTGAAGACGACTGATGCGCCCAGAGTCGCCGCGACCAGTACGCCGACGGTGCCGAACCGTCCCGCGCGATGTGTTCTCACAAGTCCCCCTGTTGTTCTGCCTGTGTTCCAGGGGAACGCTATCCAGTCAGTGACCACAACTGGCCGTTCGTGCAAGGAAGTTGCTCGGTCATGACAATGTCACGATTCCTGTTGCGGGGGACGCGCTGACGCCGGGGGACCCGGCTGCCGGTGCGCTCACGGCGGCAGCTCCGTTCAGGCGGCTTCCCCGTGCCGGACGGGGCCGCACCGGCGGGAATTCTGGATCAGTAGCCGTAGACCATCTTGTAGGCGACCTCGGGGAGGAACTGGCCGGCCGTGGAGCCGGTTCCGACACCGCAGTCGCCGTCGGACTCGCCCGGCGTCTTGATCCACAGGAGCATCTCGGCGCCTCCGCCCTTCTGGGTGGGCGTGCCGATGCGGCGGCCGGAGGGGTTGCACCACTGGCCGTTGGAGCCGTTGCCGTTGCGGCTGGTGTCCACGACGAACGGCTTGGTGTAGCCGTAGCGGGCGGCCAGTTCGTTGTTGACGGCGTTGCCGTAGGCGGTGTTCTCGGCGGTGGTGATGTAGTTGGAGACGTTGAGCGAGAAGCCGTGGGCCCCCCGGAGGCCGGCTTCGTGGAGACGCCGGGCCATGGTCGCCGCGTCGGCCCAGCGCGGGTTGCCGGCGTCCATGTAGACCCAGGTGTTGGGGGCTTGGCGGTTGAACTCGGCGACGGCACCGGTGAGCATGGCCTCGCGTTCGTCGATCTGGGCCTGGGTCATGCAGCCGTAGTCTCCGAGGGAGTCCGGTTCGAGGACGACGACGGCCGGTCGGGACCCGATGCCTCCGGCGAACTGAGCGATCCAGCCGGCGTAGGCGGACGGCGAGGCGGCGCCGCCGGCGGAGTGCCCGCCGCAGTAGTCACGGTGGTAGATGTTGTAGGCCACGAGGACGGGCAGTTTGTCCCGGTGGTCCGCGGCTCCGACGTAGGCGCCGGTCGCGGTGCCGATGGTGCCGCTCCAGGAGCCGAACCAGCGGGCCATCGGTGTGTTGGCGATGGAGGCGTTGATCGCGGCGGCCCGGCCGTCGCCAGGGTTCGCGGCCACCCACCGCTTCGCGCTCGAGTCGGGGTCCACGTAGAACCCGTTGGTCATCGTGGTGGGGTCGGCCGCGTGGGCGGACGGTGCGGCGGCGAACGCCAGCGGCAGGGCACAGAGCGCTGCCATCAGGGTGCGGAGTCTGCGGCTCAAGACAGTACCTCGGTTTCGGAGGAGGCGTGCTTGGGAGCGCTCCCACTGGAAGCGGTCCCAATGGTGTGGGCGAGTGGTTGAGGTGTCAATAGCCTTCGCGGCATTCGGATTTCACTGGGGAGGCAGGTCCTGACGGCCGCTCATACTGGAAGCGCTCCCAGCTTTGTGTTCCCGTGCGCTCCGCGCCTGTGAAAGACTCACGAGCCGTGGCAGAAGCAGCCCCGCGTCGGCATCCGACGCTCGACGAGGTGGCCGAACGCGCCGGTGTCTCCCGCTCCGTGGCCTCCCGCGCCCTGAACAACGCCCCGCATGTCAGCCGTGCCAAGCGTGAGGCTGTCGAACGGGCCGTGCGGCAACTCGGTTACGTACCCAATCCGACCGCTCGCGCCCTGGCCACCCGTCAGACGGGGGCCGCCGCCCTGGTCGTCTCGGGGGAGGATCCTTCGATCTTCGCCGATCCGTTCTTCGCCCGGGTGATCGTGGGGGCGTCGGCCGCCCTGGACGAGGCGGACCTGCATCTCATGCTGTGCCTGGCCGCTTCCGACCGGGGCCGCAAGCGGGTCGCGGAACTCCTGCGGTCCAGGGGCGCGGACGGTGTGATGCTGATGGCGCTGCGCGAGGACGATCCGCTGACCCGGATGGCCGAGGAGGCGCAGATGCCCGTCGTGTTCGGCGGGCGCCCGGTCGGTCCCGCTCCCCGGTGGTACGTCGACGTGGACAACGTCGGCGGGGCGCGCGAGGCGACCGAGCATCTGGTCTCACTCGGCCGCAGGCGCGTGGCCGTGATCTGCGGGCGCCTGGACACCGAGGCCGGGCGCGCCCGGTACCGCGGCTACCGGGACGCCATGCTGGGTGCCGGTCTCGATCCGTTCCCGCCGCTGGAGGGGGACTTCACCGAGCCGAGCGGAGCCGCCGCCATGACCGCGCTGCTGGCGGAACACCCCGACGTGGACGGAGTGTTCGCCGCCAACGACAACATGGCGGCGGGAGCGCTGCGCGTCGTGCGGGAGGCCGGCCGGCAGGTCCCCGGCGACGTCGCCGTGGTCGGCTTCGACGACCTGACGGTCGCCCGGATCGCCGACCCGCCGCTCACCACCGTCCATCAGCCCGTGGAGGCTCTCGGACGGGAGATGGCGCGCATGCTCGTCGCGCTCGTCAACGGGCAGGACCCCACCCCGCTGGTCCTCCCCACCCGCCTGACCGTCCGGGCCAGCGCCTGACTCCGCACCGTCGTCGACGGACGGGCGCCCGGCGAATGGCGCGCCAAATCCCGCCCGCCCAGAGGGTGTTGCCATGACCGGTCGTCTCTCTGGCGTGGTGCAACGGCCAGGCCAACCAGAAGTGGACCCGCGCGTGAGCGACACGGCACCGGCGGCGGGCGACGGGCACCGCGGGCCTGCGGGACAAGGGAGGCAAGCGGCCTTCGCAGGGTCCGTCTGTACGATCTCGCAGGGGGCGTGTGACAGATCGTGACAGACGAAGGTGTGAACCCGTGACCGAAGCCAAGATTCAAACGCTGCAGTACCGCTTTGACGGGCCAGAACACCTCCCCGTGCTGATCTTGGGACCGTCCCTCGGTACCACATGGCACATGTGGGACCGCCAGGTCCCCGAGCTGACCAAGCAGTGGCGCGTCTTCCGGTTCGACCTGCCCGGCCACGGCGGCGCGCCCGCGTACCCGGCGGGCGCCGTCACCGACCTCACCGCCCGGCTGCTCGCCACGCTCGACGGGCTCGGCGTCACGCGGTTCGGCTACGCGGGCTGCGCGCTCGGCGGAGCCGTCGGCGTCGAGCTGGCGCTGCGGCACCCCGAGCGGCTCGCCTCGCTCGCGCTGATCGCCGCCTCGCCCCGCTTCGGCACCGCCGACGAGTTCCGTCAGCGCGGCGTGATCGTGCGGACCAACGGCCTCGACCCGATCGCCCGCACCTCCCCGGACCGCTGGTTCACGAGCGGGTTCGCCGCAGCGCAGCCCGCGATCACCGAGTGGGCCGTGCAGATGGTCCGCACCACCGACCCGGGCTGCTACATCGCCGCGTGCGAGGCGCTCGCCACCTTCGACGTGCGGTCCGAGCTCGGCCGGGTCGGCGTCCCCACGCTCGTCCTGGTCGGCTCCGAGGACCAGGTCACCGGCCCCGCCGAGGCACGCACCCTGGTCGCCGGCATCCCCGACGCGCGGCTCGCCGTCGTGCCCGGCGCCTCCCACCTCGTCCCGGTCGAGCAGCCGGCCGCCGTCACCGACCTGCTGGTGCGGCACTTCTCCACCGCCTGGCAGCCCGTCCACGACCACGGCACCGGCCAGATCGCCATCAGCGCGGCGCCCGTCAAGCCCGTACTGGCCGCCGCGCCCCCGCAGCAGTCGCCGATCGCCGAGATCGCCCCGGCCGTCGCCCTGCCGCAGCAGGGCCGCCCCGACCCCTACGACACCGGGCTCAAGGTCCGCCGCGAGGTCCTCGGCGACGCCCACGTCGACCGGGCCCTGGAGCAGGCCGACGAGTTCTCCGGCGACTTCCAGGAGTTCATCACCCGCTACGCCTGGGGAGAGATCTGGGACCGGCCCGGCCTGGACCGCCGCTCCCGCAGCTGCGTCACCCTCACCGCCCTCGTCGCCGGCGGGCACCTGGACGAACTCGCCTTCCACGTCAGGGCCGCCCTGCGCAACGGCCTCACCCCGAACGAGATCAAGGAAGTGCTGCTCCAGGCGGCCGTCTACTGCGGCGTACCGGCGGCCAACAGTGCCTTCAAGGTCGCCCAGCAGGTCATCCGCGAGGAGACCACCCCGCAGGACTGAGCCGCACACCCCGCCGCGGCGCGCCGGGAAGGGAACCGTGAAGCAGCCGCGGCGCGCCAATATGGGACCCATGACCATGAAGCTCACGAAGAAGTCGCACGCCTGCGTCCGCCTCGACAAGGACGGGCAGACGCTCGTCCTGGACCCCGGGGGATTCAGCGAGGAGGACGCCGCGCTCGGCGCGGACGCGATCCTCGTCACCCACGAGCACCCCGACCACTTCGACGAGTTCCGGCTGCGTGCCGCCATGGAGAACAACCCGGCCGCGCGGATCTGGACGCTCAGGGCCGTCGCGGACAAGATCTCCTCCGCGTTCCCCGGCCGGGTCCACACCGTCGGCCACGGCGACACCTTCACCGCCGCCGGATTCGACGTCCAGGTGCACGGCGAACTGCACGCCGTGATCCACCCCGACCTGCCGCGCGTCACCAACGTCGGCTACCTGATCGACGGCGGCAAGGTGTTCCACCCCGGCGACGCCCTCACCGTCCCGGACCACTCGGTCGAGACGCTGCTCGCCCCGGTGCACGCGCCCTGGAACAAGATCGCCGAGGTCATCGACTACGTCCGCGAGGTCCGCCCGCAGCGCGTCCACGACATCCACGACGCCCTCCTGACCGACCTCGCCCGCCCGATCTACGACCGCCACCTGGGCGCCCTCGGCGGCGCCGACCACGCCCGCCTCACGCCCGGCACCACGACGGACGTATAACCGCACAAGGGGGCATTACCGCCCAGGGAGCGGGCCCGGACCGGGATGTCAGCCCCGCCCGGTAGTTTGTGGGGCATGCGCATCGCGACCTGGAACGTGAACTCGATCACCGCCCGCCTGCCGAGGCTCCTGGCCTGGCTGGAGAGCAGCGGCACGGACGTGCTCTGCCTCCAGGAGGCCAAGGTCGCCGAGGCCCAGTTCCCCTTCGAGCAGCTGCGCGAGCTGGGCTACGAGGCGGCGGTGCACGCCACCGGCCGGTGGAACGGCGTGGCGGTGCTCTCCCGCGTCGGCATCGAGGACGTCGTCAAGGGCCTGCCCGGCGACCCCGGCTACGAGGGCTCCGTGGAGCCCCGCGCCATCTCCGCGACCTGCGGCCCGGTCCGCGTCTGGTCGGTCTACGTGCCCAACGGCCGCGAGGTGGACCACCCGCACTACGCGTACAAGCTCCAGTGGTTCGAGGCGCTGCGCGCCGCCGTCGCCGGTGACGCGACCGGCAGCCGCCCCTTCGCCGTCCTCGGCGACTACAACGTCGCGCCGACCGACGACGACGTCTTCGACGTGGCGGCCTTCGCCGGCGCCACCCACGTCACCCCGGCCGAGCGCGCCGCCCTCACCTCCCTGCGCGAGGCGGGCCTGTCCGACGTCGTCCCGCGCCCCCTGAAGTACGAGCACCCGTTCACGTACTGGGACTACCGCCAGCTCTGCTTCCCGAAGAACCGCGGCATGCGCATCGACCTCGTGTACGGCAACCAGCCCTTCGCGAAGGCCGTCAAGGACGCCTACGTGGACCGCGAGGAGCGCAAGGGCAAGGGCGCCTCGGACCACGCCCCGGTCGTCGTCGACCTCGACGTGTAGCCCCGGGCCCCGGCCCTCCGACCCCCGCCCCCGGCCCTCCGGCCCTCCGGCTCCCGGGCCCGGCGGCCCTCGGCTCCCTGTCCTCGGCCCTCCGGACCTCGGCCCTCCGCAACTCGGGCTCCCGGCCTCGGGCTCCCGGCCCTCCGGCCCCGTGCCCCGACCCTCGGCTTCCTGCCCTCGGGCCCCCGGCCTCCGCCCCCCCGGCGCCGGGCCCCCGGCCCCGGTCAGCCCGTCAGCAGCCGCAGGTTCACCGACTCGGCCAGCGCGGCGAGGCCCGCGTCGCTCGGGTGCAGGTGGTCCCCGCTGTCGTACGCCGGGAGGATCCGCGCCGGGTGCTCCGGGTCCCGCAGCACCGCGTCGAAGTCGAGCACGCCGTCGTACGCGTCCGTGTCCCGGATCCACGCGTTCACGACGGCCCGCTCGGCGTCCACGGCCGCGGTGCAGCGGGCCTCGCCCTCGCACGGCACGATCGTCGCCGCCAGCACCCGCAGACCCCGCGCGTGCGCCCGGTCCGCGATCCGGGAGAGGCCCGCGATCACGTCCCGCGCGGACGCGCCCCAGCGCAGGTCGTTGATCCCCTCGAAGACGACGACCGTACGGGCCGACGTCTGCGCGAACACGTCCCGGTCCAGCCGGTTCAGGGCGCTCACCCCGGCGGTGTCCGTGGACACCCCGTCGCCGGGATAGCGGTCACTGACCACGCGGTTGCCGGAGATGCCCTGGTTGAGCACGCCGTAGCGCGGCACGTCGTGCCGGCCGAGCAGCCGGGTGGCGAGCACGTTCGGCCAGCGCCGGTTGGCGTCCGTCGTGGACCGGTCGCCGTCGGTGATCGAGTCGCCCAGCGCCACCACCGACCCCGGCCCGCCGCCCACGTCCACACCGGTCAGCAGCGGCCAGCTCGTCAGCACCGACGTGAACGGCGCCGCCGAGCCGTCCGCCGCGTGGTCGCCCGGCACGCTCAGGTACGACCGCTGGAACGCGAGCCGGTGCACGGGCGCCGCCGGCACCGGCCCCGGCAGATGGAAGCTCACCAGCAGATTCGCGTCGGCGGGCACGACGAAGTCGAGGGGATCGCTGTACGCCTGCGCCCCGGCCGGGATCTCCACGCCGGCCGCGCCCCCGAAGGTCATCGGCACCGGCGCCCGGCGCGGCACGGCACCCGTCTCCTGCACGGCCACCGTCGCGCTGCCGATCCGCACCGGCGCCCCGGCGAAGGTGTTGTCGAACCGCACCCGCACCCGCGGGCCGCCCGCCGAGGTGTGTACCACCAGCCGCAGCGTCCGGTCCGTCCACGGCCCCACGGCCTGGTAGCCGCCCGTCGACGCCGCCCAACTGCCCGTCCAGCCCGCCGAGTCGCCCCGCACCGACAGCGCGAACACGTGCAGCGCGGGCGCGTCGGGCAGCCGTACCGAGGCGACCTGCCGCCCCGGCGCCAGCGGCACCGTCACCACGTACAGCCGCGCCCGCTCGGCGAGTTGGCCGTCCGGCGTGTTCACGTGCGGCAGCGCCACCGCCTTCGTCGCCAGCGGGCCGGTCCGCCAGTCGGGCGCGGTCAGCAGGTACGAGGAGCGGCCGCCGTCCGCGTACGCGACCGTGCCGGAACCTGACACGTCACCGCCCGCCGTGCCCGCGACGAGGAAGGCGAGCGCGTCACCGCGCCCCGAGACGCGGACCTCCTGCCCCGCCGCCCGCACGTTGTCCGCCTCGCCCGCCTGCCGGCGCGGCCAGGTCAGCCGGGCGCCCTGCACGTCGAGGACGCGGCCCGGGGTCCAGCCCGCCGCCGCCAGGTCCCGCGCCGACAGGGAGGCACCGAAGCCGTCGAAGTCCGCCCCGTCCGGCCGGGCGTCGTCACTGACGGCCGTGTTGTCGAACAGCCGCTCCAGCGGGAGCGGCCCCCGTCTTTCCGACGACGCGGCCTGCGCGGCGGCCCCCGGCACGAGCACCGACAGCAGGGCGAGGACGACCGCGGAACTCCACAGACCTCGGCGCACGGCCGCTCCTCCCGTTCCCGCCGCCCGGTGCGGCACGCCACGACGCGACGAACGCCGCACCGTGAAGCTAGAGAGACCCGTGTGACCCGTCAACGCACCATGCGAGAAGTCGTCCCGAAGTGGCCCGGAAACCGTCCGGCGTCCACCTCCGCGTCACCGTGGCGTCGACCGGGCGCCGGGAAGCGACCGCCGCGCGCCTGTGGTGCGTTCGCCGGTACGAATGACACGCTGGAGGTATGAACATCCCTTTCCTGGGCCGGCGCGCCAAGCCCGGGGTCCCCGACCCCGCGGGCATCGCCGAGCTCCTCGCCGAGTGTGAACTGCTGCGTTCCCTGGCGTCCCGGGAGAGCGTCCTGCTCGACGACTCGGCCGCCTCGCTGGAGGCGCTCGACCAACTGGTCCCGCGCTGGCGGGACGACGAGGAGGTGCTGTCCTGGCTCGGCAACGACGCCGGACTGTACCTGGGCACGGTGATCGTCCGTACCGTGCCCGGCGCCGCCTGGGAGATCCGCTCCGACGGCCAGCCCGTCGTACGGCTCGCCTCCGGCCGCGAGTTCGACGTCGTGGACTACGGGCACGAGTGGGCCGCCAGCGGCGTCCCCGAACTGTCGCAGCTCTACGCCGAGGTCGCGGAGGCGTGAACCACTGGCCCGGGCTGCGACGTAAATACGGCTAATGGCCGACAGGTGCGTGTCGCACCGCGACGTGGATCTTGCCTGGATACGTTGCGGCCACCACCACACGGCGACGAGTGAGTAGGGCTGAGCATGGCCGTCGATCCACTGATCGAGCTGCGTGACGTCAACAAGCACTTCGGAGAGCTGCATGTCCTCCAGGACATCGACCTCACCGTCGGCAGGGGGGAAGTGGTCGTGGTCATCGGCCCCTCGGGGTCGGGGAAGTCGACGCTGTGCCGGGCGATCAACCGGCTGGAGAGCGTCGAGTCCGGCACGATCCTGCTGGACGGACAGCCGCTTCCCGACGAGGGCAAGGCCCTGGCGCGGCTGCGTGCCGACGTCGGCATGGTCTTCCAGTCCTTCAACCTGTTCGCCCACAAGACCGTCCTGCAGAACGTGTCCCTGGGACAGATCAAGGTCCGCGGGCGCAAGAAGGAGGACGCCGACCGCCGCTCCCGCGAGATCCTCGACCGGGTGGGAGTCGCCGACCAGGCGGACAAGTTCCCGGCCCAGCTGTCCGGCGGACAGCAGCAGCGCGTGGCGATCGCCCGCGCGCTCGCCATGGAACCCAAGGCGATGCTGTTCGACGAACCCACCTCGGCACTCGACCCCGAGATGATCAACGAGGTACTGGAGGCGATGCGCCAACTCGCCCGCGAGGGCATGACCATGGTCGTCGTCACCCACGAGATGGGCTTCGCCCGGTCCGCCGCCAACCGCGTCGTCTTCATGGCCGACGGCCGGATCGTCGAGGACCGCAGCCCGGACGAGTTCTTCACGAACCCGAGCAGCGACCGCGCCAAGGACTTCCTCTCCAAGATCCTCAAGCACTGACCGGCGTGCGGACGCCGCGCGCCGGGTTCGCCCGGGGGACCGGACCGCCCCGGCACCCCTCGACTACGATGGGTCCTTCGTCCCGGAGACGGCGGCGGGGGTGGGGACGGTCCCACCGGTCCCGTCCACCGCCTGCGGGACGACCGAGGCCGCGGAACCACCGCGGCCGGACCGGGGACACTGCTGCCGAGTGGGGGGTACCCTCACGGCCCCTCGACCGAAGGGGGCAGCAGTTCACATGAGCCAGGCCCGCCCGGCGGCAGCCGGAGATCACTGCTCGCGCGGTGGACGCGACCCGAACCACGGGGCGTTCGCCGGCGGGGAGAAGGTCAGCTGCGCGCCGGACGGGTTGTGCTCGAGGCAGAGCGGGGCGGCCGTGTCGACGACCGGGGCCGACCGGCTCGCCGAGGCCGAGCGGCCTCCCGTCGCCCAACGGCGCGACGGGAGCCGCTCCCCTCGGTCCGCACCACCGGCACCCGCCCCAACGGCCGTCCTCAGGACGCCCGGTGGGAAGCGGGCTTGGCCGCCGCCGGCAGGGGAGCCTGCGCCGTGCGGGTCACGTCCCCGACGAGCTCGACGACGTCCGGGCCGTACGCCTGCGAGTTGACGACCTTCAGCAGCAGCACGAACGAACCCGAGCCGTACTTGCGGGCCAGCCGCTCGTGGTTGCGGGCCAGATAACGGGTCGCCGCCTGGTTGGTGACCGCCCGCTGCCCGCAGAACAGGAACACCGGCCGTGTCTCCCGGCGGTCACCGGCGGTGAGCCGGGCCAGCAGCACGTACTCGGTGACACCGGGCTCCATCCGGTAGCGCTCCGAACCGATCTGGAACGCGCCCCGGTCCGGGCCGGGTTCGGGATCCACGTTGACCCGCACCCCCGGCAGCATGGCCGCCATGTGCGCCGTCATCCGCCGGTTGGAGGCGGGGCCGCCCAGACAGAACTCCGTGCGCTCACCGAAGCCCTGGTGGGGCGTGTCCTGCGTGAGGACCTGCACGTGCGCGCCGCAGTCCTTGATGAGCGCGGACAGCTCCAGCAGCGCGAACACGTCGATGCGGTGCACGGCCGGTTCGCCCGCCGCCGGATCGCGGTTGACGACGAGCAGCGACTCGGCGTTCTCCGGCAGCCCGAAGAACGCCTGCTTGCGGCGCAGCTTCCGCTTCCACAGATACGTACGGGCGATCCAGCCCAGGGCGGCGCTGATGCCCGCGGCCACCACGCCCAGCACGATGTTGCGCACGTCGTCATTCATGGGCGCGCATGGTAGCGGGCGCCGGCAAACCCGTGTTCGACCCGGGTGGGGCGACCGGCCGGGGCGGCCCCGGGTCACGACTTGGGGGACCGATGGTCCTGACGATCCGGCGGCGGGTGAACTACGCTGCGCGGACTGCCTGTTCCCTGGAGGTGCGGATGCGTCGCCCTGTCGCGCGGAAACTGTCGGTCCTGGCGGTCTCGGCCGCCATGGTCTCGGTGGGAGCCGCGGCACCGCCCGGCGCCCCGGCCACGACGCCCACCAAGACACCGGTGGCCGTCGGCTACGGCGGCGCGGTCTCCAGCGTCGACCCGGACGCCTCCGCCGCGGGCATCGAGATCCTCAGGAAGGGCGGCAACGCCGTCGACGCCGCCGTCGCCACGGCCGCCGCGCTCGGCGTCACCGAGCCCTACTCGGCCGGCATCGGCGGAGGCGGCTACTTCGTCCACTACGACGCCAAGTCCCGCACCGTGCGGACCATCGACGGCCGCGAGACCGCGCCCCTGAGCGCCGGATCCGACCTCTTCCTGGAGAACGGAAAGCCCGTCCCGTTCGCCGAGGCCGTCAGCAGCGGCCTCTCCGTCGGCACCCCGGGCACGCCCGCCACCTGGCAGAAGGCCCTCGACAAGTGGGGCAGCAAGTCGCTGGGCAGCGTGCTGAGGCCCGCCGAGCGGCTCGCCCGCGACGGCTTCACCGTGGACGAGACCTTCCGCGCGCAGACCGCGGCCAACGAGACCCGGTTCCGGTACTTCCCCGACACCGCCGAACTGTTCCTGCCGGGCGGCCAACTGCCTGTCGTCGGCTCCACGTTCAAGAACCCCGACCTGGCCCGCACCTACGCCGAACTGGGCCGCGACGGCATCGGCGCCCTCTACCGCGGCGGCATCGGCGAGGACGTCGTCGACACCGTCAACGCACCGCCCGTCGACCCCGCGTCCGGCTGGAACGCCCGCCCCGGCGACCTGACCGCGCGGGACCTCGCCGCCTACCGCGCCAAGGTCCAGGCCCCCACCAGGACCGAGTACCGCGGCCTCGGCGTGTACTCCATCGCGCCGTCCTCCTCCGGCGGCACCACCGTCGGCGAGGCCCTCAACATCCTCGAGAACACCGACCTGTCCAAGGCGAGCGACGTGCGGTACCTGCACCGCTTCATCGAGGCCAGCCGCATCGCGTTCGCCGACCGGGGCCGCTGGGTCGGCGACCCCGCCTTCGAGGACGTACCGGCGAAGGAACTCCTGTCCCAGCGGTACGCCGACTCCCGCGCCTGCCTCATCAAGGACGACGCGGTCCTCACCAGCCCCGTCGCCCCCGGCGACCCGCGCGACCCCGCCGACTGCGCCACGGGCGGCACGCCGGCCCCGACGACGTACGAGGGCGACAGCACCACGCACCTGACGACCGCCGACAAGTGGGGCAACGTCGTCGCCTACACGCTCACCATCGAGCAGACCGGCGGCAGCGGCATCACCGTGCCCGGCCGCGGGTTCATCCTCAACAACGAGCTGACCGACTTCTCCTTCGCCCCGGCCAACCCGGCCGTCCACGACCCGAACCTGCCCGGCCCCGGCAAGCGCCCGCGCTCCTCGATCGCGCCGACGATCGTGCTGGACCGGCACGGCGAGCCCGTCGTGGCGCTCGGCTCGCCCGGCGGCGCCACCATCATCACCACCGTGCTGCAGACGCTCACCGGATTCGTCGACCGCGGACTGCCCCTCGTCGACGCGATCGCCGCCCCGCGCGCCAGCCAGCGCAACGCGGCCCAGACCGACCTCGAACCCGGACTCCCCGCCGCCGTGCGGACCGGCCTTGAGGCCATCGGGCACTCCTTCCGCGCCAACCCCGAGATCGGCGCCGCGACGGGCGTGCAGCGCCTGCCGGACGGCCGGTGGCTGGCGGCGGCCGAGAAGACGCGGCGCGGCGGCGGCTCGGCGATGGTCGTGCACCCGGCGCCCCGTTGACCGGGGCCGCGCCGAGCGGGCCCGTCGTGACCGGCCGGGCGGCCGACGCCCTGGTCACGGTCCCGGCGGGCCGCGTCACGCTCAACGACCGGCGGACCGAGCGCAGTTGGCAGGTCGACGTCGCCGCGTTCCGGATGTCGGCCTGCCCCGTCACCCAGGAGTGGTACGCCGACGTGACCGGCGAGCGGCCCGGCACCTTCCGCGGCGACCGGCTGCCCGTCGAGGGCGTGTCCTGGTGGGACGCGGTCCGCTTCTGCGACGCCCTGTCCCGCCGCGAGGGCCTCACCCCCGCCCACCGCCTGGACGGCGAGCGCGCCGAGCGGGACGAGTCCGCCGACGGCTACCGCCTGCCGACCGAGGCCGAGTGGGAGCACGCCTGCCGCGCGGGCACCACAGGACCCCGCTACGGACCCCTCGACGACATCGCCTGGTACGGCGCCAACTCGGAGGCACGCGTCCACCCCGTCGGCGGCAAAGCGCCCAACGCCTGGGGCCTGTACGACATGCTGGGCAACACCTGGGACTGGTGCTGGGACCTCTACGACCCCGAGGTGTACGGCACCTACCGGGTGCTGCGCGGCGGCGGCTGGGCCGACGAGCACTGGAGCTGCCGCGCCTCCGTACGGCGCCGCAGCCATCCGACGTTCCGCATCGACGACGTCGGATTCCGCGTGGTCCGCCCCGCGCCGCAGGCCCCGGCCACGACGTAGGAGCCCCTGGACGGGAACGTCTACACCGGAGCGGCCGGCCGGTCCGTGCGGAAGTCCAGCCGGCCGTCCGCCACGTCCACCGTGAGCCGGTCGCCCTCCGCGACCCGCCCGTCGAGCAGCAGCCGCGACAGATGGTTGTCGACCTCCCGCTGAATGGTCCGGCGCAGCGGCCTCGCCCCGTACGCGGGCTCGAAGCCGCGGTCGGCCAGCCAGTCCACCGCCGCGTCCGTGAACTCCACCGTGATGCTCTGGGCGTGCAGCATGCGCCGGGTCTGCTCCAGCAGCAGCTCCGTGATGCTGTGCAACTGCTCGCCCGTCAGCTGGCGGAACACCACGATCTCGTCGATGCGGTTGAGGAACTCCGGCCGGAAGTGCTCCCGCAGCGGACGCAGCACCTGCTCGCGCCGGGCCTCCTCGTCCGCCTCGGCGCCGCCCGCCGCGAAGCCCAGCGTGCCGCCGCGCCGCGTGATCGCCTCGGACCCCAGGTTGCTGGTCATCACGATCACCGTGTTCGTGAAGTCCACGGTCCGGCCCTGCGAGTCGGTCAGCCGGCCGTCGTCCAGCACCTGGAGCAGGATGTTGAACACGTCCGGGTGCGCCTTCTCCACCTCGTCCAGCAGCAGCAGCGAGTACGGGTGCCGCCGCACCACCTCGGTGAGCTGCCCGGCCTCCTCGTGCCCGACGTAACCGGGCGGGGCGCCCACCAGACGGCTCACCGTGTGCCGCTCCTGGTACTCGCTCATGTCCAGGCGGACCATGCGGTCCTCGCTGCCGAACAGCGCCTCGGCCAGCGCCCGCGCCAGCTCCGTCTTGCCCACGCCGGTCGGGCCGAGGAACAGGAAGCTGCCGATGGGCCGGTCGGGGCTCGACAGGCCCGCGCGGGACCGCAGCACCGCGTCCGACACGACCCGGACCGCCTCGTCCTGCCCGACGACCCGCTCGTGCAGATGCCGCTCCAGGCCGAGCAGCCGGTCCTTCTCCTCCTCGGTGAGGCTGCTCACCGGGATGCCGGTCTGCCGGGACACCACCTCGGCGACGGCCTCGGCGTCCACCACCAGGTTCAGCCCCTCGTCGGCCTCGCCGTCGCCGGCCACCTCGGCGATCCGCGTCTTCAGCTCCACGATCCGGTCGCGCAACTGGGTCGCCTGCTCGTAGCTCTCGTCGGCGACCGCCTGGTCCTTGTCCCGCACGAGCTGCTCGACCTCGCGCTCCATGGCCCGTACGTCCGTGCCCTTGGTCCGGGCCCGCAGCCGCACCCGGGCACCGGCCTGGTCGATCAGGTCGATGGCCTTGTCCGGCAGCCGCCGGTCGGTGAGGTAGCGGTCCGACAGCTCCACGGCCGCGACCAGCGCCTCGTCGGTGTAGCGGACCTGGTGGTGGGCCTCGTAGCGGTCCGCGAGGCCGCGCAGGATCTCGATCGCGTCGGCCGGGGTCGGCTCCGGCACCAGGATCGGCTGGAAGCGGCGGGCCAGCGCCGCGTCCTTCTCGATCCGCCGGTACTCCTCCAGCGTCGTCGCCCCCACGATGTGCAGCTCGCCGCGGGCCAGGGCCGGCTTGAGGATGTTGCCGGCGTCCATGGAGCCGCCGCCCTCGCCGCCACCGCCGGCGCCGACGACGGTGTGCAGCTCGTCGATGAAGATGATCAGCCGGTCGGAGTTCTCGCTGATCTCCCCGACGATGGTGTTCAGCCGCTCCTCGAAGTCGCCCCGGTAGCGGGTGCCCGCGACGACGCCCGTCAGGTCCAGGGTCACCACCCGCCGGCCGGCCAGCACGTCGGGCACGTCGCCGTCCGCGATGCGCTGGGCGAGACCCTCCACGATCGCCGTCTTGCCGACGCCCGCGTCGCCGATCAGCACCGGGTTGTTCTTGCCGCGCCGGGACAGCACCTCGACGGTCTGCTCGATCTCCTGGTCACGCCCGATCACCGGGTCGATCCGGCCCTGCCGGGCCAGGTCGGTGAGGTCCCGGCCGTACTTGTCCAGGGTCGGCGTCGATGTGACGCGGGGCCGTTCGGCGCGCGGCTGCGGCGCCTCCGGCGCCTCCGGCGGCAGACCGGGTGACGCGAAGCGGGCCGCGTTCAGGATGTGCCCGGCGGCCGAGTCGGGGTTCGCGGCCAGGGCGCTGAGCACGTGCTCCGGGCCGATGTAGCCGGTGCCGCTGGTCCGGGCCAGCTCGTGCGCGTCCAGCAGGGCACGCTTGACGGCCGGGGTCAGCGACAGGGACGTCGGCGGCGGCACCTCGCCCGGCGGGTACTGGACCGGGCCCGAACGCTCGTCGATCTCCGAGGCGAGCGAGTCGGGGTCGGCGCCGGCCCGGCTGAGCAGGCCCCGGGTGGGCTCCGCGGCCAGTGCCGCCCGCAGCAGGTGCTCCGTGTCCAGGTCCCGGCTGCCGTGCTCGGCGGCGTACTGGGCGGCGCCGCGCACGAGCTCCCGGGCCGGCTGGCTGAGCAGTCGGCCCAGGTCGATCTGGCGGGGCCGCGGTCCGCCGAAGAAGCGGGCGAGGAATTCTCCGAAGGGGTCCGAGCCGAAGCCCTCGGGTGTGAAACCGCTGGTCATGGGCCTTCCGTTCCCTCTCGACGTGCGGTGCGCTGCCGCTTTCCCACGCCGGGTACACCGGGGGGCGAGTTCTTACTCACCTTGGCACGCCCGGACGCCGGGGGCATTTCCGATGCACCCCCAGGGCGTGACATCGCGTCACATGACGGACACGGTGTGGTACGAGCGATCGGCACTCGCGACGAAAACTCCCCGTAGCGGCTCTGTAACACGGCTGGTGTTCGCTACGGACCGGAGTGCTCCAGTCAGGCGGGAGTCGGGCGATGACTGTGGATCGACTCCCCGGACGGGTGCGGGAGTTCGCGAACTATCTGGACGGTCTGCTGGCGCGCCTCGACCAGTCCGGCGGGTGGTGCGGGGTGTTCTGGCAGCGCGACCCGGACGGCATGCGCGCCTGCCTCGACGGCCGCGAGGTGCCGCCCTGGGACGTGGTCGAGTCCCTCCTCCATGACCTCGCGGCGGAGCACGGCCCCGCCGTCGCCGGACCCGAGCGGGACCGCGCCCGCGCCCTGCACGCCGCCGCCCTCGCCGCGTACGACACCGGGCCGGGCGCCCGCGACGCGCTGAACGACCGGCTGGACGTCATGCTCCGCGAGCAGCGCTACGCGGCGCGCCGCCAGGCCGAGCTGACCGGGCTCCTGTCCACGGCCACCACCCGCGAGGAGGCCGACGCGATCCGCCTCGACGTCGCCTGGGCCCGCGACGACCACGAACGCGCCACGGCCCGCTGCGCGGAACTCCGGGCCCGCATCACCCGCTTGAACGAACCCGGCGCACCCCCGGGCCCCCGGGTGCCGGCCGACCTCGGGGCGGCGCGCGGCGCCCACCCCGCGGCCGAACCTCAGCCCCCGACTGCTCGGAAGGCCGCCACTGCTCCCCGCACCCCCGCGCAATCCCCCGCTCCTCTCCCTGCCCCCGGCGAGCCGCCCGCCGTACCCAAGCAGCGGCGCAAGCGGCGGGGGAGTGCCCGGTTCGCCGGGATGCTCGAAGAGGACGCCGTGCCCGTCGTCACGCCGCCCGCCGCCGAGGCGCCCGCGCCCGTGCCCGCCGACGGGGGCCGTACGCCGCGCGGGGCGCGGTTCGCCGGGGCCGACGACGCCGCCCCCGAGGCGACGGAGCCGGCGTTCGAGCAGGTGGACGCGGACGGGCTGCGGGAGGTCGACCGGGTCGTGGGCGCGCTGGCCCGGCTGCGCGCCGAGGGGCGCAGCGGCGAGGCGCACGCGCTGCTGGTCGAGGCCGCCCACTGGCCCGCCGTGCGCTACCCGCCGCTCGCCGCCGGGCTCCGGCGCGCCGGGCTGGACGCGGACTGGGCGACCCTGCTGTGGGAGGCCGCCTCGCTGCCCGCCGACCGGCTCGTCGCCGCGGCCGACGCGCTGATCGCCGCCGGCCACGCGGCCGACGGACAGCAGATCCTGCGCCAGGGCGTCGTACGCCCGCCCGCCGAGGTGGGCACCGCGGTGCTCGCCCTCGCCGGCGAGGGCAGGCGACGCGAGGTGCGGGCGCTGCTCGACGCCTACGTCCGGATGCGCACCCCGGAGGAGTCCGTCCGGGGCGTCGACCCGGACCCCGTGACGCTCGTACCGTTGCTGCTGGAGGCCGCCCGAGGCGTCTCCGACGAGCGGTACTGGGACCTCGTGCACGCGCTGCGGGTCGCGGGGCACGCCACCTGACCGGCGGCGCGGCTCGCCCACCGGAGTGTGAAACGCGCCGGACGCAGCGGGTTGACGGCGATGGTCTTGGCAAGCCCGTCCCGGAGGCTTACGTTCGAGCCTCTACCGCCCTGCTCTACGGGCGTAGAGGCTCTGACGTCCCGTCGAAGGAGCAGCTCATGGCCAACGTCGTACGCGCCGC
This sequence comes from Streptomyces sp. NPDC037054, assembly GCF_055606745.1. NCBI lineage: Bacteria > Bacillati > Actinomycetota > Actinomycetes > Kitasatosporales > Streptomycetaceae > Streptomyces > Streptomyces sp. NPDC037054. The sequence continues at coordinate 123,961 of NZ_JBVJSJ010000007.1, read as the reverse complement.
TCTGGTCCAGGCGACCTGGACCGGCGACACCGAGTCCATGGTGGCGAAACACGAGGAGCACGCCCGCGAGGCCGCCCGGCAGGGCGCCGGGGTGATCGGGTTCCAGGAAGTCTTCAACGCGCCGTACTTCTGCCAGGTCCAGGAGCCGGAGCACTACCGCTGGGCGGAGCCCGTGCCGGACGGGCCGACCGTCACCCGCATGCGGGCGCTCGCGCGCGAGACCGGCATGGTGGTCGTCGCCCCGGTCTTCGAGATCGAGCAGTCCGGCTTCTACTACAACACCGCGGCCGTGATCGACGCGGACGGCTCCTACCTCGGCAAGTACCGCAAGCACCACATCCCGCAGGTCAAGGGATTCTGGGAGAAGTACTACTTCAAACCGGGCAACGCCGGCTGGCCCGTCTTCGACACGGCCGTCGGCAAGGTCGGCGTCTACATCTGCTACGACCGCCACTTCCCGGAGGGCTGGCGTCAACTCGGCCTCGGCGGCGCCCAGTTGGTCTACAACCCGTCGGCGACCCACCGCGGTCTGTCGTCCCACCTGTGGAAGCTGGAACAGCCCGCGGCGGCCGTCGCCAACGAGTACTTCGTCGCCGCGATCAACCGCGTCGGCCAGGAGGAGTACGGCGACAACGACTTCTACGGCACGTCCTACTTCGTGGACCCGCGCGGCCAGTTCGTCGGCGACGTGGCCAGTGACAGCAAGGAGGAACTCGTCGTGCGCGACCTCGACTTCGACCTGGTCGAGGAGGTCCGGCAGCAGTGGGCCTTCTACCGGGACCGCCGGCCCGACGCCTACGAGGGGCTGGTGCGGCCGTGAACCGTGACCTGCTGGGCCGCCACCGATCCGTCCTGCCCGACTGGCTCGCCCTCTACTACGACGAGCCCCTGGAGATCACCCACGGCGAGGGCCGCCACGTCTGGGACTCCGAAGGCAACCGCTACCTCGACTTCTTCGGCGGCATCCTCACCACCATGACCGCGCACGCCCTGCCCGAGGTCACCAAGGCGGTGAGCGAACAGGCCGGCCGCATCGTCCACTCCTCCACGCTGTACCTGAACCGGCCGATGGTCGAACTCGCCGAGCGCGTCGCCAAGTTGAGCGGCATCCCCGACGCCCGCGTCTTCTTCACCACGTCCGGCACCGAGGCCAACGACACGGCGCTGCTCCTCGCCACCACCCACCGGCGCAGCAACACGGTCCTGGCCATGCGCAACAGCTACCACGGCCGCTCCTTCAGCTCCGTCGGCATCACCGGCAACCGCGGCTGGTCCCCGACCTCGCTGTCCCCGCTCCAGACGATGTACGTGCACGGCGGCGTCCGCACCCGCGGCCCCTACGCGCACCTCGACGACGCCGAGTTCGTCGCGGCCTGCGTGGCCGACCTGAAGGACCTTCTCGGGCACACCCGGCCGCCGGCCGCGCTGATCGCCGAGCCGGTGCAGGGCGTCGGCGGCTTCACCTCCCCGCCCGACGGACTGTATGCGGCATTCCGCGAGGTGCTGAACGCATACGGGATCCTGTGGATCGCCGACGAGGTGCAGACCGGCTGGGGCCGCACCGGCGACCACTTCTGGGGCTGGCAGGCACACGGCCAGAACGGCCCGCCGGACATCCTGACCTTCGCCAAGGGCATCGGCAACGGCATGTCCATCGGCGGCGTCGTCGCCCGCTCCGAGATCATGAACTGCCTCGACGCCAACTCCATCTCCACCTTCGGCGGCACCCAGATCACCATGGCGGCCGGCCTCGCCAACCTCACCTACCTGCTGGAACACGACCTCCAGGGCAACGCCCGGCGCGTCGGCGGCATGCTCATCGAACGGCTGCGGGCCGCCGCCGCGCACGTCCCGCACGTGCGCGAGGTGCGCGGACGCGGGCTGATGATCGGCATCGAGCTGACGAAGCCCGGCACCGACGAGGCCGACCCCGAGGCCGCCGCGGCCGTGCTGGAGGCCGCCCGCGACGGCGGACTCCTCATCGGCAAGGGCGGCGGGCACAACACCAGCGCCCTGAGGGTCGCACCGCCGCTGTCCCTGACCGTCGCGGAGGCCGAGGAGGGCGCCGCGATCCTCGAAAGCGCACTGAGAAGCCTCCTGTAGCACGCACCGCCGAGCGAGGGAATCACCTGCCATGACCACCGCCTCGCAACCCTGGGAGCCCCTGGAACCCGCCCTGTCGGTGCGCCAGGTGCTCACGCTGGAACGCGTCCTCGCCGGGGAGCCCGAGGTGGTGGCCGGCGCCGGCCAGCTCGACCGGCCGGTGCGCTGGGTGCACGTCGCCGAGGCCGCCGACGTCGGCGTCATGCTCAGCGGCGGCGAGATGGTGCTGACCACCGGCGTGCTGCTCGCCGGGGACGAGGACAAGCAGGCCGAGTACATCCGCTCCCTGCACCGCGCCGAGGCCGCGGCGGTCGTCCTCGGCCTCGGCCGCGCCTTCCCCGCCCCGCCGGACGTGATGCGCCGGGCGGCCGAGCGGTGCGGGCTGCCGCTGGTGGTGCTGCACCGGCCGTTCCCCTTCGCCGAGTTGACCGAGGAGGTGCAGTGCCGGCTGGTGCGGCGGAAGTTCGCCGCCGTCAGCCTCTCCGAGGCGGTCCGCACCGAGCTGACCGCGCTGATCACCGCGGGCGCCCCGCTGCAGCGCCTGCTCGACGAGGTCGCCCGGCACAGCGCCTGCCCGGTCGTCGTCACCAACCTCGCCCACCGCGTCCTCGCCACGGCGGGGGAGCGGCCCGCCGTGGACGACGTGCTGCGCGACTGGGAACGCATCGCCCGGCAGGCATGGGGGCACCACCCCGGCCGTCCAGGCACCGGCGGAGGCAGCGCGGGCGACGGCTGGATCCGCGCCGAACTCGTCGGGCGCGGCGAACGCTGGGGACGCCTCGTGCTGTGCGGCCACCGCGGCGACAGCACCGCGGGACGGCTGCTGGCCGACCGCGCCGCCGAGGCCCTCGTCCTGCACCGCATGCTCGGCGGCAGCGCGGCGGCCAGCTGGGAGGAGCAGTCCGCGCAGGGCCTGCTCACCGACCTCGTCAGCGGCGTCGTCCCCGCACGGCAACTGCTGCCGCGGGCCCGGGCGGCGGGGCTGCCGGTGAACCGGCGGGCGTTCGTCCCGCTCGTGGTCCGCGACCGCACCCCGGACCAACTGGGCCGAACACTGCGGCTGTTGGGCCTGCCGGGGCTCGCCGCGCAGCTCGCCGACGGGGCGACCGCCGTGCTGCTCAGCCTGGCCCGCGACCAGGACGCCGAGGCGCTCACCGCGCACTTCGCGGCCCGGCTGCGCTCCGAACAGGGCGCTCCCGCCCCGGTCGTGGCCGCCGCCGACACCCGCGTCGACTGGGACGACGTACCCGCCGGGCTGCGCGAGGCGCGGCACGTCGCGGAGGCCGTCGCCGACTCCTCGGCCGTTCTCGACCTGCCGCCCGTCGTACGCCTCAGGGACGTCCATCTGCGAGGGCTGGTACGGCTGTTGCGCGACCACCCGCACGTGCAGTCGTTCGCGGAGCGGGAGTTGGACGGGCTGCTGCGCGGGCCGGACGAGGAGCCGCTGGACGACCTGCTGTCCGTGCTGCGGACCTATCTCGCCACCGGCCGCAACAAGTCCCGCACCGCGCAGCTCCACCACGTCTCCCGGCCCGCGCTCTACCGCCGCCTGGAGGCGATACAGGCAAGGCTCGGCGTCGACCTCGACGACTTCGAGCAGGCCGCCTCCGTGCACATCGCGCTCCTCGCGCACGACGCGCAACAGGGGTGACACATGCAACGACCAGGGAAAACGGCGGTGAAACATGAGCCGAGCGCGGAGTGACACGGTGACACGCCGCACACCCGCAGACGTGACACCGTGCCACTCAAAGCACGCTTTCGGACTTCCTAGGCTCGCCGGACATCCAGCGACCGGAGGTCCCGATGAGCCGAGTGATCCGTGCCGCCGTCTTCCAGACAGCCTGGACCGGCGACAAGGAATCCATGATCCAGGTCCACGAGCAGGCGGCGCGCGACGCGGCCGCCCAGGGCGCCCAGGTGCTCTGCTTCCAGGAGCTGTTCTACGGCCCGTACTTCTGCCAGGTGCAGGACCCCGCGTTCTACGAGTACGCCGAGCAGATCCCCGGCGGTCCGATCACCGAGCGTTTCCGGTCCCTCGCCCGGGAGCTGGGCCTCGTCCTCGTCCTGCCGATGTACGAGGAGGAGCAGCCCGGCGTCCTCTACAACACGGCGGCCGTCATCGACGCGGACGGCTCCTACCTCGGCAAGTACCGCAAGACGCACATCCCGCAGGTGCGGGGCTTCTGGGAGAAGTTCTACTTCCGCCCCGGCAACAGCGGCTGGCCCGTCTTCGACACCGCCGTCGGCAAGGTCGGCGTCTACATCTGCTACGACCGCCACTTCCCGGAGGGCTGGCGGGCGTTGGGCCTCGCCGGCGCCGAGATCGTGTTCAACCCGTCGGCCACCTCGCGTGGCCTGTCCGGCTACCTGTGGCAGCTGGAGCAGCCGGCGGCGGCCGTCGCCAACGAGTACTTCGTCGGCGCCATCAACCGGGTCGGCGTCGAGGAGTACGGCGACAACGACTTCTACGGCACGTCCTACTTCGTCGACCCCGAGGCCCAGTTCGTGGGCGAGGTCGCGAGCGACAAGGAGCCCGAACTGGTCGTCAGGGACCTGGACATGGCCAAGCTCCGCGAGGTCCGCGACCGCTGGCAGTTCTACCGGGACCGCGCCCCCGGCGCGTACGGCCCGCTGACGGACCTGTGAGGGGCGCACCAGGCGCACCCGGCACCCCCGACCGGCACACGCACACGGTGAGGAGCGACCGATGACCCGTACAGTCATCCGCGGCGGCCTGGTGGTCACCGCGGCCGACGAGATCCACGCCGACGTCCTGATCGAGGACGGCCGCATCGCCGCCCTCGCCGCGTCCGGCACCCCGGCCGCCGAGGCGTTCACGGCCGAGCGCACGATCGACGCGACCGGGAAGTACGTCATCCCGGGCGGTGTCGACGTCCACACCCACATGGAGCTGCCGTTCGGCGGCACCTTCGCCTCCGACACCTTCGAGACCGGCACCCGCGCCGCCGCCTGGGGCGGCACCACCACCATCGTCGACTTCGCCGTGCAGAGCGTCGGGCACGGCCTGCGCGAGGGCCTGGACGCCTGGCACGCCAAGGCGGAGGGCAACTGCGCGATCGACTACGGCTTCCACATGATCGTCTCCGACGTGAACCAGGAGACGCTCAAGGAGATGGACCTGCTGGTGGAGGAAGGAGTCACCTCCTTCAAGCAGTTCATGGCCTACCCGGGCGTCTTCTACAGCGACGACGGCCAGATCCTGCGCGCCATGCAGCGCTCCGCCGAGAACGGCGGCCTGATCATGATGCACGCCGAGAACGGCATCGCGATCGACGTGCTGGTGGAGCAGGCGCTGGCCCGCGGCGAGACCGACCCGCGCCACCACGGCGAGGTCCGCAAGGCGCTGCTGGAGGCCGAGGCCACCCACCGCGCCATCAAGCTCGCGCAGGTCGCGGGCGCCCCGCTGTACGTCGTGCACGTGTCCGCCATGGAGGCGGTCGCCGAGCTGGCGCGGGCCCGCGACGAGGGCCTGAACGTCTTCGGCGAGACCTGCCCGCAGTACCTGTTCCTGTCGACCGACAACCTCGCCGAGCCGGACTTCGAGGGCGCCAAGTACGTGTGCTCGACGCCGCTTCGGCCCCGCGAGCACCAGGCGCAGTTGTGGAAAGGACTGCGCACCAACGACCTCCAGGTGGTGTCGACGGACCACTGCCCGTTCTGCTTCACCGGCCAGAAGGAGCTGGGCCGCGGCGACTTCTCGAAGATCCCCAACGGTCTGCCGGGCGTCGAGAACCGCATGGACCTGCTGCACCAGGCCGTCGTCGACGGGCACATCTCCCGCCGCCGGTGGATCGAGATCGCCTGCGCCACCCCGGCCCGGATGTTCGGCATGTACCCGAAGAAGGGCACCCTCGCACCCGGCGCCGACGCCGACGTCGTCATCTACGACCCGCACGCCGAACAGGTCATCTCGGCCGAGACGCACCACATGAACGTGGACTACTCGGCCTACGAGGGCCGCCGGGTCACCGGCCGTGTCGAGACGGTCCTCTCGCGCGGCGAACCGGTCATCACCGAGCGGGAGTTCACCGGCCGCGCCGGTCACGGCGTCTACACGCCCCGCTCCACCTGCCAGTACCTCGACTAGGAGGAGCGCCCATGGACTTCGGACTCGTCCTGCAGACCGACCCGCCCGCCTCACGCGTGATCAGCCTGATGAAACGCGCCGAGCGCAACGGCTTCACGCACGGCTGGACCTTCGACTCCGCCGTGCTGTGGCAGGAGCCGTTCGTCATCTACAGCCAGATCCTCGCCAACACCACCAAGTTGAAGGTCGGCCCGATGGTCACCAACCCGGGCACCCGCACCTGGGAGGTCACCGCCTCCACCTTCGCCACCCTCAACGACATGTACGGCAACCGCACCGTGTGCGGCATCGGCCGCGGCGACTCCGCCATGCGCGTCGCCGGCCGCAAACCCAACACCCTCGCCCGCATCAGCGAGGCGATGAAGGTCATCCGGGCGCTCGGCCGGGGCGAGGAGGCCGACCTCGGCGGCACCGTCGTCAAGTTCCCCTGGATCCGGCCGGGCGCCGAACTCCCCGTGTGGATGGCCGCGTACGGGCCGAAGGCGCTGAAGATGACCGGTGAGGAGGCCGACGGGTTCATCCTCCAGCTGTCCGACCTCTACCTGACCGAGTACATGGTCAAGGCGGTGAAGGACGCGGCGGTCGCCGCCGGCCGGGACCCCTCCGACGTGACGATCTGCGTGGCCGCGCCCGCCTACGTCACCGAGGACGACTCGCCCGAGGCGCTCGCGCACGCCCGCGACCAGTGCCGCTGGTTCGGCGGGATGGTCGGCAACCACGTGGCCGACCTGGTCGCCAAGTACGGCGAGCACTCCGCCCAGGTGCCCGGCGAACTCACCGCCTACATCAAGGCCCGCGAGGGCTACGACTACTCCCACCACGGGCGCAGCGGAAACCCGGACACGCGGTTCGTGCCCGACGAGATCGTCGACCGGTTCTGCGTCATCGGCCCCGCCGAGAAGCACATCGAGAAGCTGAACGCCCTGCGCGAGCTGGGCGTCGACCAGTTCGCCGTCTACGACATGCACGACGCGCAGGAAACCGTCATCGACGCCTACGGCCAGAAGGTCATCCCCGCCGTCAACGCCGTCAAGGCCTGAGCCGTCCCCCTCGGCCCACCCCACCCGGCACCCACCCGGCACCCACCCGAACCCCCCGCCCCCGTCGCCCGGTCCCTCCCCGACCTCCCCCGGGGAGGGCCCGGGAGCCCCGCACGGCCTTTCCCGACCCACCTCTTCGATTGGCCTGCCCATGACCGACACCGCTCCCACGGCCATACCGCCCACCACCCAAGTCACCCTTGCCGACGGTCGGGTGGAGATCGCCCCGGACGCCCCGCAGCCCACCGGCCCCTACGCCAACGAGGACCTGCTGCCGGTCCCGGCCCGCAGGCGCACGTGGACCACGTACAACTTCTCCGCGCTCTGGGTCGGCATGGCCCACAACACGGCATCCTGGACCCTGGCCTCCGGTCTGATCGCCGTCGGCATGGACTGGAAGCAGGCGGTGTTCACCATCGCCCTGGCCAACGTGATCGTGCTCGTCCCGATGCTGCTCACCGGGCACGCCGGACCCAAGTACGGCATTCCCTTCCCGGTGTTCGCCCGCGCCTCGTTCGGCATCCGCGGCGCCAACCTGCCCGCTGTCGTACGGGCGTTGGTGGCGTGCGGCTGGTTCGGCATCCAGACCTGGATCGGCGGCGAGGCGATCTACTTCCTCGCCGGAAAGCTGATCGGCGACGGCTGGACGAACGCCGCGCAGTTCGGCGGCTACGCCTGGACCATGTGGCTGTCGTTCGCGATCTTCTGGGCGATCCAGGTCGCCATCATCCACCGGGGCATGGAGACGATCCGCCGCTTCGAGAACTGGGCGGCGCCGTTCGTGCTCGTCGGCGCGTTCGTGATGCTGTGGTGGATGAGCGACAAGGCCGGCGGCTTCGGCCCGCTGCTCGACCAGCCGTCCAGGCTGGGCTGGGGCGCCGACTTCTGGACGCTGTTCGCTCCGGCGCTGATGGGCATGATCGGCTTCTGGTCCACGCTGTCGCTGAACATCCCCGACTTCACCCGGTACGGCAAGAGCCAGAGGGCGCAGACCTGGGGTCAGGCGCTCGGCCTGCCGACGACGATGACGCTGTTCGCGTTCCTGTCCGTGATGGTGACCTCGGGTTCGCAGGCGGTCTACGGCGAGGCCATCTGGGACCCGGTCAAGCTCGCCGCGAAGACCGACAGCACGGTCGGCCTGCTGTTCGCGTTGGTGACCGTGCTCGTCGCGACGCTGTCGGTGAACATCGCGGCCAACCTCGTCTCGCCGGCGTTCGACTTCTCCAACGTGGCGCCGCGCAAGGTGAGTTTCCGGGCGGGCGCGCTCATCACCTGTGTGCTGGCGGTGCTGATCTTCCCGTGGAAGCTGTACTCCGACCCGGAGGGCTACATCTTCACGTGGCTCGGCCTGGTCGGCGGTCTGCTGGGTACGGTCGCCGGGATCCTGATCGCCGACTACTGGATACTGCGCCGCACCCGGCTCGACCTCGCCGACCTGTACCGCACGGACGGCCGCTACTGGTACCGGGGCGGCTGGAACTGGCGTGCCGTCGTCGCGTTCGCCGTCGGCGGCGTCCTCGCGATCGGCGGCGCCGACTTCCACCCTCTGATCGACGGCCGCCCGATCCCGGCGCTGGCCGGCCTTGCGGACTACGGCTGGGCGGTGGGCCTCGCCACGTCGACGGTGCTGTACCTGGCGCTGATGTACGCGCGGGGGAGGGGCCGGACGGAGGTCTGAGCCGCCCGCAGCAACCGGGACCCGGAGAACCGGTGGACGCGGAGGGCGTCAGCGGCTAGCCGTTGGTGAGCGCGGCGACCGCGTCCTTCGCGGCCTTGATGGCGCCCTTGTTGATCTCGTCCGTCGCGGGCGCCTTCTTGGACTCGAAGTCGCTGCCGTTGTACGTGATGACGACCAGCGCGTTGGAGGCGCGGACCACGACCGTGCCCTCGCGGGTCTGCTGCCCGTCCTCGGTGACGAGGTTCACCACCGAGTACGCCTCGTCGCCGAGACCGGGCACCTTGCCGCCGCCGCTCTTCTCCGACGTGTGCTGCCGGTAGGACCTCTCCGCCTTCTCGTCCGACGCCGTGACCTCGAAGGAGACGTCGAGCCAGCGGTACTCGTAGCCCTTGAGGGCGTTCCAGGAGCAGGTGCGGCGCACGTCCGCGTCCGTGGACGGGATCTCCTTGCCGCCCGCCTTGGCGCCCGGCACCAGGGACTTGACCGTCTTCTCGGCCACGGCGGCGCACGGCGCGGGGGCGGAGGTGTACGTCTTGGACTCCGCGGCCGTCGCGGGGGCCGAGGACGACGCGGACTGCGGGGCGGTCGCCTCGTCCGGTCTCTGCTCGGCGGTCGGGGTCGCGGCGAGCGGACCGGACGACAGCGCCCAGCCCGCGACGGCGAGCACGGCCACCGGGGACAGGCGCGCGGTCAGGGCGAGCGGCAGAGGAAGAGAACGCACGGCGCACTTCTCGTGGGGGACGGTGCGGAGGTGGTCCGCACTGCGGACGGGACGCCAGTGTCACACGAGTCCCGGTGGGGCGGAAGGGTCAACTCGCTGCGTGCTCGGGCGGTGACGCGGCATGCTCGCCGGCCGCACCGGCATGGCGTCTTTGTGTCGATTTGCCGGGTTGCCGGGGGCGGTTGGCGGCGGCGGTCCCCGGCTCGCGCCCGTCACGCCGGAGGTCTGGTCCTGTGGCGGACCGTGATCCGGTGGACACGTCACGGCGGTGGCGCCACACTCGGCTCAGTCCTCTCGGGGGGCCCGGGAACGGATGGGTGGAGGTGCGATGTCACGGCGTGCGATTCCCCATGGATTGTCATGGGCATGGCCACACAGGTGCCGCGGCGTCTGATCAGCAGCACCCGGCCGCCGGTTCGTCCCAAAGGCTTCCCCATCTTCCGTATCCGACCAGGAGTGCCCTGATGTCGTCGTCCCGCATGCCCTGGCGCCTCCGCGCCACCACGGCCGTGCTGGCGGTCCTCGCCGGTACCGGCGCGCTCGCCCTGCCCGGCTCCGCCCAGGCGGCCCCGCCCCCCGACAGCGGCAGCCGGACCGTCACCTACCACGGCTACCGCGTCGAGGTGCCCGCCGACTGGCAGGTGGTCGATCTGGCCGAGAACCCCCGCGCCTGCCTCCGCTTCGACAGACCCGCCGTCTACCTGGGCGAGCCCGCCGACCAGAACGACTGCCCCTCGCGCGTCGTCGGCCGTACCGCGGGCCTCGTCGTGGAGCCCATCACCGCCCGCTCCGCACGCCAGGCGTCGGCGGCGACCGTGCGCACCCCGCGCGGCAAGGCCACCGCGCCGTCCGCCGTCTCCCACAACGACACCATCCAGGTCGCGGTCGAGGACGCGGGGGTCCTCGTCACCGCCGCCCACACCCCGGACACCGAGCGGCAGGTGCGCGGCGTCCTCGCCACGGCCCGGCTCACCGCCGGCGCCGAGCGCACCGAACTGCCCCCCGCCGCACGGCAGTCCGGTGCCACGGCCCTCGCCGCGGCCGGACCGCAGCCCGGCACCTACCTCGGCAAGGGCTTCGACGCCTGCACCGCGCCCTCCCAGGCCGCCATGAACGCCTGGCAGGCGAGCTCCCCGTACAGCGCGGTCGGCGTCTACATCAGCGGCTCCTTCCGCGGCTGCGCCCAGCCCAACCTGACCGCGACCTGGGTGACCAACCAGACCAACAACGGCTGGCGCCTGTTCCCCATCGACGTCGGCCGCCAGGCGCCCTGCACCAACTACTCGCTGAAGATGTCCTACGACCCGGCCACCGCCAAGTCCCAGGGCGTCTCCGCGGCGGCCGCCGCCGTCACCGCCGCCTCCAACCTCGGCATCCCGTCCGGCAGCGCCATCTACAGCGACATCGAGGCGTACACCTCGACCGCCTCCTGCAAGGCCGCCGTGCTGTCCTACCTGTCCGGCTGGACCGAGCGGCTGCACGCGAGCGGCTACCTGTCGGGCTTCTACTCCAGCGCCGCCTCCGGCATCAAGGACGCGGCGAGCGAGTACAACAACAGCGCGTACACGCGCGTCGACCACCTCTTCTACGCCTGGTGGAACGGCGCCGCCGACACCAACACCGGCACGTACGTGCCCTCCACCTACTGGGCCGACCACCAGCGCATCCACCAGTACGTCGGTGAGGTCACCGAGTCCTACGGCGGCTACTCGATCAACATCGACCGCGACTACCTGGACGTCGGCACCGGCTCCGCGCCCGCGCCCACGTGCAGCGGGGCGAACCTCGACTTCACCGCCTACCCCACCGTCCAGACCGGATCGACCGGCAACCTCGTCAAGGCCGCCCAGTGCCTGCTGAAGGCCGCCGGCTACGACCCGGGCGCCCCCGACGGCGTGTTCGGCTCGGCCACGGCCACCGCCGCCCGCAACTTCCAGGCCGCCAAGGGCCTCGCGGCGGACGGCGTGGTCGGCCCGAAGACCTGGACCGCCCTGCTGTCCCGCGGCGCCACCACCACCGTCCAGAACGGCTCGACCGGCGAGGCCGTCACGCGCGTGCAGCGCGCCCTGACCGCCGCGCTCGGCAGGACCGTGGGCATCGACGGCATCTTCGGGTCCGGCACCGGCCAGGCCGTGCGCGACTACCAGTCCTCGCGCGGCCTGACCGTCGACGGCATCGTCGGCCCCGGCACCTGGGGCGCCCTCCAGTCCGGAAAGTGACACTCCGGCACCACCCGCCGAGCCGCTCCCCGTAGCGGCTCGGCGGGCCCGCCGTCCGCGGTGGCATGATCCTGGGCGGACCGACGCACCGCGAGGCACCGAGGTGACAGATGCAGTTCACGACCCGCCCCACCCTCCAGGGCACCTTCGGCATGGTGTCCTCCACCCACTGGCTGGCGTCCCAGTCGGCCATGGCCGTGCTGGAGGACGGCGGCAACGCCTACGACGCGGCCGTCGCCGGAGCGTTCGTGCTGCACGTCGTGGAACCCCACCTCAACGGTCCCGCGGGCGAGGTGCCGATCCTGCTGGCGCCCGCCGGGGCACAGGTGCGGGTGCTGTGCGGGCAGGGCGTCGCCCCCGCCGGCGCGAGCGCCGAGCACTACCGGGACCTCGGCCTCGACCTCGTCCCCGGCACCGGACCGCTCGCCGCTGCCGTGCCCGGCGCCTTCGACGCCTGGATGCTCCTGCTGCGCGACCACGGCACCAAGTCCCTCGCCGACGTCCTCAAGTACGCCGTCGGATACGCCGAGCACGGCCACGCGCCCGTGGAACGCGTCGGCGAGACCGTCGAGACCGTACGGGAGCTCTTCGAGACCGAGTGGACGACCTCCGCCGAGGTCTATCTGCCGAACGGCCGGGCGCCCCGCCCCGGCGAACTGCTGCGCAACCCCGCCCTCGCCGCCACCTGGCGCCGACTGCTCGCCGAGGTGGCCGGCGCCGGCGACCGCGAGGCGCAGATCGACGCCGCGCGCGACGTCTGGCGCACGGGATTCATCGCCGAGGCCCTCGTACGGCAGGCCGCGCGCCCCACCCGCGACACCAGCGGCGAACGCCACACCGGCACGCTGACCGGCGACGACCTCGCCACCTGGTCCGCCGGCTACGAAACCGCGGCGACGTACGACTGGAACGGCTGGACCGTGTGCAAGGCCGGACCCTGGAGCCAGGGCCCGGTGCTCCTCCAGCAACTCGCCCTGCTCCCGCCCGAACTGCCCGAGTACGGCTCCGCCGACTACGTCCACCTGCTGATCGAGGGCTGCAAACTCGCCATGGCCGACCGGGAGGCCTGGTACGGCGACGCCGCCGACGTGCCGCTCGACGACCTGCTGTCGGACGAGTACAACGCCGAACGACGCGCTCTCGTCGGCCGTCGGGCCAACCACGACCTGCGGCCCGGCAGCCCCGGCGGGCGCACCCCGCGGCTGTGCGCGCACACGCGCGTGGCGGCCCCCGCGGGCGCCGCCTTCGACGCGCTCGGCATCGGCGAACCCACCGTCGCCAAGCGGCCCGCCTCACCGGTGCCCGGCGAACCCGACGTGGGCGCCGACGGCCTCACCCGCGGCGACACCTGCCACATCGACGTGGTCGACCGCTGGGGCAACATGATCGCCGCCACCCCCAGCGGCGGCTGGCTCCAGTCCAACCCCGTCGTCCCCGAACTGGGCTTCCCGCTCGGCACCCGCCTGCAGATGGCCTGGCTGGAGGACGGCCTGCCGAACACCCTCACCCCGGGCCGCCGCCCCCGCACCACCCTCACCCCCTCGATCGCGCTGCGCGACGGCGTGCCCGTCATGGCGTTCGGCACGCCCGGCGGCGACCAGCAGGACCAGTGGCAGACCCACTTCTTCCTGGCGGTCGCGCTGCGCTCCCCGGTCCGCGGCGGCCTCGACCTCCAGGGCGCGATCGACGCCCCCAACTGGCACAACGACAGCTTCCCCGGCTCCTTCTACCCGCGCGCGGCGCGGCCCGGCAGCGTCACCGTGGAGTCCCGGTTCGACCCGGCGGTCGTCGGCGAGCTGCGCCGCCGCGGCCATGACGTCGGCGTCGGCGACCCCTGGTCGGAGGGGCGGCTGTGCGCCGTGGCGCGGGACCCCGGCACGGGCGTCCTGTCGGCGGCGGCCAACCCGCGCGGGATGCAGGGGTACGCGGTGGGCCGCTGAGGTGCGGGGGAGGGTCGAGGTGTCCGATCTGGGCGTTCATGGCGATTCCACCCGGAGTACACGGGCCGGGTGGGGATTGTCAGCGGTGCGTGCTCTCATGGAGACATGATCGAAGACAAGGAAACCATCGAAGAGTTTCTCGCCCGCCACTCCACCGACGTGGAGGAAGCGGTCCGCAAGGCCGCCGCGGCCGAGATCATGCCGCGCTTCCGCCGGCTCGCCGCCCACGAGGTCGACCAGAAGGCCGGCCCGCACGACCTGGTCACCGACGCCGACCGCATGGCCGAGCTGTACCTGACGGAGGCGCTCGGCGCCCTGCTGCCCGGCTCCGTCGTGGTCGGCGAGGAAGCCGTCCACGCCAACCCCGCGTCGTACGAGGCGATACGCGGCGACGCGCCGGTCTGGATCATCGACCCCGTGGACGGCACCCGCCAGTTCGTGCACGGCGACACGGGCTTCTGCACCCTCGTCGCGCTCGCCCTGGGCGGCGTCGTGCACGCCTCCTGGACATACGCCGCCGCCCGCGACCAACTCGCCACCGCGGTCCGGGGCAAGGGCGCCCACCTCGACGGTGAGCGGCTGCGCGCGGGTTCGCCCGAGCCCGGCCGGGACCTCCAAGTGGCCACCTCCCACCCGGACTACACGACCGACGAGCAGAAGCGCGCCCTGCTCGGCCTGCGCACCGACGGCGTCGCCCCGCGCGACTGCGGTTCGGCCGGTCTGGAGTACCTCGCCGTCGCCCGGGGCGAATCCGACGCGACCGCGTTCTCCTGGGAGGCCGCATGGGACCACGCCGCGGGCATCCTCCTCGTCGAGGAGGCCGGCGGCGCCCACCTCACCCGCTCGGGCCGCCCCTTCCGCATCACCGGGGGCAACGACCTGCCGTTCACCACGGCCCGCGACGCGGCGACGGCCCGCCGGGTGGCGGACCTGCTGGCACAGTCCGCCTGACGGCCCCCGCCCGGTGACACGGTCCGGCTGCCCCTTGCCGCGCTGACCGTTGCCGGGCCGCCCGCCCGAGGTCTCGCTGCCCGGTTTCCCGGGCCCGCCCCGGCCAGTTGTCCACAGGATGACCACCCGGCCCCCGTGACGGTCCGTGCCCGGGCCTATCCTGATCCCGAGTGGCCATCGGCTGACGAAGGGGTCCGAAGGTGCCGTCGATGCTCGATGCGGTCGTGGTGGGTGCGGGGCCGAACGGGCTGACCGCTGCCGTGGAGCTGGCCCGCCGCGGTTTCGCGGTCGCCGTCTTCGAGGCACGGGACACCGTCGGCGGGGGAGCCCGTACCGAGGAACTCACCCTGCCGGGCTTCCGGCACGACCCGTGCTCCGCCGCCCACCCCCTCGGCATCAACTCACCCGCGTTCCGCGACCTGCCGCTGGAGCGCTACGGCCTGGAGTGGCTGCACGCGCCGCTGCCCATGGCCCACCCCTTCCCGGACGGCTCCGCCGCCGTGCTGTCCCGCTCCGTCGGCGAGACCGCCGCCTCCTTCGGACCGCGCGACGCGGGCACCTACCGCCGGCTGGTCGCGCCGTTCCTCACCAAATGGGACACACTGGCCCGCGACTTCATGTCCCTGCCGCTCAGCGCCCTGCCCCGCGACCCCGTCACCCTCGCCCGCTTCGGGCTCGTCGGCCTGCCCCCGTCGACCTGGCTGATGCGCCGCTTCCGCGACGAGAAGGCGAAGACCCTGTTCGCCGGGCTCGTCGCCCACGTCATGGCCCCCCTCGGCGGCCTCGCGACCGGCGCCGTCGGACTCGTCTTCGCCCTCGCCGCCCACGCCCGCGGCTGGCCCGTGGCCCGCGGCGGCTCCCAGTCGATCTCCGACGCCCTCGCCGGCCTCCTGACCGACCTCGGCGGCACGATCCACACCGACTACGAGGTCAAGCGCCTCGACGACCTGCCGCCCGCCCGCGCCTACGTCTTCGACACCTCGCCCACCGCCCTCGCCCGCATCGCGGGCCTCGGCGGCTACTACGACCGCTACCGCTACGGACCCGGCGTCTTCAAGATCGACTACGCGCTCGACGGACCCGTTCCCTGGACCGCCCCCGAGGCCCGCACCGCCGGCACCGTGCAGGTCGGCGCGGACAGCGCGGAGATCGGCGCCGCCCTGCGCGCCGCCGCCCGCGACGGCCGCGCACCCGACCCGCCGTTCCTCATCACCGTGCAGCCCGGCGTCGCCGACCCGAGCCGCGCCCCGGAGGGCAAGCAGGTCTTCTGGGCGTACGGCCACGTCCCGAACGGCTGGACCGGCGACCTCACCGACGCCGTCGAACGCCAACTGGAGCGATTCGCCCCGGGGTTCCGCGACCTCGTCCTCGCCCGCGCCACGGCGGGACCGCCCGAGATCGCCGCCCGCAACGCCAACTACGTCGGCGGAGACATCGCCGCCGGCGCCGCCTCCGGACTCCAGCTCCTGCTCCGCCCCAAGCTGTCCCTCTTCCCGTACAGCACACCGCACCCGGCCGTCTTCATCTGCTCCTCGGCCACCCCGCCGGGACCGGGCGTCCACGGCATGTCCGGCCACAACGCGGCGAAGGCGGTGTGGCGCCGACTGCGCCGGACCTGAGCGGCGACGCCCCGGAATCCGGGGGCGGCGGGCCCGGATCAGCCGGATCGCGGCGCCGGCGACTCCGCGGGCCCGGCCGCGCGCGGGGCCTCCGCCGCGCCCTTCGAGGACCGGCCCGCCGGCTTCGTACGATGCCCGCATGGCCACCCTCACCCTCGTCCGGGGCGACATCACCCGGCAGAGCGTCGACGCCCTCGTGAACGCGGCGAACTCCTCCCTGCTGGGCGGCGGCGGAGTCGACGGCGCGATCCACCGGCGCGGCGGCCCCGCCGTCCTGGAGGACTGCCGCAGGCTCCGCGCCTCGCGGTACGGCAAGGGCCTGCCCACCGGCCGGGCCGTGGCGACGACCGCGGGGAACCTGGACGCCCGCTGGGTGATCCACACCGTCGGCCCCGTGTACTCCGCGACCGAGGACCGCTCCGGCCTGCTCGCCTCCTGCTACCGCGAGTCCCTCCGCGTCGCCGACGAACTCGGCGCCCGTACGGTCGCCTTCCCCGCGATCTCCACGGGCGTCTACCGCTGGCCGATGGACGACGCGGCCCGCATCGCCGTGGAGACGGTACGGGTGACCGAGACCTCGGTCGAGGAGGTCAGGTTCGTCCTCTTCGACGAGCGGGCCCACGCGGCGTTCGCCGCACAGGTGGGCTGAGCGCCCGAGTTCCCGAGTGCGACCGCGCGGTGGTCGGGGGGCGGCCGACGACGGTCGACGGAGGTCCGGTCCGGGCCGGTGACCGGGTCGCCCGTCGACGCGGCAGATCCGAGGCCGTCACGAGGCCGTCACTCCGCGGCGTCGCTGAGCCCCAGGCGCAGATGCTCCACGTGGTAGACGGCCTGGTCGAGGAGTTCGGCGACGTGGTGGTCGTGCAGCGCGTACACCACCGACCGGCCGCGGCGCTCGCCGACGACCAGGCCGAGGTTGCGCAGCAGCCGCAGCTGGTGCGAGCACGCCGACTGCTCCATGCCTACCTCCGCCGCCAACTCGGTGGCCGGCAGCGGCCCTTCGCGGAGCCTGGCGAGGATCAGCAGCCGGGACGGCGTGGACAGGGCCTGGAGTGTGGTGGCGACGTTCGCGACGTTGTCCGCGTCGAGGCGGACCCGCTCGGCGGTGTCCTGCGCGGGGGTTGCGGCTCCATGACCCATGCCGGTCATCTTACTCACCACACATGAACGAATGAATGTCTCTTCATGTGTTCCTGTATGGTGTCTCGCGTGTCCACGACTCTCGCTCCTCAACGTGTCCCCGCGGCCGGCCGTCCGACGCCCCGGAGCCGCACCCGTGTGCTCGCTCTGCCCGAGGCCCGCTGGGCGCTCGCCGCGACCGTCGCCTTCCTGCTCGGCCTGACCCTCGACCTCGGCGGCGCCCCGGTCTGGGCATACGGTCCGCTGTATGCGGTCGCCTATGTCGCCGGCGGCTGGGAGCCCGCCCTGGAGGGCCTGCGCGCGCTGCGTGAGAAGACCCTGGACGTCGACCTGCTGATGATTGTCGCCGCGCTGGGAGCCGCCGCCATCGGCCAGGTCCTCGACGGCGCCCTGCTGATCGTCATCTTCGCCACCTCCGGCGCCCTGGAGGCCCTGGCCACCGCCCGCACCGCCGACTCCGTCCGCGGCCTGCTCGACCTCGCCCCCGCCACCGCGACCCGGCTGACCGGCGACACCGAGGAGACCGTGCCGACCGCGTCCCTCGCCGTCGGCGACCTGCTGCTGGTCCGGCCGGGGGAGCGCATCGGCGCCGACGGCCGCGTCACGGACGGCACCAGCGAGGTCGACCAGGCGACCATCACCGGCGAGTCGGTGCCGGTCGTCAAGCGCGCCGACGACGAGGTCTTCGCCGGCACCCTGAACGGCACCGGCGCGCTGCGCGTCCGCGTCGAGCGCGACCCCGCCGACTCCGTCATCGCCCGGATCGTCGCCCTGGTCGAGGAGGCGTCCCGCACCAAGGCGCCGACGCAGCTGTTCATCGAGAAGATCGAGCAGCGCTACGCCGTCGGCATCGTCGCCGCCACCCTGGCGGTCTTCGGCGTGCCGCTGGCCTTCGGCGACAGCCTCACGGACGCGCTGCTGCGCGCCATGACCTTCATGATCGTCGCCTCGCCCTGCGCGGTCGTCCTCGCGACGATGCCGCCCCTGCTGTCCGCGATCGCCAACGCCGGCCGGCACGGCGTCCTGGTCAAGTCCGCCGTCGCCATGGAACGTCTCGCCGAGATCGACACCGCCGCCCTGGACAAGACCGGCACCCTCACCGAAGGCACCCCGGAGGTGACCGCCGTCCGCCCGGCGCCCGGCTCCGGGCTCGCCGAGGACGACCTCCTGGCGCTGGCCGCGGCGGCCGAGCACCCCAGCGAGCACCCGCTGGCCCGCGCCGTCGTGACCGCCGCCCGAGCCCGCGGCCTGAACCTGTCGCCCGCGCGGGACTTCACCGCGCTGCCCGGCCGCGGCGTCACGGCCGTGGTCGGCGGAAGCGTGATCGAGGTCGGCCGGGCGGACGCCCCCGAGGGCGACGAGACCACCGTGCGGGTCACCCGGGACGGCACGCCGGTCGGCACGCTCGCCCTCACCGACCGCGTCCGTTCCGACGCGCCCGCGGCCACCGCCGCCCTGACCGCCCTCACCGGTTCCTCACCCGTGCTGCTGACGGGCGACAACGCCCGCGCCGCCGCCCGGGTCGCCACGGCGACCGGCATCACCGACGTCCGCTCGGAGCTGCTTCCCGAGGACAAGGTGAAGGCTGTATGCGGTATCCAGGACACCGGACGCAAAGTGCTGTTCATCGGCGACGGCGTCAACGACGCCCCCGCCCTCGCCGCCGCCCACACGGGCGTGGCCATGGGCCGCGCCGGCTCCGACCTCGCGCTGGAGACCGCGGACGCCGTCGTCGTGCGCGACGAACTCACCGCCGTACCGGCCGCCGTGCGGCTGTCGCGCGCGGCCCGGCGCCTGGTGGTGCAGAACCTCGTCATCGCCGGCACCTTCATCACCGTGCTCGTCGCCTGGGACCTGATCGGCCACCTCCCGCTGCCGCTGGGCGTGGCAGGTCACGAGGGCTCCACGGTCATCGTCGGCCTCAACGGCCTGCGCCTGCTGCGCGAGTCCGCGTGGCGGCGCGCGTCGGCGGGGTGAACGCCAGGTCCCCAGGCCCGGCGAGGTCGATGTCGGATTCTCGCCAGCCAGCGGGCCGCCGGTCCCCGATGCTGGACGCATGCGGAAGGCGATGCACACCGACACCGAGCACTGCGTGCGCGCCGTGCAGTCGAAGGACGCGCGGTTCGACGGCTGGTTCTTCACGGCCGTCCTGACCACCCGCATCTACTGCCGCCCCAGCTGCCCGGTCGTGCCGCCCAAGCCGGAGAACATGACGTTCTACCCGAGCGCCGCGGCCTGCCAGCAGGCCGGTTTCCGGGCGTGCAAACGCTGCCGTCCCGACACCAGCCCCGGCTCCCCGGAGTGGAACCAGCGGGCCGACCTCGTGGCCCGCGCCATGCGGCTCGTCGCCGACGGCGTCGTGGACCGCGAGGGCGTGCCCGGCCTCGCCGCCCGGCTCGGCTACAGCACCCGCCAAGTGGAGCGGCAGCTGCTCGCCGAGCTGGGCGCCGGCCCGCTCGCCCTGGCCCGCGCCCAGCGCGCCCAGACCGCCCGCCTCCTCATCGAGACGACCGCACTTCCCATGGCGCGGATCGCGTTCGCGTCCGGCTTCTCCTCCATCCGCACCTTCAACGACACCGTCCGCGAGGTCTTCGCGCTCGCCCCCACCGAACTGCGCACCCGCGCCCCGAAGACCCCCGGCGGCGCCCCCGGCGCCCTGTCCCTGCGGCTGCCGTTCCGCGCCCCCCTCAACCCCGACAACCTCTTCGGCCACCTCGCCGCCACCGCCGTACCCGGCGTCGAGGAGTGGCGGGACGGCGCCTACCGGCGGACCCTGCGGCTGCCGTACGGGCACGGGATCGTCGCCCTGACCCCGGCCCCGGACCACATCGCCTGCCGCCTCACCCTCACCGACCTGCGGGACCTCACCGTCGCGATCAGCCGCTGCCGCCGCCTGCTCGACCTCGACGCCGACCCCGTCGCCATCGACGCACGGCTCCGCGCCGACCCGGTCCTCGCGCCGCTGGTCGACAAGGCGCCGGGGCGGCGGGTGCCGCGGACGGTGGACGAGGCGGAGTTCGCCGTACGGGCCGTCCTCGGCCAGCAGGTCTCCACGGCCGCCGCCCGCACCCACGCCGCCCGCCTGGTCGCCGCGCACGGCGAGCCCGTCGACGACCCCGAGGGCGGACTCACCCACCTCTTCCCCTCCCCTCAGGCACTCGCCGCCGTGGACCCCGCGACGCTGGCGATGCCGCGCACCCGGCGCACCACGTTCACCACCCTGGTGTCCCGACTGGCGGACGGATCCCTGCACTTGGGCGTCGAGAGCGACTGGCCGCGGGCCCGCGCCGAACTCCTCGCCCTGCCCGGCTTCGGCCCCTGGACCGCCGACGTCGTCGCGATGCGCGCCCTCGGCGACCCCGACGCGTTCCTGCCCACCGACCTCGGCATCCGCCGCGCCGCCCGGGAACTCGGCCTGCCCGCCACGCCGGCCGCGCTCACCGCCCGCGCCGCGGCCTGGCGGCCCTGGCGGGCGTACGCCGTGCAGTACCTGTGGGCGACCGACAGCCACCCGATCAACTTCCTTCCGGTATAAGGACGTTCCGTGACCCAGCACCGACAGCACACCGTCGTCGACAGCCTGTACGGCCCGCTCACCCTCGTCGCCGAGGACGGCATCCTGTGCGGCCTCTACATGGAGGCCCAGCGCCACCGCCCCGCCGAGGAGACCTTCGGCGCACGCGACGCAACACCCTTCGCGCGGGCCGAGGAGCAACTGGAGGCCTACTTCGCGGGCGAGTTGAAGGAGTTCACCCTCGAACTGCGCCTGAACGGCACGCCGTTCCAGCGTCGCGTGTGGGACGAACTGCGCCGCATCCCCTACGGCGAGACCCGCACCTACGGCGAACTCGCCGAACTCCTCGGCGCCCCCAAGGCATCGCGCGCCGTGGGCCTGGCCAACGGCCGCAACCCCATCGGCGTGATCGTGCCCTGCCACCGTGTCATCGGCGCCAACGGCAGCCTCACCGGGTACGGCGGCGGCCTGGACCGCAAGCGCCGCCTGCTGGACTTCGAGCGCGGCACGGGCCTGTTCTGACCTCGGCCGTCGCGGGAACCGACCGCGCGCTACGCCTCCGCGAGCCCGCCCAGCAGCCGGGGCAGCGCCGTCCCGATCGGTTCCCGCACGACCTCGTCGGCGAGCTCGTCGTACGGCGTCGGCTCGGCGTTGACGACGACCAGCCGGGCGCCGTGGTCGACGGCGATCCCGGCGAGCCCCGCGGCCGGCTGCACCCGGAGGCTGCTGCCGACGGCGAAGAACACCTGGCAGGCCTTGGTGACGGCCAGGGCGTCGCCCAGCACCACCGGGTCGAGACGCTCGCCGAACATCACCGTCGCCGACTTCAGGATGCCGCCGCACTCCCGGCACGGCGGGTCCGCCTCACCGGCCTCCACCCGGGCGAGCGCGTCCTCCATCGGCCCGCGCGCGTGACACCGCGTGCACACGAAACTCCGTGCGCTGCCGTGCAGTTCGAGGACCTTGCGGGCGGGCATCCCGGCGAGCTGGTGCAGCCCGTCCACGTTCTGCGTGATCACCCGCACCGGCACCCCGGACCGCTCCAGATCGGCCACCGCGCGGTGCGCCGCGTTGGGCCGCGCGTGCAGCGTCCGGTTCTTCCGCCGCATCTGCCAGGACCGCCGCCGGATCTCCGGATCGCCCATGTAGTACCCGTACGTCACGAGCTTCTCCGCCTCCGGGTCCCGCCGCCACAGGCCGTTGGGGCCGCGGTAGTCGGGGATGCCGGAGTCGGTGGAGATGCCCGCACCGGTGAGGACGGCGACGAGAGGCTTGCTCATGCCGACGAGGGTAGGCCGCGCCCGGCCCGGCGGCGAACGGGATATCCGGTCCCGGACCGGTGCCGCGCGGGCGCCCGGGGTGTTAGCGTCCCGGCATGGCAAAGATCACGGTGTCGCTGGACGCTGAACTCGTCGTGGAAGTCATGGTCCTCGCCGGCGTCGGCAGCCCCCAGGACGCCGTGGAACTCGTCGTCCGTGACTACATCCAGCGCGGCCACCGCACCGAGGCCCGCGTCGCCGAGCGGGACGAGGCGCTGCGCGAGGTGGACGTCAAGCCGCAGGACCACCAGGGCTGAACCGGCCGGGACGGCCGACCGGCCGGCCGCTCTCCAGCTCGACCGTGCCCGCGCCCGAGTCGAGGACGTCCAGCGCCGCCCGCACCCGGCCGAGGAGCGCGCCGAGCAGATGGTCGGCGAGTTCCTCACGCGGCACGAGACGCCAGGACAGCAACTCCTCCTCCTGGAGCCGGATCGCCTTCAGCTCCTCCTCGTCGAGCACCCCGCCGTCGTACAGGTAGGCGACCAGCGGCGGCCGGCCGGGGCCGGGCACCCAGTCGACCGCGAGCAGCCGCCCCGGCTCCCGGTCGAGGCCGATCTCCTCGGCCGTCTCGCGCCGCGCGCCCTGCCGCGGGGTCTCGCCGTCGTCCGACTCGACGGTCCCGCCCGGCAGCGCCCAGCCCTCCCGGTAGTTGGGCTCGACGAGCAGCACCCGTCCCTCGGCGTCACGGAACAGGGCGGCGGCACCGACGAGCGCGCGGGGCAGGGAGGCGATGTAGGCGGCGAAGTCTCCACTGGTGGTCATGCGGGCAGGGTAGCGACCGCCGACTCGGCCAGCCGCAGCGTCCGGCGGGCCAGCTCGCTGATCCGGGCGCCGTCGAAGCCGAACACCGCGCTGCGGACCGTGTCCTGAAGCGGCTCCGTCCACTGGGCCGGAATGCCCCGCGCCCCGGCGAGGACGCCCGCCACCGAGCCCGCCGTCGCGCCGTTGGAGTCGGTGTCCAGGCCGCCGCGGACGGTGAGGGCGAGGGTCCGGGTGAAGTCGCCGTCGCCGTACAGCAGCCCGGCCGTGAGCACGGCGGCGTTCGGCACGGTGTGGATCCAGCCGAGGCCGGCGGTCTCCCCGCCGACCGTCGTCAGGGTGTCCTCCCAGCTCATCCGGGCGTCGTGCAGCGACATCACGCGCCGGACCGTGCGGGCCAGCCGGCTGCTCGCCGGGATCACGGTCAGCGCCCGGTCCAGCGCCTCCCGCACGCCGCCCGCCGTGAACGCCGCCGAGATCAGCGCCGCCGCCCACATCGCGCCGTACACGCCGTTGCCGGTGTGGGACAGCACCGCGTCCCGGCGCGCCAGGTGCGCCGCCCGCGCCGGGTCGCCGGGGCAGGTCCAGCCGAACACGTCGGCGCGGATCAGCGCGCCGATCCACTCCTGGTACGGGTTGTCGTACGTCGCCGTCAGCGGCGGCCGCAGCCCGTTCGCCAGGTTCCGGTACGCCACCCGTTCCGCCGTGAACGTCTGGAGGTAGGGCAGCCGCAGCAGCCACAGCTCGCCGACCTGCTCGGTGCTGAAGCCGAAGCCGCGGGTCTCCAGCAGGTCGAGGCCGAGGATCGCGTAGTCGACGTCGTCGTCCCGGCAGCTGCCGTGGATCCGGCCGCGCACGCACGCCCGCCACTCCGGGCGCAGCTCCCAGGCGTCCCCGTCGCCGCCCGGCGGCTCGGGCAGGTAGTCGGTGAGCGGCAGGGCGGACGCCGCTCGCAGATAGCGGTCGATGCGGTCCCGGGTCCACAGATCGCCCCGCTCGACCGGCTTGCCGAGCATGTTGCCCGCGATCCGGCCCAGCCAGCCCCCGTGCACGCGGTCGGCGAGGTCGGGCGCGGTGCCCGTGGTGCCCACTGGGGTCATTCCTCCGGTCTACCCGATTCGGCCCGCCCGCACCACGGCCCCCGCCGACGGCCCTCATCGGGCTCCGCCAGGGCCTTCCCGCCCTGGTCCAGGGACTGGGCAGGGGCATGACGGCGGGGGCGTCCTCGGTTAAGGTCGCAGCGGCGCGACTGGCCGTGACGTGCGCACGGATGCACGCGGCCCGGAGAGCAAGGGGAAGACGAGTGGCGGACGCTGCAGGGACTGACACCGTGAGGGGCCGGCCGGTCCGGCGGGTGCTCATCGCCGCGGACAAGTTCAAGGGGTCGCTGACGGCCGTGGAGGTCGCCGACCGGGTCACGGCCGGGCTGCGCGGCGTCCTGCCCGACCTGGAGGTGGCGGCGCTGCCCGTGGCCGACGGCGGCGACGGAACGGTGGCCGCGGCGGTCGCGGCCGGGTTCGAGCGGCGCGAGGTGCGCGTCGCCGGGCCCCTCGGCGACGAGGTCACCGCGACCTACGCGCTGCGCGGCGACACGGCCGTCGTCGAGATGGCCGAGGCCAGTGGCCTCCAGCGACTGCCGGCCGGCGTGTTCGCGCCGCTCACGGCCTCCACGTACGGCTCCGGCGAGCTGCTGCGCGCCGCCCTCGACGCGGGCGCGCGGACCATCGTCTTCGGCGTCGGCGGCAGCGCCACCACCGACGGCGGCGCCGGCATGCTGGCCGCGCTGGGCGCCCGCTTCCTCACCAAGGGCGGCGAGCCCGTCCCGCCCGGTGGCGGCGGCCTCGCCGAACTGGAGTCGGCCGACCTGTCCGGCCTCGACCCGCGCCTCGCGGACGTCGAGTTCGTGCTGGCCAGCGACGTCGACAACCCGCTGACCGGCCCGACGGGCGCCCCGGCCGTGTACGGCCCGCAGAAGGGCGCCTCCGCGGACGACGTGGCCGCCCTGGACGCGGCCCTCGCGCACTTCGCCGAGGTCCTCGCGGAGACGGTCGGCCCGAAGGCCGCCGAGTACGCCGCGTCGCCCGGCGCGGGCGCCGCCGGCGGCATCGGGTACGGCGCGATGCTGGTCGGGGCCCGGTTCCGGCCCGGCATCGAGGTGATGCTCGACGTGCTGGGCTTTGCGCCCGCGCTGGAGGGCACCGAGCTGGTGATCACCGGTGAGGGCTCCCTCGACGAGCAGACCCTGCACGGCAAGGCGCCCGCGGGTGTCGCCGCGGCGGCGCGCGCGGCGGGCAAGGACGTCGTCGCGGTGTGCGGGCGCCTGGCGCTGCCGCCGGAGGCGCTGGGGCGGGCCGGGATCCGCCGGGCGTACGCGCTGACGGACGTCGAGCCGGACGTCGCCAAGTGCATCGCGAACGCGGGACCGATCCTGGAGCAGGTGGCGCGGAAGATCGCGAGGGACTTCCTCAGCTGACGAGCTGACGCCGGCCGGGCACGGAAAGGGCCCCGAACCCGTCGATCCCGGGTTCGGGGCCCAACTCCTTTTCGGCTCAAGCGCCGCTACGGCACCCGCGCCGCTACGGCACCCGCGCCGCTACGGCACCCGCGCCGCTACGGCAGCTGCGCCGCCCGCGCCTCGCGCCGGTTGTCGCGGAAGTTGTTCACCCGGCGAGCCGTCGCGAACAGCGGAATCACCGCGCCCATCACCAGCTGCAGCGCGCAGCCCGTCTGGAGCAGCAGCTGCCCGCTCGGCGCGTCGAACGCCCACGCGGCCAGCAGACCCATGCTGAGCACGATCCACGACAGCATGGCCACGGCGAGACGCCCGCGCGGCTTCGGGTACTCCACGCGGCTCACCATCAGCCACGCCGTCCCGAGGATGGCCAGCAGCGTCGCCACGAAGGGCAGCTCGAGCAGGACGATCGAGACGACCGTCAGCGCGCCGAACGGCGACGGCATGCCCTGGAACGTGCCGTCCTTCACCGTGACGCAGGAGAATCTCGCGAGCCTCAGCACCACCGCCAGCAGCACCACGATCGCGCCGACCGCCGCCACCCGCTGGTGCGCGTCGTCGGCGACCATGCCGTAGACCAGGACGAAGTACGCCGGGGCCAGGCCGAAGCTGATCAGGTCCGAGAGGTTGTCCAGCTCCGCGCCCATGGGGGAGGAGCGCAGCTTGCGCGCCACCAGGCCGTCGAACAGGTCGAAGACCGCGGCGCACAGCATCAGGATGACCGCGGTGGCCGCGCTGTGGCGGGCCATGCCGGTCTCCTGGCTGCCCGTGAGGTGCGGGATGAGGATGCCGGTGGTGGTGAAGTACACCGCCATGAAGCCGCACGTGGCGTTGCCGAGCGTGAGGGTGTCCGCTATCGACAGGCGCAGCGAGAGCGGCATCTCCTCCTCGTCGTCCGCCTCGTCGGCCTCGGGCACCCAGCCCGCCTGTGTCTCCGGATCAATCACGGTCAATGCGAGTCACCCCAGCCACGGTCTTCTGACCGACCTCGACCGCCACCTCCACGCCCTCCGGGAGGTACAGGTCGACGCGGGAGCCGAAGCGGATCAGGCCGATCCGCTCGCCCTGCTCGACCTTCGTGCCCTGCGGGACGTACGGCACGATGCGGCGGGCCACCGCGCCGGCGATCTGGATCATCTCGATGTCACCGAGTTCGGTGTCGAAGTGCCAGACGACGCGCTCGTTGTTCTCGCTCTCCTTGTTGAAAGCGGGGACGAAGCCGCCGGGGATGTGCTCGACCGACGTCACCGTGCCGTCCAGCGGCGCACGGTTGACGTGGACGTTGAGCGGGCTCATGAAGATGGCGACGCGCGTGCGGCCGTCCTTCCACGGCATGATGCTCTGCACCACACCGTCGGCGGGCGAGATGACCCGGCCCCGGGTGATCTCGCGCTCGGGGTCGCGGAAGAACCACAGCATCCCCGCCGCCAGCGCGGTGGCGGGGACGGCGACGGCCTTGGCCGTGCCCGAGCGGCGGGCGCGGAGCAGGCTGACGGCTGCGGTGGCGACGGTCGGAAGAAGCCACGGCGATGCTCCGCGCGCGAGGCGTACGCCGACACGGCTGTCGCGAGGTGCAGAGGTTTGGCTGTGGGGCATGGATGACCTTCGTAGCGGATGATGCCGCGCTTCTTGCGGGGGACGGCGGCTTTCCGGCGATCGTAGCGGCTTCGGGCCGCAACTGGGTAAGCCAGGAAGCCGAGTCGGCGGCTGAAGAGTGCTGACGGGGTGTGATCCTCTTCCCAAAGAAAACACCCCGTATCCGGACATCTAGCCCTGGAATCGATACTCTTCGAGCAGCCGCCGGCCGATGATCATTTTCTGGATCTCGGCGGTACCTTCACCGATGAGCAGCATCGGCGCCTCGCGGTAGAGGCGCTCGATCTCGTACTCCTTGGAGAAGCCGTATCCACCGTGGATGCGGAAGGCGTCCTCCACGACCTCCTTGCAGTATTCGGAGGCGAGGTACTTCGCCATCCCTGCCTCGAGGTCGTTTCGTTCTCCCGAGTCCTTTTTGCGTGCGGCATTCACCATCATCGCATGAGCGGCCTCCACCTTGGTAGCCATCTCGGCCAGCTTGAACTGGATCGCCTGGTGCTGGGCGATCGGCTTGCCGAAGGTGTGGCGCTGCTGGGCGTACCGCACACCCAGCTCGAACGCACGCTGCGCGACGCCGCAACCACGTGCCGCGACGTTGACGCGGCCCACCTCGACGCCGTCCATCATCTGGTAGAAGCCGCGGCCGGTGACCCCGCCGAGCACCCGGTTCGCGGGAATGCGCAGGCCGTCCATGATGAGCTCGGTGGTGTCGACCCCCTTGTAGCCCATCTTGTCGATCTTGCCCGGGATGGTCAGGCCGGGGCGCACCTCGCCGAACCCGGGCTCCTTCTCCACCAGGAAGGTGGTCATCGACTTGTGGGGGGCCGTGCCCTCCGGGTGTCCTTCGTCACTTCGGACCAGAACGGCCACCAGGGACGAGGTTCCGCCGTTCGTCAGCCACATCTTCTGGCCGCTCAGGACGTACTCGTCGCCGTCCTTCACCGCCTTCGACGTGATGGCCGACACGTCCGAGCCCAGCGCCGGCTCCGACATGGAGAACGCGCCCCGGACGTCACCGGCCGCCATCCGCGGCAGGAAGTGGTCCTTCTGCTCCTGCGTGCCGTGCTGCTTGAGCATGTACGCCACGATGAAGTGGGTGTTGATGATGCCGGACACCGACATCCAGCCGCGCGCGATCTCCTCCACGCACAGCGCGTAGGTGAGCAGCGACTCGCCCAGACCCCCGTACTCCTCGGGGATCATGAGACCGAACAGACCGAGCTCCTTGAGCCCGTCGACGATCTGCTGCGGGTACTCGTCGCGGTGCTCCAGCTCGGTCGCGACCGGGATGATCTCCTTGTCCACGAAGTCGCGGACGGTGGACAGGATCTCCTGCTGGACGTCGGTCAGACCGGCGGTCTGGGCGAGTCGCGCCATGGCTACTTCTCCTGCTGCTTCGGCTCCGGGCGGCCGGGCTGCTCGCCGCCGCGCTCCTTGATGTACGTCTCGGTCGGCACCATCACCTTGCGGCGGAACACGCAGACGAGCGTGCCGTCCTGCTTGTAGCCCCTGGTCTCGACGTGCACGATGCCGCGGTCGTTCTTCGACTTCGACGGCCACTTGTCGAGGACCGTCGTCTCGCCGTAGATCGTGTCGCCGTGGAACGTCGGCGCCACGTGCTTGAGCGACTCGATCTCCAGGTTGGCGATCGCCTTGCCGGAGACGTCCGGCACGGACATGCCGAGCAGCAGCGAGTAGATGTAGTTCCCGACGACGACGTTCTTGCCGAAGTCCGTCGTCCTCTCCGCATAGTTGACGTCCATGTGGAGCGGGTGGTGGTTCATGGTGAGGAGACAGAAGAGGTGGTCGTCGTACTCCGTGACCGTCTTCCCGGGCCAGTGCTTGTAGACCGCCCCGACCTCGAACTCCTCGTAGGTGCGTCCGAACTGCATGGCCGTCACGCCTCCGGGATCTCGAACGTGCTGGTGCGCCGCATGCCGGCGGCGCGTCCCTTGCCCGCGACGACCAGCGCCATCTTGCGGCTGGCCTCGTCGATCATCTCGTCGCCGAGCATCGCGGAGCCCTTCTTGCCGCCCGCCTCGGACGTGTAGTACTCGTACGCGTCCAGGATCAGCTCGGCGTGGTCGTAGTCCTCCTGCGACGGCGAGAAGATCTCGTTGGACGCCTCGACCTGGCCCGGGTGCAGCACCCACTTGCCGTCGAAGCCGAGCGCCGCGGCGCGCTGCGCGACCTCGCGGTAGCCGTCGACGTTGCGGATCTGGAGGTAGGGGCCGTCGATCGCCTGGAGGTTGTTGGCGCGGGCCGCCATCAGGATCTTCATCAGGATGTAGTGGTAGGCGTCCGCCGGGTAACCGGGCGGCTGCTCGCCCACGACGAGCGACTTCATGTTGATCGACGCCATGAAGTCGGCCGGGCCGAAGATGATCGTCTCCACACGTGGACTGGCCTGAGCGATTTCATTGACGTTGTTGAGGCCCTGTGCGTTCTCGATCTGCGCCTCAATGCCGATGCGGCCGACCTCGAAGCCCATCGTCTTCTCGATCTGCGTCAGCAGCAGGTCCAGCGCGACGATCTGCTGCGCGTCCTGGACCTTCGGGAGCATGATGCAGTCGAGGTTCGGGCCGGCGCCCTCCACGACCGTCACGACGTCCCGGTACGTCCACTCCGTCGTCCAGTCGTTGACGCGGACCACGCGCGTCTTGCCCGTCCAGTCGCCCTCGTTGAGGAACTTGACGATGGTGTGCCGCGCCTCGGGCTTGGCGAGCGGCGCGCAGGCGTCCTCCAGGTCGAGGAAGACCTGGTCGGCGGGGAGGCCCTGGGCCTTCTCCAGGAAGCGCGGGTTCGAGCCCGGCACGGCCAGGCAGGAACGCCGCGGGCGAAGGCGGTTGACGGGCGTGGTCATGCGGGGACCTCCAGGGGGTCGAGCTTGTTCGCTTTCCGGATCTCGTCGACGATGCGGCCGATGATTCCGGTGATGTCGAAGTCCTTCGGGGTGAAGACCGCGGCCACACCTGCGGACCTGAGCTGTTCGGCGTCGCCGTTCGGGATGATGCCACCTGCGATCACCGGAATGTCTGTGGCACCGGCCACACGCAGCCGCTCCAGCACGTCCGGCACCAGCTGCGCGTGCGACCCGGACAGGATCGACAGGCCGACCGCGTGCACGTCCTCCGCGAGCGCCGCGTCCACGATCTGCTCCGGGGTGAGCCGGATGCCCTGGTACACCACCTCGAAGCCGGCGTCACGCGCGCGTACGGCGATCTGCTCGGCGCCGTTGGAGTGCCCGTCCAGGCCCGGCTTGCCCACCAGGAAGCGCAGCTTGCCGACGCCCAGGTCCCTGGCCGTCAGTTCCACCTTGCGGCGCACCCCGGCGAGCGCGGAGCCCTCCTCGGCGGGGATCGCGACCGGCGCCGACGACACGCCCGTCGGGGCGCGGAACTCGCCGAACACCTCGCGCAGCGCGCCGGCCCACTCGCCGGTCGTGACACCGGCGCGGGCGCACTCCAGGGTCGCCTCCATCAGGTTGGCGGTGCCGCGCGCGGCCTCCTTCAGGCGCTCCAGCGCCTTGCACGGGCGCGGGTGGTTGAACGGCGGCTGGTAGCGGGTGTCGCGCCACTGCTGGAGCGAGGCGATGACGCGGGCCTCGACCGCCGGATCCACCGTCTGGATCGCGGTGTCCAGGTCGGCGGTCAGCGGGTTCGGCTCGGTGCCCTCGAAGGCGTTGACGCCGACGATCTTCTCCTCGCCGGACTCGATGCGGGCCCGGCGCTCGGCGTGCGAGGCCACCAGTTGCGACTTGAGGTAGCCCGACTCGACGGCGGCCATCGCGCCGCCCATCTCCTGGATCCGCTCGATCTCGGCGAGCGACTCCTCGACCAGCTCCGAGACCTTCGCCTCGATCACCTTCGAGCCCTCGAAGATGTCGTCGTACTCCAGCAGGTCGCTCTCGTACGCCAGGACCTGCTGGATGCGCAGCGACCACTGCTGGTCCCAGGGGCGCGGCAGGCCGAGGGCCTCGTTCCAGGCCGGCAGCTGCACGGCACGCGCGCGTGCGTCCTTCGACAGGGTCACGGCCAGCATCTCCAGCACGATGCGCTGGACGTTGTTCTCCGGCTGCGCCTCGGTCAGACCGAGGGAGTTGACCTGGACGCCGTAGCGGAAGCGGCGGTGCTTGGGGTTCTCGATGCCGTACCGCTCGCGGGTGACCTTGTCCCAGATGCGGCCGAAGGCGCGCATCTTGCACATCTCCTCGACGAAGCGGACGCCCGCGTTCACGAAGAACGAGATGCGGCCGACGACGTCGCCCATGCGCTCCTGCGGCACCTGGCCGCCGTCGCGCACGGCGTCCAGCACGGCGATCGCGGTGGACATCGCGTACGCGATCTCCTGCACCGGCGTGGCGCCCGCCTCCTGCAGGTGGTAGCTGCAGATGTTGATCGGGTTCCACTTCGGCAGGTGGGAGACCGTGTACGCGATCATGTCCGTCGTCAGACGGAGGGAGGGGCCCGGCGGGAAGACGTGCGTCCCCCGCGACAGGTACTCCTTCACGATGTCGTTCTGCGTCGTCCCCTGGAGCTTGGTGATGTCCGCGCCCTGCTCCTCGGCGACGACCTGGTAGAGCGCCAGGAGCCACATGGCCGTGGCGTTGATCGTCATCGAGGTGTTCATCTGCTCCAGGGGGATGTCCTGGAACAGCCGCCGCATGTCACCGAGATGGGCGACCGGCACGCCGACCCGGCCGACCTCGCCGCGGGCGAGGACGTGGTCGGAGTCGTAGCCGGTCTGCGTCGGCAGGTCGAACGCGACCGACAGGCCGGTCTGGCCCTTGGCGAGGTTGCGCCGGTACAGCTCGTTGGACGCCTCCGCGGTCGAGTGCCCCGCGTACGTCCGCATGAGCCACGGACGGTCCTTCTGACGCTCTGTCATCTCCGGCCCTCAGATGTTCCGGAAGCGGTTGATGGCGTCGATGTGCTTGGCGCGCGTCTCCTCGTCGCGGACGCCGAGGCCCTCCTCGGGGGCCAGGCACAGCACGCCGACCTTGCCCTGGTGGAGGTTGCGGTGCACGTCGTAGGCGGCCTGCCCGGTGTCCTCAAGGGAGTACACCTTGGACAGCGTCGGGTGGATCTTGCCCTTCGCGATGAGCCGGTTGGCCTCCCAGGCCTCGCGGTAGTTGGCGAAGTGCGAGCCGATGATGCGCTTCAGGGACATCCACAGGTAGCGGTTGTCGTACTCGTGCATGTAGCCCGAGGTCGAGGCGCAGGTGGTGATGGTGCCGCCCTTGCGGGTGACGAAGACGCTCGCGCCGAAGGTCTCGCGTCCGGGGTGCTCGAAGACGATGTCGATGTCCTCGCCGCCGGTGAGCTCGCGGATGCGCTTGCCGAAGCGCTTCCACTCCTTCGGGTCCTGGGTGTTCTCGTCCTTCCAGAACTTGTAGCCCTCGGCGTTGCGGTCGATGATCGCCTCGGCGCCCATCGAGCGGCAGATGTCCGCCTTCTGCTCACTGGAGACGACGCAGATCGGGTTGGCGCCGCCGGCCAGCGCGAACTGCGTGGCGTAGGAGCCGAGGCCGCCGCTCGCGCCCCAGATCAGGACGTTGTCGCCCTGCTTCATGCCGGCGCCGTTGCGCGAGACCAGCTGCCGGTAGGCGGTGGAGTTGACCAGGCCGGGGGCGGCGGCCTCCTCCCAGCTGAGGTGCTTCGGCTTCGGCATCAGCTGGTTGGACTTGACGAGCGCGATCTCGGCGAGGCCGCCGAAGTTGGTCTCGAAGCCCCAGATGCGCTGCTCCGGGTCGAGCATCGTGTCGTTGTGGCCGTCCGAGGACTCCAGCTCGACGGACAGGCAGTGCGCGACGACCTCGTCGCCCGGCTGCCAGGCGTTGACGCCGGGGCCGGTGCGCAGGACGACGCCCGCGAGGTCGGAGCCGATGATGTGGTACGGCAGGTCGTGGCGCTTGGCCAGCTCGTTGGTGCGGCCGTAGCGCTCCAGGAAGCCGAAGGTCGACAGCGGCTCGAAGATCGAGGTCCACACCGAGTTGTAGTTGACCGAGGAGGCCATCACGGCCACCAGGGCCTCGCCCGGGCCCAGTTCGGGCACCGGCACGTCGTCGAGGTGGATCGACTTGCGCGGGTCCTTCTCGCGGGTCGGCATGCCCGCGAACATCTCGGTCTCGTCCTTGTGCACGGTGATCGCGCGGTACGACTCGGGGAGCGGCAGGGCGGCGAAGTCGGCCGGCGTCGAGTCGGGCGACTGGATCGCGTCCAGGATGTCCTTCACGGTCACGGTGTTGCCTCCGGCGGTGAGCGCCCTGAGGGAGGGGCGCTGAGGGTTGCGTCGGTGCTGCTGAGGGTTTTCGCGGGTGTGCCGTCGGTTCGGCCGGTGGTGCTGTGCGGCAGCGCTTTGTGGCGCGGGAGGGTGCCTGTGACGCAGGCGTCCGGAGCACGCGCGGGCGGTGGGCCCGCTGGGACAGGTGCCCGGACCCCCTCAACGTATGACACCGCGTGTCAGCTGACAAGGCACTGAGTGCCAGAACCTGCTCTCAGATGAAATCTTTACGTAACAAATGAGCGATGATCGATCGAATTGCCTCACCGGAGAGGGGCAAACGCCACCCGGATACGCCAAAACGGCCACCCGTACGGGTGGCCGTCGTCACAGCGGGCTGGGCGGGCTCAGCGGGTCTTGAGGGCCTCCTCGATGGTCCGCATGACCTCGTCCAGCGGCGCGTCGGTCCGCGCGACCGTCACCAGCACCTCGCCGTGCACGGAGGCCGTGGCCGGCGTCTGGCG
The DNA here is from genome assembly GCF_055606745.1 of Streptomyces sp. NPDC037054. Lineage (NCBI taxonomy): Bacteria > Bacillati > Actinomycetota > Actinomycetes > Kitasatosporales > Streptomycetaceae > Streptomyces > Streptomyces sp. NPDC037054. The sequence continues at coordinate 89,993 of NZ_JBVJSJ010000007.1, read as the reverse complement.
GGGCGCGCCGCTGCGGCCCGCCCCGATGCCCGTGCCGAACGTCTTGCGGACGATCGCGAAGGCGTGGTCGAGCTGCGCCTCCACGTCGCCCTGGCCGCCCGCCCGCAGCCAGCGCCGCAGGACGTGGTTGTGGGCGGTGACGACCGCGGACGCGGCGACCTCGGCGAGCAGCGGGTCGTCGTTGGCGTCGTCGTCGTGCGCGTGCTCGTCGAAGTGGCCGAGGAGGTAGCGGGTGAAGAGGCGCTCGTAGCGGGCCACCGACGCGATCTCCGCCTCGCGCAGGGTGGGCACCTCGCGCGTCAGCTTGTAGCGGGCGACCGAGATCTCCGGCCGGGCCGCGTACATCTTCATGACTTCCTTGATGCCGCGGCACACGGTGTCGAGCGGGTGCTCGTGCGCGGGCGCCGCGTTGAGCACCGCCTCCGCGCGCACCAGGGTGTCGTCGTGGTCGGGGAAGATGGCCTCTTCCTTGGAGCGGAAGTGGCGGAAGAACGTGCGGCGCGCGACCCCGGCCTGGGCCGCGATCTCGTCGACGGTGGTCGCCTCGTACCCCTTGGTCGCGAACAGCTCCATCGCCGCGGCCGCCAGTTCCCGGCGCATCTTGAGCCGTTGGGCGGCGGCGCGACTGCCGGCGGCGCTTTCCGGCGCGTCGGGCGTAGCTGGTGTACGTGAGGACTTGGCGGGCTGGGACATGCCCCGAACGTACTGCATGTGCGCAGCTCCATGCGCGTGCACGGGGTTCCCCCCGCCCCTCGGGGACGGGGGAAGCACGGCGGGGTCGAGCAGTCCGCCCCAGTCCTCACCTGGCCGGAACCAGTCGCCGGGCCGTCCTTCAGCGGCGGGCATACTCGCGGAAGCCGCGGCCCGTCTTGCGGCCGAGGCAGCCCGCGGCCACCAGGTGCTCCAGCAGCGGCGCCGGGGCGAGGCCCGGGTCGCGGAACTCGCGGTGCAGGACCTTCTCGATGGCGAGGGAGACGTCCAGACCGACGACGTCCAGCAGCTCGAAGGGCCCCATCGGGTAGCCGCCGCCGAGCTTCATGGCCGCGTCGATGTCGTCCAGCGACGCGTAGTGCTCCTGCACCATCTTGATCGCGTTGTTCAGGTACGGGAAGAGCAGCGCGTTGACGATGAACCCGGCGCGGTCGCCGCAGTCCACGGCGTGCTTCTTGATCCTGACGCACACCTCGCGGACCGTGGCGTGGACGTCGTCGGCGGTCAGCACCGTGCGGACCACCTCGACCAGCTTCATCGCGGGCGCCGGGTTGAAGAAGTGCATGCCGATCACGTCCTGCGGACGCGAGGTGGCGCGGGCGCAGGCGACGACCGGCAGGGACGAGGTCGTCGTCGCGAGGACGGCGCCCGGCTTGCAGACCTTGTCCAGCGCGGCGAACAACTGCTGCTTGACCGCCAGGTCCTCCGCGACCGCCTCGACGGCCAGGTCGACGTCGGCGAAGTCGTCGTAGCTGCCCGTCGGCCGGATCCGCTCCAGGGTCTGCGCGGCGGTCTCGGCGGTCATCCGGCCCTTGTCGACGGAGCGGGCCAGCGACTTGCCGATGCGGGCCTTGGCCGTCTGCGCCTTCTCCTCGCTGCGGGCGGCGAGGACGACCTCGTAGCCGGCCTTGGCGAACACCTCGGCGATGCCGGAGGCCATCGTGCCGGAGCCCGCGACGCCGACCGAGCGGACCGGCCGGCCGACGGCCTCGGTGCCGCCCTCGCGCGGGGTCAGCGCGTCCGGCACGACGGTCGCGCTGTCGGGTGCCTCGTACGTGTAGAAGCCGCGGCCCGCCTTGCGGCCCGTCAGGCCCGCCGCGCTGAGCTGCTTCAGGATCGGCGCCGGGGCGTGCAGCCGGTCGCGGGACTCGGCGTACATGGCCTCCAGGACCGTGCGGGCGGTGTCGATGCCGATCAGGTCGAGCAGGGCGAGGGGGCCCATCGGCAGTCCGCAGCCCAGCCGCATCGCCGCGTCGATGTCCTCGCGGGAGGCGTAGTTCGCCTCGTACATCGCGGCGGCCTGGTTGAGGTAGCCGAACAGCAGCCCGTCGGCGACGAATCCGGGCCGGTCGCCGACCGCGACGGGCTCCTTGCCGAGGTCCAGGGCGAGGTTGGTGACGGCGGTGACGGCGGCGGGCGCGGTCAGCACGGACGAGACGACCTCGACCAGCTTCATCGCGGGCGCCGGGTTGAAGAAGTGCATGCCGAGCACCCGCTCGGGGCGGGAGGAGTCGGCGGCCAGGCGCGTGACCGACAGGGCGTTGGTGCCGGTCGCGAGGATCGTCGTGGGCCGCACGATCCCGTCCAGCTCCCGGAAGATCTGCTGCTTGACCTCGTACGACTCCGGCGCCACCTCGATGACCAGGTCGGCGTCGGCCGCCGCGCGCAGGTCGGTGGAGGTGCGGACCCGGGCGAGGAGGTCCGCGCGGTCCTGCTCGGTGAGCCGCCCGCGCTGCACGGCGCGGGCGGTGGAGGCCTCCAGGGCGGCGGCGCACTTGGCGGCCTGGGCCTCGCTGATGTCGATGCCGAGGACCGTCCGGCCGGCCTTGGCGAGGACCTCGGCGATGCCGGTGCCCATGGTGCCGAGGCCGACGACGGCGATGGTCCGGAGCGGGGACAGAGGGGTGTCGGACAGGGGAGTGGCCATCGCGGACTCCAGGAATGAGGGTGACGACTGGGAGCGCGACCGGGTGCGCCGGGAAGGGCGCACCGGGTGGCGTGGAGGAGTGCGGGTGTTGCCGGGCTGCAGGCGCACACGCCCGGTGCCGTCGCCCGGGCGACACGCGTGCCCGGCGAACGGCGGTCCGACCGGCCCTGTCCCGTGGCCGAGTCGTACAGGTACGTCAGTACCGAACCGACTGCTCTCACCAACGGCTGCGTCACCAAACCGTGGTGAGGAATGCTGCGAGAGGGTAACTCGCTCGTCTGAGCTTAACTTGCGGGTAACGAGCGCGCCAGTCCCCGGGTTTGTGATGTACGTCCCGAGCCGCCGACGGCCGTCCTACCCTCGTGCCATGGACGAAGAGTTGCGATCACTCACGGAGCGCTTACGGACCGAGGCCGGGGCGTCGGAGGCCTTCCGGCAGCTGGCCGCGACCGAGGACACCGACGAACTGGCCGCGGTGCTCACCCGGCCCGGCGAACCCCTGTGGGCCCGCGAACTGGCCGCCTTCCGGCTCGGACTCGCGGGAGACCGCCGCGCCTTCGAGGCCCTGATCCTGCTCCTCAACCACCGCGACCCGCCCCGCTGCGCCGCCGCCGCGCACGCCCTCGCCCGCCTCGGCGACCCGCGCACGGCCCGCGCCGCCGCCGCGCTCGCCACCAACGAACTGCGCGTCGCCTACGCCCTGCACCCCGTCCGCCTCCTGGTCGAACTGCGCGCCCCCGAATCCGTCCCGGCCCTGATCACCACCCTGGAACGCCGTCTGCACCCCCACGACCCGTACCACCGCGTCGCCCTGGCCTGCGTCGAGGGCCTCGGCACCCTGGCCGACCCGCGCGCCAGACGAGTCCTCACCGAGTCCCTGGCCCACCCCCACCTGGCCCGAGCGGCGGCCCATTCCCTGACCCGAATCCCACGCCAGCGCTGAGGGCATCGCCTGGTCGGCCGGAGAGCTCCTTCACGTACCGCACCTCGGCGACCGCGGCCCCGGCCGCCTCGAAGGCTTCCTCGGCCCCGTCGGCGCGGAAGCCGGCGCGCTCGTAGAACCGCCGGGCCCGGGAGTTGTCCCGCAGCACCCAGAGGAACACGCGACCGCGCCCGGCGCAGCGGCGAACCGCCTCGGCGAGCAGGGCCCGCCCCAGCCCCTGCCCGAGCAGGTCCGGCCGTACGTAGAGCGCGTAGAGCTCGCCGTCCGGGGTCAATGCGTCCCCGTTCCGGTACGGGCCGTGCGCGGCCCAGCCGGTGATCTCGCCGTCGAGTTCCGCGACGAGGTTCACCACGCCCGCGTCGCCCCGTGCCAGGAGGGCCCGGCGGTGCGCGGCGTCCGCCGTCACGTCGAGCGCGTCCAGGTACGGCTGGGGCACCAGCCCCCGGTACGCCGACTGCCAGCCGCGGACCCGGATTTCGGCCACCCGGTCGCAGTCGGCGTGGGTCATCTCGCGGATCGTCGGCGCCGTCACTCGGGCACGACCGCGTAGGCCTCGATCTCCAGGAGGCAGGACGGGTGGGCCAGGGCGGTGACCTGGACGGCCGAGGCAGCGGGGAGGCGGGAGTCGGGGATGTGGGCGGCGCGGGCCTCGCGGACGGCCGGCATGTGGGACATGTCCGTGACGAAATAGGTGAGTTTGACGACGTCGTCGAAGGTCGCGCCCGCCGCGGTCAGGCAGTGGGACAGGTTGGCGAAGACCTGGTGGGCCTGGGCCGACGGGTCCGACTCGCCGACCGGCTCGCCCCGGGCGTCCAGGGGGAGCTGGCCCGAGATCGCCACGAAGCGGCCGGTGCCCATGACCACGTGCGTGTACTGCGCGGCGGGGGCGACGCCTTCGGGGGCGGGGATTCTCGTCAGCTCGCTGCTCATGCGGACATGATTGCGTACGGGACTGACAATCCCCGCCCCGGCGGAGGCCCTCGCCGCGGGCCGGGCTCAGCCGCGGAAGCCCAGGAGGCCGTGCAGGGCCGAGCCGCGTGCCGAGTCCGACGCCGCCTTCGACGTCAGCGGCTTCGGGTCGGGCAGGGCGCGGCACACCGCGTCCGCCTCGCCGTCGCCGCGCGGCACCGTCCCGTCGGTCAGGTAGGCCGCGAGGTGCTCGTCCAGGCAGTCGTTCCCGCTCAGCGTGATGCCGTGGTTGCCGCCGCCCTCCTCGACCACGAGGCTCGATCCGGCGAGGCTGCGGCTCATCGTCACACCGCCCTCGTACGGGGTCGCCGCGTCGTTCGTCGCCTGGAACAGCAGGGCGGGCGGCAGTTGGTGGTTGGTGACGTCCACCGGGCGCAGGGAACTCGTCGGCCAGAACGCGCACGGCGCGTTGTACCAGGCGTTGTTCCAGGCCATGAACGGCGCCTTCTCGTGCACCGCCCAGTTGTCCTCGCGCCACTGCCCCCAGTCCCGCGGCCAGGGCGCGTCACGGCACTCCACCGCCGCGTAGACGCTGTAGCCGTTGTCGCCGGAGGCGTCCACCGCGCCGAAGTTCTCGTAGGCCTCGACCAGCGGGTCGGTGTTCCCGTCGTTCACGTACGCCGCGAACGCCTCGGCGAGATAGGGCCAGTAGCCGTTGTAGTAGCCGCCCGGAAGGTACGTGTCCTCCAGTTCGGCGGCCCCGACCCTGCCCTCGGCCGGCTCCTTCGCCAGCGCGGCCCGCATCGCGTACCACTTGGACTCGATCGCGCCCGGGTCCTTGCCCAGCCGGTACGTGCCGTCGTGCCGGGCGACCCACGCCATGAACGCGCGGTGCCGGTCGTTGAAGGCGTAGTCCTGGGTGAGGTTGTCCTCGTACCACACGCCCCTCGGGTCCACGACCGAGTCCAGCACCAGCCGCCGCACCCGCTCCGGGAACAGCCTGCCGTAGACCGCGCCGAGGTAGGTGCCGTAGGAGTAGCCGAAGTAGTTGATCCTCTCGGCGCCGAGGGCGGCCCGGATCGCGTCCATGTCGCGCACCGTGCTGACCGTGTCGATGTGCGGCAGCAGGTCGCCGTACTTCTTGCCGCAGGCCGCCGCGAACGCCTTCGCGCGCGTGACGTTCGCCTTCTCCAGCGCGCGCGTGCGCGGCACGGAGTCCGGGCGGACCGGGTCGAAGTGGCCGGGGCGGCAGTCGAGCGCGGGCCGGCTCGCGCCCACCCCGCGCGGGTCGAAGCCGATGACGTCGTACTGGGCGGCGACCTTGTCGGGCAGCGCGGAGGCGACGAATCCGGCCAGTGTCAGACCGCTGCCGCCGGGGCCGCCGGGGTTGACCAGCAGCGGGCCCTGGTACGTCTTCGACGTGTGCGGCACCCGGGACAGCGCCAGGGTGATCTGCCGCCCGCGCGGGTCCGCGTGGTCGAGCGGCACCTTCAGCGACGCGCACTGGAGCGTCGGGTAGTCCTTGGTTCCGCAGTCCTTCCAGGTGAGCTTCGTGAGCTTCGCGGCGGGCGCGGACCGCGCGGCGAGCGGGGCGTTCGCCTCGGCCGGGACGGCCGTCGCGGCCGAGGCCACGAGCACGGCGGCGCCGCTCAGAACGGCTGCGCTTCTTCTCATGTGGGGGCCTCCCAGGACGGAGGGGTGTCGGACCGCGAGGTTCACGGCCCTCGCCGCATCGTCCCGGAAAGCGACCCCCGCAGAACGCGTTCTGCCAAGACTTGACCCGATCGGGTCGAGGGATGCGCTCGGATGCTCCTAAATGAGCGTGAGTTGAGTCGGTTCGGTCACGGCCGGTCCGGTCTCCTCGGGCGTCGGCCCGGGCGCGGGCTCCGGCTCCCGGATGCGGCGCGGCATCCCCGCGCGCGTGGGCCCGATGCCGTACTCCTGCGCCAGGTCGTGCACCTGACGCGTGATCCGGCGCTGGTACCACTTCGGGGCGTAGGCGCCGTCCGCGTACAGCCGCTCGTAGCGGCGCACCAGATGCGGGTGGTGCTGTCCCAGCCAGGCCATGAACCACTCGCGGGCGCCGGGCCGCAGATGCAGCGCGAGCGGCGTCACCGACGTGGCGCCCGCCTCCGCGATCGCCCGCACCGTCGCCCGCAGTTGGGCGGGACCGTCGCTCAGGAACGGGATCACCGGCGCCATCAGCACACCGCAGCCGATGCCGTGCTCGCCCAGGGTGCGTACGACGTCCAGGCGGCGCTCCGGCGCGGGCGTGCCCGGCTCCACCGTGCGCCACAGCTCCGGGTCCGTGAAGCCCACCGACACCGAGATGCCGACGTCCGTCACCTCCGCCGCCTGCGTCAGCAGGTCCAGGTCGCGCAGGATCAGCGTCCCCTTGGTGAGGATCGAGAAGGGGTTCGCGTGGTCGCGCAGCGCGCCGATGATGCCCGGCATCAGCCGGTAGCGGCCCTCGGCGCGCTGGTAGCAGTCGACGTTCGTGCCCATCGCGATGTGCTCGCCCTGCCAGCGCCGCGAGGACAGCTGGCGGCGCAGCACCTCCGGCGCGTTCACCTTGACCACGATCTGCGTGTCGAAGCCGATGCCCGTGTCGAGGTCCAGATAGCTGTGCGTCTTGCGGGCGAAGCAGTACACGCACGCGTGCGTGCATCCCCGGTAGGGGTTCACCGTCCACTCGAACGGCATCCGGGAGGCCCCCGGCACCCGGTTGACGATCGAACGGGCCCGCACCTCGTGGAAGGTGATCCCGGCGAATTCAGGCGTGTCGAAGGTGCGGGTGGTCACCGCGTCCGCGCCGAACAGCGCGGCGTCGGCCCGGCCGTGCTCGGTGGGGCCGGACTCGACAGTGAGGTTCTCCCAGCGCATGACGCCTCCTCGGTAGCACTGGGCACAGAATAGAACACATGTTCCCTTGATCGTGCGAAGGTGTTTTCCGATCACTTCCGGCCGTCGCCGGTGCCCCCGATTTGGGCCCGCGGGCAGCGGGGTGGTTGGCTGGTCCCCACCCCGAGAACCCAGGTGCTGGAGGAAGTCGATGGCGCAGGTCGAGGCCACTACGGAGCGGATCGTCGCGGCGGACGCGGAGACGGTGTTCGACACGCTCGCCGACTACAGCGGCGCGCGCGAGAAGCTGCTGCCCGAGCACTTCAGCGAGTACGAGGTCCGCGAGGGCGGCGACGGCGAGGGCACCGTCGTCCACTGGAAGCTCCAGGCCACCAGCAAGCGCGTCCGCGACTGCCTGCTGGACGTCACCGAGCCCACCGACGGCGAGCTCGTCGAGAAGGACCGCAACTCCTCCATGGTCACCACCTGGCGGGTCACCCCGGCCGGCGAGGGCAGGTCCCGCGTCGTCGTGACCACGACCTGGACGGGCGCCGGAGGTATCGGCGGCTTCTTCGAGAAGACCTTCGCGCCGAAGGGTCTCGGCCGTATCTACGACGCTCTCCTCGCCAAGCTCGCCGCCGAGGTCGAGAAGTAGCGCGCGACCGGTCTCTCAAGGCGCCGACATCCCCGGGGTGTTGGCGCCTTCACCGGTTCGGGTGATCTCCGGACCGACCGGCCTTGTGCCGTAACTCGCCGTATCTGCTCGCAGTTGTCGCTTTGCGCGGGAAATGTGCGGCAGTGCGACGAGGGGAGCGGTACGTGGGCGGGATCACTCTGGTGCAGGACGAACAGGCGGCCGCGCCGCCCGAAAGGCCCGCGCCGCCACCGCCGCCCCCGGCCGAACTCGACCCCCGCCGCGTCCGGTTGGTGTTCTTCGCGCTCATGCTGGCGCTGCTCCTGGCCGCCCTGGAGCAGATGATCGTCGCCACCGCGCTCCCGAAGATCGTCGGCGAGCTGCACGGCCTGGACAAGATGTCCTGGGCGATCACCGCCTACCTGCTCACGGCCACCGTCGGCCTGCCGATCTACGGCAAGCTCGGCGACCTCCTCGGCCGCAAGGGCGTCTTCCAGTTCGCCATCGTCGTCTTCGTCGTCGGCTCCGCGCTCGCCGGCCGCGCCCGGACCATGGACCAGCTGATCGCCTTCCGCGCGGTGCAGGGCGTCGGCGCGGGCGGCCTCATGATCGGCGTGCAGGCGATCATCGCGGACATCGTCCCGCCCCGGCAGCGCGGCCGGTACATGGGACTGATCGGCGCCGCGTTCGGCCTCGCGTCCGTCGCGGGACCGCTGCTCGGCGGCTACTTCACCGACCACCTCTCCTGGCGCTGGTGCTTCTACATCAACGTCCCCTTCGGCCTGCTCACCATGGCTGTCGTCGCCGTCGTCCTGAAGCTGCCGAAACCCACCGCCACACCCCGCTTCGACGTCCTCGGCGCGCTCCTGCTGGCCGCCGCCTCCACCTGCCTGGTCCTGCTCACCAGTTGGGGCGGCACCGAGTACGCGTGGGACTCGGAGGTCGTCCTCGGCCTCGGCGCGGGCGCCGTCGCCGCCACCGCCCTGTTCCTCGTCGCCGAGCGCTTCGCCCCCGAACCGCTCATCCCGCTGCGGCTGTTCAGGAACTCCGTCTTCAACGTCACCGGACTGGTCGGACTCGTCGTCGGCGTTGCCCTGTTCGGCGCGGCCAGCTATCTGCCGACGTACCTGCAGATGGTCGACGGGGCGTCCGCCACCGAGTCCGGGCTGCTGATGCTGCCCATGATGGGCGGCATCGTCGGCGCCTCCATCGTCTCCGGCCAGCTCATCAGCCACACCGGCAAGTACCGCGCCTTCCCGGTCCTCGGCGGCGCCCTGTCCGTCGCCGGCATGTGGCTGCTGTCCCGCCTGGAGTCGGACACGCCCCGGCTGCACTACAGCGTCTGGATGTTCGTCCTCGGCGCCGGCATCGGCATGGTGATGCCCGTCCTGATCCTCGCCGTCCAGAACTCCGTACGCCCCTCGGACCTCGGCACCGCCACCAGCGCCAACAACTACTTCCGGCAGATCGGCGGGAGCGTGGGCGCCGCCGTCTTCGGCACCCTCTTCGCCGACCGGCTCGCCGACGCGCTGCGCGACCACGTCCCCGCGCGCGCGGGCGGCGCGCTGCCCGACCCCGAGTCCCTCACCCCCCAGGTGGTCCACGCGCTGCCCCCGGCGCTGCGTGACGGCTACATCCGGGCCTACGCCGACGCCATGCCCCGGATCTTCCTCTACCTCGTGCCGGTGCTCGTCCTGGGCCTGCTCATCGCCTTCTTCCTCAAGGAGACCCCCCTGTTGAACACCGCAGCGTCCCACACCGCCCCCGACCCGACGACCGCCCGGCCGAACAACACCACGGTCCCGGGCGCCCGTTCACCCCACACCGGCGGCATCCCCGTGTGCGGCACCGTGCAGCACCCCGACGGCACCGCCGTACCGCGCGCGGCGCTCACCCTCATCGACGTCTCCGGGCAGCAGATCGGACGAGGCGCCAGCGGGGACGACGGCCGGTACGCGCTGGCCACGCCCGGCTCCGGGGCGTACGTCCTGATCGCCGCGGCGGGCGGCCACCAGCCGCAGGCCGTCTCCGTGACCGTCGGCGAGCGGCCCGTCGAACTCGACGTCGTCCTCGGCGGCGCCGGACGCCTCGCGGGCAGCGTGGTCACCGCCGACGGCACGCCCGTGCGGGACGCGGCGGTCACGCTCACCAACGTGCACGGCGAGGTCGTCGCGAGCACCCGCAGCGGACGCGAGGGCGGCTACGTCATCACCGAGCTGGTGGCCGGCGAGTACACCCTCGCGGCGAGCGCGCCCGCCTTCCGTCCTGCCGCGCTGCCCGTCAGCGTGCAGGCCGCCCGGGAGACCCGCCAGGACGTCGAACTCGCCGGCGGGGCCGTCCTGCGCGGCACCGTCCGCGCGAGCGCCGGGCGGCCCGTCGAGGACGCGCGCGTGACGCTGCTCGACGCGGCGGGCAACGTCGTCGACACCCTCACCACGGGCCAGGACGGCACGTTCCGGTTCGTCGACCTGTCGTCCGGCGAGTACACCGTCATCGCGGCGGGCTACCCGCCGGTGGCGACCGTCCTCCAGGTCGCCGGCGGCGGACGCACCGAACGAGACCTGCAACTCGGACACGAGGACTGAGGGCCGGGGACACGGGGCCGGCGGCCTTTCGCGGCCCGGTCCGGCCCGCTGACCTGCCCACACCGTCCCGTGAGGGCCCTCGGCCGGACCGCCATTGGTCTGGGCCGGTGAGAGTTTTCCACAGGCCTGGCAGGGATTCGCCGCGACCGCGTAGCGTGAGGCGGCATGAAGATCCTCATCAGCGCCGACATGGAGGGCGCCACCGGCGTGACCTGGCCCGCCGACGTGCTGCCGGGCACGCCGCAGTGGGAGCGGTGCCGTTCGATGTTCACCTCGGACGTCAACGCCGCCGTGCTGGGCTTCCTGGACGGCGGCGCCGACGAGGTGCTGATCAACGAGGCGCACTGGACCATGCGCAATCTCCTGCTGGAGCAGCTCGACGAGCGCGCCGAGATGCTCACCGGACGGCACAAGTCCCTGTCCATGGTGGAAGGCGTGCAGCACGGCGACGTGGACGGCATCGCCTTCGTCGGCTACCACGCGGGCGCCGGCATGGAGGGCGTCCTCGCCCACACCTACCTGGCGAACTCGATCACGGGCGTGTGGCTGAACGACGTCCGGGCGAGCGAGGGCCTGCTCAACGCGCACGTGGTCGCCGAGTACGGCGTCCCGGTCGTCCTCGTCACCGGCGACGACGTGGCCTGCGAGGACGCGCTCGGGTACGCGCCCGAGGCGCTGAAGGTCGCCGTCAAGGACCACGTCTCGCGGTACGCGGCCGTGTGCCGCACCCCGTCCAGAACCGCCTCGGACATCCGCGCCGCGGCGAAGGAGGCGGCGTCCCTGGCGGTGCGTCACGAACCGGTCCGCGGCGGGCCGTTCACCATCGCGTTGGAGTTCGACGCGGAACATCTGGCGATGGCCGCCACGGTCGTGCCGGGCGTCGCCCGGATCGGGGAGCGGAAGGTCGCCTACACCAACGACACCATGTACGAGGGCATCCGCACGTTCAAGGCGGTCACGACGATCGTCTCGGCCGCGGTGGAGGAGCAGTATGGCTGACCCGCAGGCACTGGACGAGGTCGTGACGTTCACGTCCGAGCTCATCCGCATCGACACCACCAACCGGGGCGGCGGCGACTGCCGCGAGCGCCCCGCCGCCGAGTACGCGGCCGCCCGCCTCGCCGAGGCCGGCCTGGAGCCCGTGCTGCTGGAGCGCACCCCCGGCCGGACCAACGTCGTCGCGCGCGTCGAGGGCACCGACCCGGCCGCCGACGCCCTGCTGCTGCACGGTCACCTGGACGTGGTGCCGGCCCAGGCCGACGACTGGAGCGTCCACCCGTTCTCCGGCGAGATCCGCGACGGGGTCGTGTGGGGGCGCGGGGCCGTCGACATGAAGAACATGGACGCGATGATCCTCGCCGTCGTACGCGCCTGGGCCCGCCAGGGCGTGCGGCCCCGCCGGGACGTCGTGATCGCGTTCACCGCCGACGAGGAGGACAGCGCCGCCGACGGCTCCGGATACCTCGCCGACCGGCACGCCGGCCTGTTCGAGGGCTGCACGGAGGGCGTCAGCGAGTCGGGGGCGTACACGTTCCACGACGGCGAGGGCCGCCAGATCTATCCGGTCGCGGCGGGCGAGCGCGGCACGGGCTGGCTGAAGCTGACCGCGCGCGGCCGCGCCGGACACGGCTCCAAGGTCAACGCGGAGAACGCGGTCTCGCGGCTCGCGGCGGCGATCGCCCGCATCGGCGACCACGAGTGGCCCACCCGCCTCACCCCGACCGTACGGGCCGCCCTCACCGAACTGGCCGCGCTGTACGGCATCGAGGCGGACCTCGACGATGTCGACGCGCTCCTCGGCAAGCTCGGCCCCGCAGCGAAGCTCGTCGAGGCCACGGTCCGCAACAGCGCCAACCCGACCATGCTCAACGCGGGCTACAAGGTCAACGTGATCCCGGGCGAAGCCGTCGCCCACGTGGACGGGCGCTTCCTGCCCGGCGGCGAGGACGAGTTCCGGGCCACGCTCGACCGGCTCACCGGGCCCGACGTCGACTGGGAGTTCCACCACCGGGAGGTGGCCCTCCAGGCGCCCGTCGACTCGCCGACGTTCGCCGGGATGCGCGCCGCCATCGAGGAGTTCGCGCCGGAGGGGCACGTGGTGCCGTTCTGCATGTCCGGCGGCACCGACGCCAAGCAGTTCTCGCGGCTCGGCATCACCGGCTACGGCTTCACCCCGCTGAAGCTGCCCGAGGGCTTCGACTACCAGGCTCTCTTCCACGGCGTCGACGAGCGCGTCCCGGTGGAGGCCCTGCACTTCGGCGTCCGTGTCCTCGACCGCTTCCTGCGGTCGGCCTAGAGAAGCCCGGGAGGAACCGGAGTTGGGGGAGAACGTGCAGACCCTGCCGTACGGTGCGTGGCCCTCGCCCGTCGACGCGGCGCTCGCCGCCGCGCACGACGGCCGGCCGGAGTACGTGGGATTCGTCGGCGACGAGGTGTGGTGGACCGCGCCACGACCGGCCGAGGGCGGCCGGCGCACCCTGGTGCGCAGAACGGCCGACGGCACGGAGGAGTCGCTGCTGCCCGCGCCGTGGAACGTGCGCAGCCGCGTCATCGAGTACGGCGGCCACCCCTGGGCCGCACAGGCCGGACCCGACGGCCCACTGGTGGTGTTCGCGAACTTCGCCGACCAGCGGCTGTACCGCCACGAGCCGGGCGGCGCGCCGCGTCCGCTGACGCCGGTGTCCCCGGTGGGCGGCGGACTGCGCTGGGCGGAGCCGCTGATCCGCCCGGAACTCGGCGAAGTGTGGTGCGTGCTGGAGGAGTTCACCGGCGAGGCGCCCACCGACGTGCGCCGGGTCCTGGCCGCTGTGCCGCTGGACGGCTCGGCGGCCGACGACCGGGGCGCCGTGCGCGAACTCACCGACGACGCCCACCGGTTCGTCAGCGGACCGCGGATCTCCCCGGACGGGCGGCGCGCGGCCTGGCTGGCCTGGGACCATCCGCGCATGCCGTGGGACGGCACCGAACTGCTCGTAGCCGACATCGCGCCCGACGGCACGTTCGGCGCGGCCCGCACCGTCGCCGGAGGCCCCGAGGAGTCCGTCGCCCAGGCCGACTGGGCGGCCGACGGCTCCCTGCTGTACGCGAGCGACCGCACCGGCTGGTGGAACCTCTACCGCGACGGGCAGCCGCTGTGCCCGCGCGACGAGGAGTTCGGCGGGCCGCTGTGGAAACTCGGCCTGCGCTGGTTCGCGCCGCTGGAGGGCGGGCTGATCGCCGTCGTGCACGGCAGGGACACCACCGCGCTCGGCGTACTCGACCCCGAGACGGGCGAGCTGTGCGACGCGGCGGGGCCCTGGACCGAGTTCGCCTCCACCCTCGCGGCCGACGCCGAACGCGTCGTCGCGGTCGCCGCGAGCGCCCGGACCGGGTTCGAGGTGGTCGAGCTCGACACCCGCACCGGCCGCGCCCGCGTCATCGGCGCCGCGCACCACGACCCGGTGGACCCGGCGTACCACCCCGACCCGCGGACCCGCACCTTCACCGGGCCGGGCGGCCGGGACATCCACGCCCACGTGTACCCGCCGCACAACCCCGGCTGCGCCGCGCCCGACGGCGAACTGCCGCCGTACGTCGTCTGGGCGCACGGCGGGCCCACCAGCCGTGTACCGCTCGTGCTCGACCTGGAGATCACCTACTTCACCTCGCGGGGCATCGGCGTCGTCGAGGTCAACTACGGCGGCTCCACCGGGCACGGCCGGGAGTACCGCAACCGGCTGCGCGAACAGTGGGGCGTCGTCGACGTCGAGGACTGCGCCGCCGTCGCCCGCGCCCTCGCCGAGGAGGGCACCGCCGACCCCGCCCGGCTCGCGATCCGGGGCGGCAGCGCCGGCGGCTGGACCACGGCCGCGTCCCTCGCCACCACCGACGTCTACGCCTGCGGCACGATCATCTACCCCGTCCTCGACCTCACCGGCTGGAGCACGGGAGGGACCCACGACTTCGAGTCGCAGTACCTGGAGACCCTGGTCGGCCCGTTCGCCGAGGTGCCCGAGCGGTACGAGCAGCGGTCGCCCGCCGCGCACGCCGACGGCGTCACCGCGCCCTTCCTGATGCTCCAGGGCCTGGACGACGTGATCTGCCCGCCCGCCCAGTGCGAGCGGTTCCTCGCCCGCATGCGGGGCCGGGGCGTGCCGCACGCTTACCTCACCTTCGAGGGGGAGGGGCACGGCTTCCGGCGCGCGGACACCCTGGTCCGCGCCCTGGAGGCCGAACTCTCCCTGTACGCCCAGGTGTTCGGGCTGAAGGCGAGCGGCATCCCGACCCTGGAGCTGTCCCGGTGAAGCCGCTCGTGCGACCGCCCCGGCTGGCTCCCGGCGCCCGCGTCGCCGTCGTCGCGCCCAGCGGGCCCGTGCCCGAGGAGCGGCTCCAGGCCGGTCTCGACGTGCTGCGCGGCTGGGACCTCGAGCCCGTCGTGGCGCCCCACGTGCTGGACCGGCACGGCACGTTCGACTACCTGGCGGGCACGGACGCCGGCCGCGCCGCCGACCTCCAGGCCGCCTGGTGCGAGCCGTCCGTGGACGCCGTGCTGTGCGCACGCGGCGGATACGGGGCGCAGCGCATGGCCGACCTGCTCGACTGGGAGGCGATGCGGGCGGCCGGGCCGAAGGTGTTCGTGGGCTTCAGCGACATCACCGCGCTGCACGAGGCGTTCGCGACCCGCCTCGGCATCGTCACCCTGCACGGGCCGATGGCGGCGGGCCTGGACTTCGTGAAGAACGCCGGGGCGCAGGAGCACCTGAGAGCCACGCTCTTCGCCCCGGAGACGGTCCGCACCCTCACGGCGTCCGGCGGCGGCGCCCTGGTTCCCGGCCGGGCGCGCGGCGTCACGCTCGGCGGCTGCCTGTCCCTGCTCGCCGCCGACCTGGGCACCCCGCGCGCCCGGCCGGCGGCGCGCGGCGGGCTGCTCTGCCTGGAGGACATCGGCGAGGAGACGTACCGGCTGGACCGCTACCTCACCCAGCTCCTGCGGGCGGGGTGGCTCGACGGGCTGCGCGGGGTGCTGCTCGGGTCCTGGGTGGACTGCGACCCGTACGACGAGGTGCGCGCGCTGCTCGCCGACCGGCTCGGCGGACTCGGGGTGCCGGTGGTGGAGGAGTTCGGGTTCGGGCACTGCGACGGCGCGCTGACCGTGCCCTTCGGGGTGGCGGCCGAACTCGACGCGGACGCGGGGACCTTGACGCTGGACGAACCGGCCCTGCGCTGACGCCTTCCCCGCCGGGCGCGTGCGGCCCCGGCGGTCGGGGCACACCTCCACTGAATCTCCGTCAAGAAACCCCCGTGACGGTGATTGACGCCGTCTGACACGTGTCACAGCATGACTGCGGCCCGTGCTCACCGGCCGGTATGCAGGGCAGTCCCAGCGCGCCTCAGTGTGGAGGTCTCCGTGTCCCGTCGTGTGCCCAGATCCCGTGCGGTCCTCGCGCTCGCCCTCGGCGCCGCGCTGACCGCGCCCCTCGTCCGGGCCACGCCCGCGGCGGCGGACGACCGGTACACCGTCACCGCGCTGGAGTTCACCGTCCGGGCCGGCGACCGCACCTGTGCGATCGACGCCGACCTCTACCGGCCCGCCGGAGTGGACCGGGACAGCCCGGCGCCCGCCGTGCTCGCCACGAACGGCTTCGGCGGCAGCAAGTCCGACGGTTCGACGGACGCCATCGGCAAGGCGTTCGCGCAGCGCGGTTACGTCTCCCTGGTGTACTCCGGGCTCGGCTTCGGCCGCAGCGGCTGCCTCATCTCCCTGGACGACCCGGCGATCGACGGCGAGGCCGCCTCCCAGCTGGTCGACTTCCTCGGCGGCGGGCGCACCGCCGACGACGGCACCAGGGCGGACTTCGTCGCCCTGGACCGGGCCGGCGACCCGCGCGTCGGCATGATCGGCGGCTCCTACGGCGGCGCCGTCCAGCTCGCGACCGCCGCCGTGGACCGCCGCGTCGACGCCCTCGTCCCCATGATCACCTGGCACGACCTGGCGTACTCGCTCGTGCCGAACAACGCCGTGGGCGGCGAGGACGTGCCGGGTGCCTTCAAATGGCAGTGGACCAACGGCTTCTACCTCATCGGCGAGGGGCAGCCGCTGCTGGAGCCCGCCCTCGACCCGTCGCGCGTCAACTCCGTCGCCTGCCTGCACTTCGTCACCGAGGCCTGCGAGACGATCCGCACCCTCAACTCGGGCCGCTTCCCGGCCGACGAGGCGAAGGACATGCTCGCCTACGCGCGCAGCGTGTCCCCGGTGTCGTACCTGAGCCGCGTGAAGGCGCCCACGCTGCTCGTGCAGGGGCAGGCGGACACCCTGTTCAATCTCAACGAGGCGACGGCGACGTACCGGACGCTCCGGGCGCAGGGCACGCCCGCCAAGATGATCTGGCAGTCCTGGGGCCACAGCGGCGGCCTCACCGACCCGGCCACCGGAGAACTGAACATCACCGAGGGCAACCTGGAGACCAGCTACGTCGGCCGCCGCGTCCTCGCCTGGTTCGACCGCCACCTGCGGGGACACGACGTCGACACCGGACCCGCGTTCGCCTACCGGCGCGACTGGATCACCGACCCCGCCGAGGCCTACGCCACCGCGGCCCGCCTGCCCGACCCGGACCACGCGCTGTACCTGTCGGGCGACGGCGGACTCGTCGGCAGCCGCGCCGAGGTGACGCGCGGCAGCCGCACCTACGCCAACGCCCCGGTGCCGACCAGCCATTCGGAGAATTCACTCGCCCGGGTCGTCGGGCTGCCCGACCCCGCGCCGTACGACACCCCGGGCAGCCACCTGGCGTGGACGAGCGCACCGCTGGAGTCACCCCTCGACGTCGTGGGCGCCCCCACGGCACGCCTGAAGGTGGTCTCCCCGGCGGCGGCGCGGACGCAGGACTCGGGCGATCACGCCGACCGGCTGGTGCTGTTCGCCAAGCTGTACGACGAGGCGCCCGACGGCACGCGCACCCTCGTGCACCGGCTGGTCGCGCCGGTGCGGGTGCCCGACGTGACGCGGGCCTTCACCGTGACCCTGCCCGGGATCGTGCACCGCTACGAGCGGGGCCACCGGCTGCGGTTCGTGATCGCGGCGAGCGACGGCGCCTACGGAGGCAACCGCGGCATCAAGCCGGTGACCGTGGTGAGCGCCCCGGACGACGACACCGGAGTGCTGCGGCTGCCGGTGACCGACGCGGCCCCGTGAGCGCCGGGGAGGCGGCGTCGTAGGGTGGCTGGATGCCGCACGACGCTTCCCGCCACCTCGCCACCGGGCCACGGGTCGGCATCCGCCACTTCACCTACGCTGACGGCGCCGAGTTCACCGCGCGCGTCCGGGAGAGCAAGGACCTGCACCAGCCGTGGCTGTTCCCGCCGGACAGCGCCGACGCCTACGCCGCCTACGCGGGACGGCTGATCGAGGACCCCACCAAGGCCGGGTTCCTGGTGTGCGAGCGCGACAGCGGCGACATCGCCGGGTTCGTCACGATCAACAACATCGTGCAGGGCGCCTTCCTCAGCGGGGCCCTAGGCTACGGGGCGTTCGCGCACGCGGCCGGGCGGGGACTGATGAAGGAGGGGCTGAACCTTGTGGTGCGGTACGCGTTCGGCCCGATGCGGCTGCACCGGCTGGAGATCAACGTCCAGCCCGCCAACGCCGCGTCCGTCGGGCTGGCCGCCGCCTGCGGTTTCCGGCTGGAGGGCTTCTCGCCGAAGATGCTGTTCATCGCCGGAGCCTGGCGCGACCACGAACGCTGGGCGATCACCGCCGAGATGGTGTCCGGCACCTGAGCCGGAGCGGCCGCCCCGCACCGCGGCGGCGGGCGAACTCGGCTCGTAGGGCCCCTGGTCAGCTCACCGTCGAGCGGCTTCCATGGTGATCGTGACGACGATCCGACGCGAGGTACTGACGCTGCCCGCCGCGCCGCTGGGCCCCGACAACCCGCTGCCACCCCTGCGGCCCCTGGACGAGACGCACCGCATCGACGACCGCGACAAGGAGGGCATGCCGCGCGACATGGCCCGCCAGGTCGGCCACGAGCCCCTGCGCAGCCTGCTGCCCGAGCACGTCCGCGACGGCTACGACCGCGTCCGCGCACCGCGCGGCATCGACGCCCTCGTCATCGAGAACGACCGGCTCAGAGCCACCGTCCTGCCCGGCCTCGGCGGCCGGATCGCCTCCCTCTTCCACAAGCCCGCCGGCCGCGAACTCCTGTACCGCAATCCGGTGTTCCAGCCCGCCGACTTCGCCCTCAACGGCGCCTGGTACTCCGGCGGCGTCGAATGGAACATCGGCGCCACCGGCCACACCGCCCTGTCCTGCGCGCCCCTGCACGCCGCCCGCGTCACCGCGCCCGACGGCACCGACATGCTGCGCCTGTGGGAGTGGGAACGGCTGCGCGACCTGCCCTTCCAGGTCGACCTGTGGCTGCCCGACGGCTCCGACTTCCTCCACGTCGGCGTCCGGATCCGCAACCCCCACGAGCGGCCCGCGCCCCTGTACTGGTGGTCCAACATCGCCGTGCCCGAGGACCGCCGCGTGCTCGCCCCCGCCGACACCGCCTGGCACTTCGGCTACGAACGCCGGCTGCGGCAGGTGCCGGTCCCGGTGTCCGACGGCGCCGACCGCACGTATCCCGCCAACAGCACCTACGCCGCGGACTACTTCTACGACGTGCCGGACGGCCGGCGCCGCTGGATCGCCGCCCTCGGCGAGGACGGGCACGGACTGGTGCAGACGTCGACGGACGTGCTGCGCGGCCGGAAGCTGTTCGTGTGGGGCACCGGTCCCGGCGGACGGCGCTGGCAGGACTGGCTCACCGAGCCGGGCACCGGCGGCTACTGCGAGATCCAGGCCGGACTCGCCC
This sequence comes from Streptomyces sp. NPDC037054, assembly GCF_055606745.1. Taxonomy (NCBI): domain Bacteria; kingdom Bacillati; phylum Actinomycetota; class Actinomycetes; order Kitasatosporales; family Streptomycetaceae; genus Streptomyces; species Streptomyces sp. NPDC037054. The sequence continues at coordinate 70,609 of NZ_JBVJSJ010000007.1, read as the reverse complement.
GCACCCAGCTGGAGCACGTACCGCTGGACGCGGAGAGCGAGGTGTCCTGGCTGGAGTCCTACGGGCCCCTCGACGCGCCGCCCGCGGGGGAGTGGCACACCGTGCTGGCCGGGGCCGAGGCCCGGCTGGAGGCGGCGCTGCCGCGCGCCGACGTCGACGCCGCGTACGCCGCCTGGCTGCCGCACGCCGACACCGAACCCGTCGAGCAGCTCGCCGTCGGCTCCGGCTGGGGCGCCCTCGAAGTGCTGCGCGCCGACTGGAAGCTGCCGGGCACGCCGTTCCCGGAGAGCACGCTCGGCGCCGCCCAGGAACCCTGGCTGCACCTGCTGCGCGCCGGGTCGGTGCCCGAGCCCGACGGCGCGGAGCCGCCCGGTCCGACGCTCGTCGCCCCGCACTGGCGGGACATGCTGGAGACCGCGCCCGCCGCCCCGCACACCGAGTACCACCTCGGCGTCGCCCAATGGCACGCCGGGGACCGGGCCCAGGCCGAGCGCAGCTGGGAACGCGGACTGCGCGAGGCGCCCACGGTGTGGCCGATGCTGCGCTGCCTCGCCGTCGCCGACCAGGAGGGCGGGCATCCCGAGCGGGCCGCCGACCGGTACGCCGAGGCCTTCGACGACCTGTGCCGGCAGCGCGGCGAGGTGGGCGGCGACGTCCACGAGCGGTGGGTGGCGGCCACGGCCGCGCTGGGCCGCGAGGCCGTCGAGGCACTGCTCGCCGTGGGGCGTACCGCCGACGCGCGGGCCGTGTGGCGGCGGCTCGACCGGTCGACGCGCGCCCGCGGCCGGTTCCGGCTCCTGGAGGCGGCGCTGCTGCTCGCCGAGGGGCGGCGCGAGGAGGCCCGCGCCGTGTTCGACGCGGGCCTGGAGGTGGCGGATCTGCGGGAGGGTTCGCGGGACATCGACCGGCTGTGGGCGGCCGTCGGCGGCGGCGAACCGCTGCCCGCCCGCCTCGACTTCCGGATGCGGCCCGACCCGTCCCCGTGAGGGGAGCGGCATGCGGGCAGTCCCGGGGGCCGGTCTACTGGCGGCGGTCCACGTACTCGTACACCGCGCCGTCCGGATGCATCGCGATCAGGTTGCGGCCCGCGGGCGTCGCCATCGGACCCGCGACGATGTGGGCGCCCAGGTCGCTGAGCACCTGGCGCGCCTCGTCGACGTCCGTGACGGCGATGGTCGCCGCCACCTTGCGCAGCACCTCCAGTTCCGCCTCGGGCCCGCTCATGAGCAGAAAGCAGCCGACCGCCGCCACTTGTACGCCGCCGCGCTCGAAGCGGAGCGCCGTGCCGCCCGCGAGGCGTTCGTAGAAGGGGACCGCGGTCTCCAGGTCGTCGACGCAAACGCGCAGCGTGGCTCCCAGAATGTCCATGCGGACGAGCCTAGTTGGGGCCGGCCGGGCGAGGTGATCGTTTCACACGATCCCCGCCAACCTCCCCGGCCCCCGGCCCCCGGCCCCCGGCCCCCGGCCCCCGGCCCCCGGCCCCCGGCCCTCGGCCCTCGGCCCCCGGCCGGCGCCCGACGGCGCCCCGTGCTCAGGAACTCTGCTGGAGCTGCGGCAGGACCTTCGTGCGGTAGAAGTCGAAGAAGCCCCGCAGGTCGGGGCCGATCTGGTTGACGTAGATCCGGTCGAATCCCGCCTCGGCGAACCGCCGCAGCTCCGCCACGTGCTCGTCCACGTCGTCGCCGCACACCCGGCTCTCGCGCACCATGTCCTCGGTGACGAGGGACTGCGCCTGCTCGAAGTGTTTCGGCGACGGCAGCACCTGGCCCAGCTCGCCCGGCAGTTGCTCGTTCGCCCACAGGCGGTGCACGGTGCGCACCGCCGCGTCGCGGTCCGTGTCGTAGCAGACCTTGGTGCCGCCGCTGACGGGCTTCCCGCCGCCCCCGCCCTTGCGGTACTGCTCCACCATCGTCGCGTCCGGCGTCATCGTGATGTAGCCGTCGCCGACGCGGGCCGCCAGCTTGGTCGCCGCGGGGCCGAAACCGGAGATGTCGATGGGGACGGGCTCGTCCGGCACGGTGTAGAGGCGGGCGTTCTCCACCGTGTAGTGCGTGCCGTGGTGGTTCACCTCGTCGCCCGAGAACAGCCGGCGCATCACCTGGATCGCCTCCTCCAGCATCTCCAGGCGCACGTGCGCGGGCGGCCAGGCGTCGCCGAGGATGTGTTCGTTGAGGGCCTCGCCCGTGCCGACGCCCAGCCGGAACCGGCCGTTCGTCATCACCGCGCTCGTCGCGGCGGCCTGTGCGACGACCGCCGGGTGGATCCGCACGGTGGGGCAGGTCACGGCCGTCTCGACCGGCAGCGACACGGCCTCCGACAGCGCGCCGATCACCGACCACACGAACGGGCTCTGGCCCTGCTCGTCGCTCCACGGGTGGTAGTGGTCCGAGATCCACAGCGCCTGGAAACCGGCCTGCTCGGCCATCCGCGCCTGCTCGATCAGCTCGGCGGGACCGTACTGCTCGCACGAGAGGAAGTAGCCGTATTCGGGCATGGGGGTGCGCCTCCGCGACGACGGGCTCCCCCCGCCCGGACCACGGCCCGGCGGGGGGTGGGGGTCGGGCCACCGAGTACCCGGGGGCGCCACGGGCAACCGGCCGGTCGCGGGGGCCGCGACGTTTGGCCGACCCCGCCGGGGGGACGCGGAAGGCTCCCGAGGTACGCGACAGCCCCGGAGGCGAACCGTGAGTCGACCCCGCATCGTGATCGTCGGTGCCGGTTTCGCCGGGTACCGGACGGCCCGCACCCTGTCCCGGCTGACCCGGAACCGCGCCGACATCACCCTGCTGAACCCGACCGACTACTTCCTGTACCTGCCCCTGCTGCCCCAGGTCGCCGCCGGGATCCTGGAACCGCGCCGAGTCACCGTGTCCCTGTCCGGCACCCTGCCGCACGTCCGGCTGGTCCTCGGCGAGGCCGACCGCGTCGACCTCGACGGGCACACCGTGCACTACACCGGGCCCGAGGGGGAGAGCGGCACCCTGCCCTTCGACCGGCTCGTGCTCGCCGCCGGCAGCGTCAACAAACTGTTGCCCGTCCCCGGCGTCGCCGAGCACGCGCACGGCTTCCGCGGGCTGCCCGAGGCGCTGTACCTGCGCGACCACGTGACCCGCCAGGTCGAACTGGCCGCGTCCGCCTCCGACCCCGCGGCCTGCGCCGCCCGCTGCACCTTCGTGGTGGTCGGCGCCGGATACACCGGCACCGAGGTCGCCGCGCACGGGCAGCTGTTCACCGACGCGCAGGTGCGCAAGCACCCGCTGCGGCAGGGCATGCGGCCCCGCTGGATGCTGCTGGACATCGCGGAGCGCGTGCTGCCCGAACTGGACGAGAAGCTCTCCCGCACGGCCGACCGGGTGCTGCGGCAGCGCGGCGTCGACGTGCGCATGGGCACCTCCGTGAAGGAGGCCACGCACGACGGGGTGCTGCTGACCGACGGCGAGTTCGTGGACACCCGCACCCTGGTGTGGTGCGTCGGCGTACGGCCCGATCCGCTCGCCGAGTCGCTCGGGCTGCCCATGGAGCGCGGCCGGCTCGTGGTCGACCCGCACCTCCAAGTGCCGGGCCGGCCCGAGCTGTTCGCGTGCGGGGACGCCGCCGCGGTGCCCGACCTGGAGAAGCCCGGCCAGTACACGCCGATGACCGCGCAGCACGCCTGGCGGCAGGGGAAGGTGTGCGCGCAGAACGTCGCCGCGTCGCTCGGCCTCGGCGAACGGCACGCCTACCGCCACCGCGACCTGGGCTTCGTGGTCGACCTGGGCGGCGTCAAGGCCGCCGCCAACCCGTTCGGCGTGGCCCTCGCTGGGCCGGCGGCGGGCGCGGTGACACGCGGCTACCACCTCGCGGCGATGCCCGGCAATCGGGTCCGGGTGGCCGCCGACTGGATCCTGGACGCGGTACTGCCCCGCCAGGCCGTCCAGTTGGGCCTCGTCCGCTCCTGGTCGGTACCGCTGGACACGGCGTCCCCGGAACTGGCCCGGGTGCCGGGCGGACCGGAGCGGCGGGGGTCCGGGGGCGGGGCCGAGTCCGAGTCCAGGGCGGGGGACGGTGGTGCGAAGGCCGAGTCGGGGGTGACGGGCGGTGGTTCGACGTCCGCGTCGAGGGCGCGGCAGGGTGGATCGGAAGCCAAGCCCCGGGCGGGGGAGGGGCGTTCGCAGGACAAGCCCGCCAAGGGTCCGTCCGGTGGCGAGCCCGCGAAGCCGCAGCCCGGCGAGCCCGCCAGGAATCAGCCCGGCGGTGAGCCTGCCAAGAGTCAGCCCGGCGGCGAGCCCGCCAAGGGCCAACCCGGTGGCGAGCCCGCCAGGAATCAGCCCCTTTCCGAGCCGCCCGCGAACCAGCCGCCACCGGGGCCCGGCGTCGCCCCCGGTCCCGTCAAGCGCACCGATCCGCCTGATCCGACCGATCCGCCCGACAGGCCCGGCGGTTCCCACGGCCGCGACACCCGCGCAGAGCCCGCGAAGCCCCGCAGCCCCGCAGAGCCCTCAGCCCCGGCAGAGCCCGCAGACCCCGCAGAAGGAGACTCATGAACACCGGTGAACTCGTCGAGCTGGGCCAGCAGTTGCGCGTGGACGGCATCCGGGCCTCGGCCACCGCGGGGTCCGGGCATCCGACGTCGTCGATGTCCGCCGCGGACCTGATGGCCGTACTCCTCGCGAACCATCTGCGCTACGACTTCGACCGCCCCGCCCACCCCGGCAACGACCGCTTCGTGCTGTCCAAGGGACACGCCTCGCCCCTGCTGTACGCCGCGTACAAGGCGGCCGGCGCCATCGACGACGCCGAACTCCTCACGTACCGCACGCTCGGCAGCCGGCTGGAAGGGCATCCCACGCCGCAGCGGCTGCCGTGGGTGGAGACGGCCACCGGATCGCTCGGCCAGGGGCTGCCGGTGGGCGTCGGCATCGCCCTGTCCGGCAAGCGGCTCGACCGCGCGGAGTACCGGGTGTGGGTGCTGTGCGGCGACAGCGAACTCGCCGAGGGCTCCGTGTGGGAGGCCGCCGAGCACGCCGGACACGAGCACCTCGACAACCTCACCGCGATCGTCGACGTCAACCGGCTCGGCCAGCGCGGCCCCACCCGGCACGGCCACGACCTCGACGCGTACGCCCGCCGCTTCCAGGCGTTCGGCTGGCACACCGTCGAGATCGACGGGCACGACGTCGACGCCATCGACCGGGCCTACGGCGAGGCCGCCTCCACCAAGGGCCAGCCCACGGCGATCATCGCCCGCACTCTGAAGGGCAAGGGCGTCGCCGACGTGGAGGACCGCGAGGGCCTGCACGGCAAGCCGCTGAAGAACGCCGACGAGGCCATCGCCGAACTCGGCGGCCCCCGCGATGTCCGCCTCCGGGTGCAGGAGCCGCCGGCCACCAGGATGCTGCACTCCGTGAGCACCGGCGACCTCGAACTGCCCCGCTGGGAGAAGGGCGCCGAGCAGGGCGTCGCCACGCGCGACGCGTACGGGCAGGCGCTCGCCGCGCTCGGCACCGCGCGCGGCGACGTCGTCGCCCTCGACGGCGAGGTCGGCGACTCCACGCGCGCGGAGACGTTCGCCAAGGAGCATCCCGAGCGCTACTTCGAGTGCTACATCGCCGAGCAGCAGATGGTCGCCGCGGCCGTCGGCATGGCGACCCGCGGCTGGGTGCCGTACGCCGCCACCTTCGCGGCGTTCCTCACGCGCGCGTACGACTTCGTGCGCATGGCGTCGATCAGCGGTTCCGGCATCAACCTCGTCGGCTCGCACGCGGGCGTCGCCATCGGCCAGGACGGGCCCAGTCAGATGGGTCTGGAGGACCTGGCGATGATGCGCGCCGTGCACGGCTCGACCGTGCTCTACCCGTGCGACGCCAACCAGACCGCGCGGCTCGTCGCCGAGATGGCCGGCCTGGAGGGCGTCCGCTACCTGCGCACCTCGCGCGGTGAGAGCCCGGTGATCTACGGCCCCGACGAGACGTTCCCGGTCGGCGGCAGCAAGGTGCTGCGCTCCTCCGGGCAGGACCGGATGACCCTCGTCGCGGCCGGCGTCACCGTGCCGGCGGCGCTGGCCGCCGCGGACGCCCTCGACCGGGAGGGCATCGCGGTCCGGGTGATCGATCTGTACTCGGTCAAGCCCGTCGACCGCCTCACCCTGCGGCGTGCCGCGGAGGAGACCGGCTGCCTGCTGACGGTGGAGGACCACCACCCGGAGGGCGGCATCGGGGACGCCGTCCTGGACGCCTTCCTCGACGGGCGGCCCGTGCCGCGCTTGGTCCGGCTCGCCGTGCGCACCATGCCCGGCTCGGCCACCCCGGACGAGCAGGCGCACGCCGCCGGCATCGACGCCGACTCCATCGCCGCCGCGGGCCGCCTGCTGGTGGAGCAGGCCGTGGTGCCGTGACCGGCGACGACGGACGGACCGGGGACGAGGGAAGGACCGGCGGCGACGGACGGAGCGTGCGGGCCGGCCGCCGCACGGTCGAGGTCCACCGGCCGGACAAGGTGCTGATCCCCGGCGACGGCACGGCCGGGGACGTGACGAAGGCCGACCTCGTCGCCTACTACCGGACGATCGCGCCCTACCTGCTGCCGCACCTGCGGGGCCGGCCCCTGATGCTGGAGCGGTACCCGGACGGCCCGCACGGCCCCCGGTTCATGCAGAAGAACACCCCGGAGCACTACCCGGAGTGGATCACCCGCGCCGAGGTCGCCAAGGAGGGCGGCACCGTGTGCCACACGGTGTGCGACGACACGGCCACCCTGCTGTACCTCGCCGACCAGGCCGCCCTCACCCTGCACCGCTGGCTGTCCCGCGTCGACCACCCGGACCGGCCCGACCTGATGGTCTTCGACCTCGACCCGGCCGGCGACGACTTCGCCGCGGTGCGGGAGGCGGCCGGGCTGCTCGGTGAACTGCTCGACGCGCTGGACCTGCCGTCGGCCCTCATGACCACCGGCTCCCGCGGCCTGCACGTCGTCGTGCCGCTGAACGGCCGTCACCCCTTCGACGAGGTACGGCGGTTCGCCCGCGACGTCGCCGACACCCTCGCCGCCGCCCACCCCGAGCGGCTCACCACCGCCGCCCGCAAGAAGGACCGCGGCGACCGCCTCTACCTCGACGTGCAGCGCAACGCCTACGCGCAGACCGCCGTCGCCCCGTACACCGTGCGGCCCGGGCCCGGCGCCCCCGTGGCGACCCCGCTCACCTGGGACCGGCTCGACGACCCGGAGCTGCACGCCCGCCGCTGGACGATCACCGACGCCGCCGACCAGGCCCGCACCCGCCCCTGGTCGGCGATCATGCGCCGGCGCCGCGCCCTGGGACCGGCGCGGCGCCGGCTCGACAGGGTGCGCGGTTGAACACCTTGTGCTCGTGAAGGTTTGGCCAACGGACATGAGGCCACCCGAGGGGCGAGGTGGCCATGTCGAACACAAGAAACACATCAGAGTCACAGGATTCACGGAAACCGCAAAAACCGGATACTTCGGATCATTCGTCCGAGCGGGCGGACGGCCGCAGGGCGGACCGCCGCCCGAGCCCCGTCGAGGTGCTGCGCCAGGCGCGCGACCAGCTCGCGGAGCTCACCGGAATGGAAGCCGAGTCCGTTTCCTCCTTCGAGCAGACCGAGGAGGGCTGGGCCCTGGAGATCGAGGTCCTCGAGCTCCAGCGGGTCCCGGACACCATGAGCCTGATGGCGAGCTACCAGGTGGAACTCGATCCGCAGGGCACGCTCACCGGCTACCGGCGCGTCCGCCGCTACGAACGCGGAAGGGCCGACACACGAAGGCCCGGCGGCCAGTAGGCACGCACGTACCGATCACGCGCATCCGACAGCAAGCACACACGCACCCAACAGCGGAAGAACCACACGCACCCAACAGCGGAAGGGGAGGAACGGTCGACATGACTGTCGTACCGGCATCGCAGTCCGGCGGTGGAGGCGGAAGCAGCGGCCTCTACGACGTGCTCGAGCTCGTTCTGGACAGGGGGCTCGTCATCGACGCATTCGTGCGCGTGTCCCTGGTGGGCATCGAGATCCTGAAGATCGACGTACGCGTCGTCGTGGCCAGCGTGGACACCTATCTGCGCTTCGCCGAGGCGTGCAACCGGCTCGATCTGGAGGCCGGGCCCCGCAAGAGCCCGGGACTGCCCGACATGGTCGGCGAGATCACCGAGTCCGGCGCGCGCGGCAAGTCCAAGGGCGCCCTGTCCGGCGCGGCCGAGACCATCTCCGGCGCCTTCAAGCAGGCCCGTGACGAAGGCGGGAGCGAGGAGCCCCGGCGTGCCCGCAAGGCGACCTCGTCCGCCCGCAGCAGGAAGGAGGAGCAGGAGTGAGCACGTACGTCTACGGCATCGCGGCGAGTTCCCACCCCGCGCTTCCCGAGGGCATGGGCGGCGTCGGCGACCCGCCCCGCCCGGTGCGGATCCTCACCGCGGGTGAACTGTCCGCGCTGGTGAGCGACGCGCCCGAGGGGCTGCGCCCCAAGCGCCGGGACCTGCTGGCCCACCAGAACGTGCTGAGCGAGGCCGGCGCGGCCGGCTGCGTGCTGCCCATGCGGTTCGGCAGCGTCGCCCCCGACGACGAGGCCGTCACCGGCGTCCTCACCGAGCGCGTCGAGCACTACCTGGAACGCCTGCGGGCCCTCGACGGCCGCGTCGAGTACAACGTCAAGGCCAACCACGTCGAAGAGGCCGTCCTGCACCACGTGATGGCCGAGAACGCGGAGATCCGCTCCCTCGCCGAGGCCAACCGGCAAGCGGGCGGCGGCAGTTACGACGACAAGTTGCGCCTCGGCGAAGCGGTCGCGGCCGCCGTCAAGGCCAAGGAGGCCGAGGACGCCGTCGCCCTGCAGCGCGTCCTGGAACCGGTCGCGGACGCGGTCAGCGTGGGCCCCGAGTCCACGGGCTGGCTCGCCAACGTGTCGTTCCTCGTGGCGCGGGACTCGGCCGAGGACTTCCTCGCCGCCGTGGAGCGGGTCCGCGAGGAGATGACCCACCTGGAGGTGCGGTTGAACGGCCCGCTGCCGCCGTACAGCTTCGTCGAACCCGGCCCCGCGGAACCGGCGGGCGCCGCGGCAGGCGGTACCGGCACCGGAGCGGGGTGACGTCATGGGCCTGATCAAGGAGGTGCTGCTGCTGCCGTTCGCCCCGGTGCGCGGCAGCGCCTGGGCCATCAGACAGGTGCTCACCGAAGCCGAACGGATCTACTACGACCCCGCCACGGTACGGGCCGAGCTGTCCCGTCTGGAGGAGCGGCTGGAGGCCGGGGAGATCACCGAGGAGGAGTTCGACCGCGCCGAGGATGAACTCCTCGACCGGTTGGAGATCGCTGAGCGCATGAGCACGCAGACAGGCGGGACGGCACGATGAACCGAATGGCACTGGGCCTCGCGATAGGGGCCGGATACGTCCTCGGACGGACCAAGAAGGCGAAGATGGCGGTCGCCGTCGGCAGTCTCGTGGCCGGCAAGAGGATGAACCTCTCGCCGAAGGCCGTGGGCGATCTCGTCTCCCGCCAGCTGCGCGAGAACCCGCAGTTCAAGGAGATCGGCGACCAGCTCAGGCAGGACCTGAGCGGCGTCGGCAAGGCGGCCTCCGGCGCCATGGTCGAGCGGCAGCTCGACTCGCTCGCGAACCGCCTCCACGGCCGCACCAGCCAGGTGCGCGACCAGCTCGCCGGCGTGACCCCCGAGGTGCCCGGCACCGGCCGCGGCGACGACGAGGACACCGACGGGCCCCGGGACGAGGCGGACGAGGACCGGGCCGACGCCCGCGACGAGGACGACGAGGACGAGGCACGCCACGAGAGCGCCGGGACCGGGGGGCGCGAGGAGGCTCCGGCCCGGAAGAAGAAGGCGGCCAAGGCGCCCGCGAAGAAGGCCTCCGCCAGGACGGCGGCGGCGAAGCGCACCTCGGCGGGCGGCAAGCCCGCCGGCAAGAAGACGGCCGGCACGCGGCGCACCTCCGAAGGTGCCCGGGGCCGCCAGTCGAAGGGAAGCGGTGAACGATGACCGACACCCTCGGATCGGCGTCCTCCACAGCACGCGGCGCCGCCGCCAAGAACCCGCTGAGCGACGTGGCCCACAGCGAGGCCGCGGACCGGCTCAAGGCGGAACTCCAGGACTACGTCGCCGCCCAGGCGCAGCGGCTGCTGACGGGCGTCGGACGCAAACTCGGCGAGACCACCGTCAAACTCAACGACATCGCCGACGGCAAGAGCCCCGGTTTCGGCAAGCTCGCCCTGGACACCGGCCGCAAGGTCACCCAGGGCAAGGGCCCGATCCGCTCCGTGCTGGAGGCCGGCGCCACGCACGCGAAGGACAACGTGATGGGCGCGCTCAAGGGCCTCGGTGGGGGCAAGAAGGGCAAGAAGAACAGCGGCAACAAGCCCACGGTGATCATCGAGCACATCGACGTCGGCGTGCCGCTGCGCACCGCCTACGACCAGTGGACGCAGTACCAGGACTTCAGCACCTTCGCCAAGGGCGTCAAGAGCGCGAGCCGCGACGACGACACGCACTCCGACTGGCAGGCCAAGGTCTGGTGGTCCAACCGCAGTTGGAAGGCGACGACCACCGAACAGGTGCCGGACGACCGGATCTCCTGGACGTCCGAGGGCGCCAAGGGCACCACCAAGGGCGTGGTCTCCTTCCACCGGCTCACCGACAACCTCACCCGCGTCATGCTGGTGATCGAGTACTACCCGTCCGGGTTCTTCGAGAAGACCGGCAACATCTGGCGCGCCCAGGGCCGCCGGACCCGGCTCGACCTGAAGAACTTCGCCCGCTTCATCACCATCAAGGGCGAGGCGGAGGACGGCTGGCGCGGGGAGATCCGCGACGGCGAGGTCGTACGCAGCCACGAGGACGCGGTGGCCGAGGAAGAGGAGTCCTCGGAACGGGACGAGGCCGAGGACGCGCACGAGGACGAGGAGTCCGCGGAGTCCGACGAGCCCGGAGGCGCCCTCGACGAGGAGGACGAGGAGGACGAGGACGACGCCGAGGACGCGTACGAGGAGGACGAGGAACCCGAGGACGCATACGACGACGAAGACGAGGACGACGAGGACGACGACGTCGAGGACGCGTACGAGGCCGACGACGAAGACCGGTACGCCGAGGACGGGAGCCGTCGATGACGACAGCCGGCCGACTGCCCGACCCTTACGGCCGTGACTCCGGCGCCAACCTCGCCGACATCCTGGAACGGGTGCTCGACAAGGGCGTGGTGATCGCGGGCGACATCCGCATCAACCTGCTGGACATCGAACTGCTGACGATCAAGCTGCGGCTCATCGTCGCGTCAGTGGACAAGGCCAAGGAGATGGGCATCGACTGGTGGGAGACCGACCCGGCGCTGTCCTCGCGCGCCCGGCGCGACGAACTCGCCCGGGAGAACGCCGAGTTGCGTGAACGCCTCGCAGCCCTGGAGCCCGACCGGGCCGAGCGCCTCGAGCCCGGCCGGGCGGAGGAGAGGAGGGCCCGATGACGACCGGACTGCGCTACGTCTACGCCGTCTGCCGGCCCTTCGGCGCCGCCCTCCAGTCCCAGGTCGGCGGCGTCGCCGGGGCGCCCCCGAACCTGCTCACGCACCACGGCCTCGTCGCCGTCGTCAGCACCGTGCCGGAACGGGACTTCGCCGAGGAGCCGCTCCGGCAGCACCTGGAGGACCTCGACTGGCTGACCGCGACGGCCCGCGCCCATCAGGGCGTGATCGACGCGCTCACCACCGTCACCACCCCGCTGCCGCTGCGGCTCGGCACCGTGTTCCGCGACGACAGCGGCGTCCGCGTGATGCTGGAGGAGCGCGAGGAGGAGTTCCGGCGCGCCCTCGACCGGCTCGACGGCCGGGTGGAGTGGGGCGTGAAGGTGTACGCCGAACCCGAGCCGGGGCCCCAGCAGGGCGAGCCGGCCGAGGCGGAGGCGCCGCGGCGGCCCGCGTCGGGCCGGGAGTACCTCATGCAGCGGCGCCGTCGTGCCCGCGCGAGCGAGGACATGTGGCAGCGGGCCGAGTCGTTCGCGAGCCGGCTCCACGAAAGGCTTTCCGCGCACGCCGAGGAATCCCGGCTGCACAATCCGCAGAACGCGGTGCTTTCCGGCGCGGCCGGACGGAATGTGCTCAACGCCGCTTATCTGGTTCCCCGCGCCGAGTCCGAGGAATTCGTGGAACTCGTCGACCGCACGAAGGACGACGTACCGGGAATGCGCGTGGAACTCACCGGCCCCTGGGCGGCCTATTCGTTCGTCGAGGAAGAAGACGCCGTCCGGGAAGAAGACGCCGTCCGGGAAGAGGACGCCGTTCGGGAGGAAGAGGCGTGACCGTCGTAGAACGCCGTGAGATCGCCCTCGTGGACCTCCTCGACCGGCTGCTGGCCGGCGGGGTCGTCATCACGGGGGACATCACGTTGCGCATCGCGGACGTCGACCTCGTCCGCATCGACCTGAACGCCCTGATCAGCTCCGTGAACGAGAACGTTCCGTCGCCGTGGGAGGAGTTGACGTGACGACCCGCCGCAACCGGCTGGACCTGGAACCCGACACCGTGGAGCGGGACCTGGTCAAACTCGTCCTGACCGTCGTGGAACTGCTGCGCCAGCTCATGGAGAGGCAGGCCCTGCGCCGCTTCGACGTGGGCGACCTCAGCGAGGAGCAGGAGGAACGGGTCGGGCTGACGCTGATGCTGCTCGACGAGCGCATGACGGAACTCCGGGACCGCTACGGACTGCGGCCCGAGGACCTCAATCTGGACCTCGGGCCGCTCGGACCGCTGCTGCCCCGGGACTAGGCCTGTTCGTCGGGCCCGGTCCCGGCGCGGCTCACCACCGGTAGCTCACCACCGGTACCACCGGCCCCTGCCTCCGGCTGCCGTGGTGCCACGCACCAGGAAACCCAGCAGCCACAGCACGAGCACCGCTATCGCGATCCACCACAGGACCTCGACGGCGAATCCGGCACCGAAAAGAATCACTGCCAGAAGCAGGACAAGCAGAAGTGGAACCATAACCTGTTACCTCCTGCTCTTCGGGTGTCCCGAAAGGACGAAATCAGGCCTGCTTTCGGCAGAGTATTTCCCCGTGCAGAACGGCGAACCAGCCGTCCTCCCGCGCACCCCATTCCCGCCAGGATTCCGCGATGCGCCGCAACTCCTCCTCGGAGGCGTGCCCGCCCTCGACCGCCCGCGCCGCGTACGAGGAGGCCACCGTGCGGTCCGCCCACAGCCCGCTCCACCACCGGCGCTCCTCGGCCGTGGCGAAGGTCCACGCGCCGGAGCCGGCGGAGACGTCGGTGAACCCGGCCCGCAGCGCCCACGACCGCAGTCGCCGCCCCGCGTCCGGCTCACCGCCGTTGGCGCGCGCGACCCGGCGGTACAGGCCCAGCCAGTCGTCCAGCCCCAAAATCTCGGGGTACCAGGTCATGGCCGCGTAGTCGGCGTCGCGCGCGGCGACGTACCCGCCGGGTCGCGTCACCCGCCGCATCTCGCGCAGCGCCGCCACCGGGTCGCCGACGTGCTGGAGCACCTGGTGGGCGTGGACGACGCAGAACGTGTCGTCCGGGTACGGCAGCGCGTGCACGTCCCCGACGGCGAAGTCGACGTTGGTGAGCCCCCGGCCGGCGGCAGTGGCGGCCGCCCGCTCCAGGATCCCCGGCTCCCGGTCGAGCCCGGTGACATGCCCCTCGGGGACCAGCGCCGCCAGGTCGGCGGTGATCGTGCCCGGCCCGCACCCGACGTCCAGGACCTTCATGCCGGGTTCGAGCGAACCGAGCAGGTACGCCGCCGAGTTGGCGGCGGTGCGCCACGTGTGCGAACGCAGCACGGACTCGTGGTGCCCGTGCGTGTAGACGGCGGTCTCCCGTGTTTCCGGCATGACGGCGCTCCCCTTCGAACCAACCGCGGGCGGGATGCGGCTCCCGGCCAGGTGATCACCACGATAGAGGCGTGCCCCGCATAGTGAGACGACCGTTTTGCATACTGGACTGACGTACCGTCAGGTCTGGCGCCCCAGGGGCCGGTAGACGACCAGCGCCTCGGGCACCTTCTCCAGCGTCACGCTGCCCTCCACCTCGGTGACCTCGCCGTCGTAGGCGAGGAGCGTGCCGGGCGCGACGCCGTCGAGGCGCAGCCGGCCCACCTGGACGGCGGCGTGGGCGGGCGAGCGCGTCAGCGGGCCGGCCAGCGCCGCGGCGAGCAGCCGCACGGCGGGCTTGCGGCCGCCGTGCACCACCCGCACGTCCAGCTGCCCGTCCGCCATGTCGAGACGGCGGCCGGGCGCGAGCCCCATGCGGTGGTACGTGCCGTTGCCCGCGAACAGCAGCCACAGCGGCCGTCGGCGGCCCTGCACCTCGACCTCCAGCGGGTGCCGCCCGCCGCGCAGCACCCGCAGCGCGGCGAGGACACCGGCCGGCCAGCTGCCGATGCTGTGCGACCACCGGTCCCGCTCCCGCACCAGCTCCGGGTAGACGCCCAGGCTGCACGTGTTCACAAAGACGCCCTGCTTGCCGCCGCAGGCGAACCGGCCGACGTCGACCCGCACGGCGTCCCCGCGCTCCAGGGCGGGCGCCAGATCGCGGGCGTCCTCGACGCCCAGGTCGTAGGCGAAGTGGTTGAGGGTGCCGCCGGGCAGCACCGCGAGCGGGACGCCGTGCCGCAGGGCGATCTCGGCGGCGGCGTTGACCGTGCCGTCGCCACCGCACACGCCGAGCACCACGGCGTGCGCGACCGCCTTCTCCAGCTCGGCCCGCACATCGGCGGCCTCGCACTCGACGATCTCGGCGCGCGGCAGCGCGTCCCGCAGCGACCGCACCCGGTCCGCGCTGCCCGCGGCGGTGTTGGCGACGAGCACCAGTCCCGCGCCCTCCGGCAGCGCGGGGGCGTCGGCGCGGGGCCGGGCCGGCGGGGTCAGCTGGGCCCGCGTCGGCACCATGCCCCGTACGGCGAACGCGGCGCCCGCGCCGAGGGCGGCACCGGCGAGGACGTCGCTCGGGAAGTGGACCCCGGTGTAGACGCGGGACAGGGCGACCGACGCGGCCACCGGGGCGACGGCCGCGCCCCACGTCGGGGACTCCAGGGCGACGCCCGTCGCGAAGGCGGCGGCCGACGCGGAGTGGCCCGAGGGGAAGGAGGTGGTGATCGGCTGCCGCTTCAGCTGCCGTACGACCGGGACCGGGTCCAGCACCGGCCGGGGGCGGCGCACCGTGCGCTTGCCGAGGGTGTTGATCGTCAGGGAGGCCAGGCTCAGGGAGGCGAGGCCGCGGGCCGCGGCACGGCGGGCGCGCGGGGTGCGGGTCGCGGCGAGCGCGGCGGCCACGCCGAACCAGAGCACGCCGTGGTTCGCGCTGCGGCTCAGCCGGGGGAGCACGCCCTCGGCGCCGGGCCAGTGCCGGGCGGCGGCGGCCTCGAACAGGCGGCAGTCCAGGGCGAGGAGACGGTCCCGCAGTAGGTGGTGTCCGGGCTTCGGGGCGGTGAGGTCAACGTCCGGGGTCATGGGACACGGGTACCCGGGCGGGCCGCGCGAACGCCGCGGCGGCGCGGACCCCCAGGTCACAGGGGAAAAGAGATTGCCCTCACCTCACACGGCCCACACAATCGCCCCCATGGGTCATCTCGAAGCAGCGCACCTGGAGTACTACCTCCCCGACGGGAGGGCGCTGCTCGGCGACGTCTCCTTCCGGGTGGGAGAGGGAGCCGTCGTGGCCCTCGTCGGGCCCAACGGCGCCGGCAAGACCACCCTGCTCCGGCTCCTCGCCGGCGAGCTGAAACCGCACGGCGGCACCGTCACCGTCAGCGGCGGCCTCGGCGTCATGCGCCAGTTCGTCGGCTCCGTCAGGGACGACACCACCGTCCGCGACCTCCTCGTCTCCGTCGCCGCGCCCCGCATCCGCGAGGCGGCCCGCGCCGTCGACGCCGCCGAGCACGGCATCATGACCGTCGACGACGAAGCCGCCCAGATGCGCTACGCCCAGGCCCTCGCCGACTGGGCCGAGGCCCAGGGCTACGAGGCCGAGACCGTCTGGGACATGTGCACGACCGCCGCCCTCGGCGTCCCCTACGACAAGGCGCAGTGGCGCCAGGTCCGTACCCTCTCCGGCGGTGAGCAGAAGCGTCTCGTGCTGGAGGCCCTGCTGCGCGGCACCGACGAGGTCCTGCTCCTCGACGAACCGGACAACTACCTCGACGTGCCCGGCAAACGCTGGCTGGAGGAGCGGCTCCACGAGACCCGCAAGACGGTCCTCTTCGTCTCCCACGACCGCGAACTCCTCGCCCGCGCCGCCCAGCGCATCGTCTCCCTCGAACCCGGCCCCGCCGGCGCCGACGCCTGGGTGCACGGCGCCGGCTTCGCCACGTACCACGAGGCCCGCCGCGAACGCTTCGCCCGCTTCGAGGAGTTGCGCCGCCGCTGGGACGAGAAGCACGCCCAGCTGAAGAAGCTGGTCCTGAACCTCCGTCAGGCCGCCTCCGTCAGCCACGAGATGGCGTCCCGCTACCAGGCGGCGCAGACGAGGCTCCGCAAGTTCGAGGAGGCCGGCCCGCCGCCGGAGCCGCCGCGCGAGCAGGACATCCGGATGCGGCTCAAGGGCGGCCGGACCGGCGTCCGCGCCCTCACCTGCGAGGGCCTCGAACTCACGGGCCTGATGAAGCCGTTCGACCTGGAGGTCTACTACGGCGAACGCGTCGCCGTCCTCGGCTCGAACGGCTCGGGCAAGTCCCACTTCCTGCGCCTGCTGGCCGGCGACGACGTGGCGCACACGGGGCAGTGGAAGCTCGGCGCGCGCGTCGTCCCCGGCCACTTCGCGCAGACCCACGCGCACCCCGAACTCCAGGGCCGCACGCTCCTGGACATCCTCTGGGGCGAGCACTCCCAGGACCGCGGCGCCGCCATGTCCCGGCTGCGCCGCTACGAGCTGACGGGACAGGCGGAGCAGGCCTTCGAGCGGCTGTCGGGCGGGCAGCAGGCCCGGTTCCAGATCCTGCTGCTGGAGCTGGAGGGCGCGACGGCGCTGCTGCTGGACGAGCCCACGGACAACCTGGACTTGGAATCGGCCGAGGCGCTCCAGGAGGGCCTGGAGGCGTTCGAGGGCACGGTCCTCGCGGTCACCCACGACCGCTGGTTCGCCCGCTCCTTCGACCGCTACCTCGTCTTCGGCAGCGACGGCCGGGTCCGGGAGACCTCGGCCCCGGTCTGGGACGAACGCCGGGTGGAACGCGCCCGGTAGCGTCCTCCCACGGGGCCGGCCGTCAGGTCCAGCGCAGCAGCGCCCCGAGGCCGCCCACCGGCGCCTCCTGGTCCGTCGCCGGGGCGGCCGTCACCGACAGCGCGGCGGCGTCCGTGGCGACGGCCGAGCGGATCAGCGCGTCGTCGGCCCGGGCTGCCCACGAGTGCTGTTCGCCCAGCGCCTTGAGATCGGTACGCCGCACCGCCAGCTGGTCCGGGTCCTCACCGATCCACACCTCCCGGTGCGCGTCGGGCCCGTCCGGCCGGACCAGCAGCTCGCCGATCCGGTGCTCGCGCGCGGCCTCGACCAGCGCGGGCACACCCTCGACGGCGCCGGCGTGCCCCTCGGCGTCCGGGGTGCGCGCGGCGAGGAAGCGTTCCAGCTCGGCGGCGGCGCGCTGCCGCACGTGCTCGGCGCGGGCCTGCTCGACCTCGTCGTCGAGCAGCCGGCTGCCGCTGCCGTGCGACGCCTCGACGACCAGCCCGTGCAGCCGCTGCGGCAGCCGCTCGTGCACGGACCGCCGCTCCCGGTCGTCGCCGACGAGAATCAGCAGGTCGGCGCGGGTCTCCTCCTGGCACACGGCGAGCGCGTCGGCGATCTCGGCGGCGTTGTGCTCCCAGGTGTTCTCCACCCGCAGCTGGAAGTGCCGCTCGGACCAGTCGACGGTGCTGGTGCGGTGCACGGGCCACTGGCGCCCGGTGACGCCGCCCGCGTCCTCACTGCCCAGCGCGCTGCGCAGCTCGAAGTCGGCGCCCTTGCGGTCGACGTACGCCACGACGCACACGGGATCCTCGCCGGCGAGCTCCAGCAGCGGCGCGGCCCGCGGCAGCGGCGCCCACTCGGCCCAGTCGCGCTGCGGGGCGCGGGCCAGCGGCGGGTCGAGGACGACCTCGCCGGCGCGGGCGAACAGGGCCCGCCCGTGCGGTTCCGAAGAGTGCCGCAGATCCTCGATCGCGCTCTGCACGGCCCGGCAGGTCGCCTCGTCGGCGCCCTGTTCCGCGAGGTCCGCGGCCATCGCCCGGGCGGTCAGTTCCCGCTCGTGCGGGGTGCCCTCCGTGTGCCGGGAGGTGTCGACGTACACCGACGCCCAAGGCCCCGGACGTTCGTAGAGTGGATGCAGGAAAGCGAGATCCATGGCTCCCTCCCGGGTGCCGCTCGGGTGCAGTGCTCAGTGTTCTCCGGGCGGGTACCCGGACCGCATGAACGAACACGACGAGCGGGACACCACCATGACCGGAGTCGACCCGGAGCGTCTGGACGGGCAGCAGCTCATGAAGGAGCTCGAGACCATTCACCGCACGCGCCACGACACGCTGCTGTACGGCTCGAACGACGCGCTGCGGGCCCACAACGAGCGCATGGCGCAACTGGAGGGCGAGTACCTGCGCCGCAACCCGCGCCGCTCCGTCGCCGCGGGCCGCACCCGTGAGGGCGCCAGGGAACGCACCAGCGGCGAGAGCGCCACGCCGGGCACCTGACGCGCCCTCCCGTACCCGGAACCGGGCACGAAAAGGGGCCCCGAAACCCTCGGAGCCCCTCTGCGTCACACGCGTTCGCCGCGCGCTCCTCAGCCGCCGGTGCCCTCCGCGGCGAACACCTCCAGGTACGTCTCGTCGAACGCCTTCAGGTCGTCCGGCTTGCGGCTGGTGACCAGCTTGTTCGGCCCGTGGTCGCAGACCTTCACCTGCTCGTCGACCCAGGTGCCGCCCGCGTTGCGGATGTCGGTCCGCAGACTCGGCCAGGACGTCAGCACCCGGCCGCGCACGACGTCCGCCTCGACGAGCGTCCACGCGGCGTGGCAGATCGCGGCGACGGGCCGGCCCTGCTCGAAGAAGTCCCGCACGAAGGCCACGGCCCCGTCGTCCGTGCGCAGGAAGTCCGGGTTGGCCACGCCGCCCGGCAGGACCAGCCCGCCGAAGGAGTCCGTGGACGCCTCGCCCACGACCTCGTCCACGGGGAACGTGTCCGCCTTGTCGAGGTGGTCGAACGCCTGGATCTCACCGGCCTGCGTCGACACGAGCACGGGCTCGTGTCCCGCGTCCACGGCCGCCTGCCACGGCTCGGTGAGCTCCACCTGCTCGACGCCCTCGGGTGCGGTCAGAAACGCGATACGCATGAGCGTTCAACCCTTCTCGTTGCGGGTGTCCGGCGCGGCGCGGCTGATGTCCGCCAGCGCCGAGTCCGGGTCCTCGCTCTCGGCGAGGTCGCCGAGGCTGACCATGCCGACGGGCATGCCGTCCTCCACCACCGGCAGCCGCCGCACCGCGTGCTCCCGCATCAGTGCCACCGCCGCCGACACCGGGTCGTCCGGGGCGACGACCAGCGGATCCGGCGTGCACACGGTGCGGGCGCTCACCGTCTGCGGGTCGGTGCCGTCCGCGACGGCCCGCACGGTGATGTCCCGGTCGGTGAGCATCCCGACGACCTCCTGGCCGTCGGCCACCACCACGTCGCCGATGTTCTGCGTGCGCATCAGCTGCGCCGCCTCCACGACGGACGCGTCCGGGCGGACGGCGACCACGCCCGGTGTCATCACGTCCCTCACGAACTCAGCCATCACTGGAGCCCCTCCTGGAATTCCGGCCGACACGGTGCGCGACGCCGACGCCGCGCAGCGTGCCGACCTGTCTCTATGACCGGTCCCGCCGGCCGCCGGTCAGCGCCTCGGCGAGCTGCTGGACGGTGCCGTAGCGCTCGTTGCGCGGCAGCCGCTCCACCTGCTCGACCAGCGCGTCGGGCGCGTGGCCGCGGCGCAGGGCGCGCGACAGCGCGGGCGGGTTCGCGGGGAACGCCCCGCGGCTCAGGTTCCGCGCCAGCTCCAGCCGCACCGACTCCAGAGAGCTCGGTGCGCGGCTCGGCGTCACCGGACCGGCGGCGACCTCCGGGTCGTCCTCGGCGGCCGGCTCGGGGTCGTGCCACTCCTCGGTGCGCGTGGGGTGGCCGGACCTGAGCAGGCCCTGCAGTTCGTGCTTCATCTCGTCGTCGCGGTGGCGGCTCAACCGGTCGCTGCCTCGCTGCATGTCTCCCTCCAGACCTTCGGGGGCGGTGACCGCGTACCCGAACCGGGGGAGCCGACACAGCCCGGCGCCCGACAGGGAGGAAATGGGCCGAACCCGGCGAGGGTTTGCCCCGTGCGGGGCGGGAGACCCGGCCGTGGCCCCCCACGCTCGACCTCTGGGGAAGGACGGACCATGGCGATCCTCGCTGTGTTCATCCCGGTCCTGATGCTCGGTGTGGTCCTGGCGCTCGGCCGGTACGAGGAACTCCTCCTGCCGGGCGACCCGGACCCCGTCAAGCCCGAACCGGCCGAGGCGCGGCCTATTCCTCCTCGCGCCGTGACTCTTTCCTCCCGCGGTGCGGCAGGAACTCCTGCACCTTCGCCTTGAACCCCTGCCTGAGCATCGCCCCCCGGTCCGCGTCGCCCTTCAGGATCGAGGCGGCGGTCGCCTCCATCTGCTCCCAGGTGGCGTGCGGCGGCACCGGCGGCACGGCGGGATCCGTCAGGAACTCGATCACCGCCGGACCGTCCGCCTCCAGACCGGCGCGCCAGGCGTCCGCCACGTCCTCCGGCTTCTCCACCCGGATCCCCGTCAGACCGAGCGAGCGGGCGAACGCCGCGTACGGCACCTCAGGCAGTTCCTGCGACGGCAGGAACGACGGCGCGCCCTCCATGGCCCGCATCTCCCAGGTGACCTGGTTGAGATCGTGGTTGTTCCACACCGCCACCACCAGCCGAGGGTCCTCCCACAGATCCCGGTACTTCGCCGCCGTGATCATCTCCGCGAGGCCGTTCATCTGCATCGCCCCGTCCCCCACCAGCGCGATCGCCGGCCGGTCCGGATGCGCGAACTTCGCGCCGATCGCGTACGGCACCCCGCAGCCCATGGTGGCGAGCGTCCCGGACAGCGAACCGCGCATGCCGTCCCGCATGGTCAGGTGCCGCGCGTACCAGTTCGCCACCGACCCCGAGTCCGACGTGACGATCGCGTCGGCGGGCAGCAGCGGGTCCAGGGCACGCGCCACGTACTCCGGGTTGATCGGGTCGGCCGACAGCTCCGCGCGCCGCTCCATGACGTCGCGCCACCGCGTCACGTTCGCGCACACCGTGTCGAACCACTCGCGCCCCCGCCCCGGCTCGATCATCGGGATCAGCCGCCGCAGGGCCTCCTTCGCGTCCCCGACGAGATTCACCTCGTACGGGTAGCGCATCCCCACCATGTGCGGGTCGATGTCGATCTGCACCCCGCGCGCCTTGCCGAACTCCGGCAGGAACTGCGAGTACGGGAACGACGAACCGATCGTCAGCAGCGTGTCGCAGTCCCGCATCAGCTCGTACGACGGCCGGGTGCCCAGCAGCCCGATCGAGCCGGTCACGTACGGCAGTTCGTCGCTCAGCGCGTCCTTGCCGAGCAGCGCCTTGGCGACGCCCGCGCCCAGCAGGTCGGCGATCGTCTCCACCTCGCTCCGCGCCCCGGCCGC
The DNA here is from genome assembly GCF_055606745.1 of Streptomyces sp. NPDC037054. Classification (NCBI taxonomy): domain Bacteria; kingdom Bacillati; phylum Actinomycetota; class Actinomycetes; order Kitasatosporales; family Streptomycetaceae; genus Streptomyces; species Streptomyces sp. NPDC037054. The sequence continues at coordinate 48,946 of NZ_JBVJSJ010000007.1, read as the reverse complement.
GCCCTGGCCCACCAGGATCGCCACCTTGTCACCGGAGTTGAGGACGTCCGCCGCCCGCCGCAGCGACTCCTCGGACGGGACCGACGTCCAGCCGCTGCTGTCCAGGCTGGAGGGCACCATCTTGAACTCGTGCGTGGGCGGCGCGTAGTCGAGCTCCTGCACGTCGCCCGGGAGGATGACCGCCGTCGGGCAGCGGCGCGCGTACGCGGTGCGGATCGCCCGGTCCAGCACGTTCGGCAACTGCTCCGGAACCGTCACCGTCTCCACGAAGTCGGAGGCGACGTCCTTGAACAGCGAGTGCAGGTCCACCTCCTGCTGGTACGAGCCGCCCATCGCGGTGCGGTGCGTCTGCCCGACGATCGCCAGCACCGGCACATGGTCGAGCTTCGCGTCGTACAGGCCGTTGAGGAGGTGGATCGCCCCCGGCCCCGACGTCGCCGCGCACACCCCGAGCCGCCCGCTGAACTTCGCGTAGCCGACCGCCTGGAACGCGGACATCTCCTCGTGCCGGGACTGCACGAACCGGGGCTCGTCGCCGGCCCTGCCCCAGGCGGCGAGCAGGCCGTTGATGCCGTCCCCGGGATAGCCGAAGACGTGCTCCACGCCCCACTCGCGCAGGCGGCCGAGGACATGGTCGGAGACCTTGGTGCTCATGGAAGGACCTTCCGGACGGGATCGGACGTGCGTCGGACTCGGGTCGCTGTGTCGGCACTACGCGTGACCGAGTCACCGTCCCCGTCGGCGGAAAACCTGCGCCCGTGTTTGCGGCCCGGACCCGGGGGCAGGCGCACTTGCACAGTGCTTCGGACAGGAGGCACGCCCGTGGGAGCGGCTCGGCCCGCCCCCGGTGCGTCCGTCCGGCACGCCGGTGCGCTCCCGCGGTGACCGTCCAACCCAAAGCACCCGCAAGGGAGTTGCGACGCATCATGGCGACCCGAGTCAGCGCGAAGCACCCGCACGACGACGCCCCCGACACCGCCGACGACTTCCGCACGCTCGTCACGCTCCCCGCGGGACCCGAGCGCGACGCCCTGCGGGACCGGATCGTGGAGGCCTGGCTGCCGATGGCCGAACGCCTCGCCGGCCGGTTCCGCAGCCGCGGCGAGAGCATGGACGACCTGCGCCAGGTCGCCGCCCTCGGCCTGGTCAAGGCCGTCGACCGGTACGACCCCGACCTCGGCAACGCCTTCGAGAGCTACGCCGTGCCCACCATCACCGGCGAGATCAAGCGGCACTTCCGCGACCACATGTGGACCCTGCACGTACCGCGCCGGGTGCAGGACCTGCGCAACCGCGTCCGGTTCGCCTCCCAGGACCTCGCCGCGAACCTCTCCGGCCGGCGGCCCACCGTCGCCGAGATCGCCGAACACGCCAACCTCAGCGAGGAGGACGTCAAGGTCGGCCTGGAGGCCCTGGAGAGCTTCACCGCGCTGTCCCTGGACGCCGAACTGCCCGGCAGCGAGGACGGCTACAGCCTGAGCGACGCCCTCGGCGCGCCCGACCCGGCGCTGGACACCGTCGTGGACCGGGAGGCCGTCAAGCCCCGCCTCGCCGCCCTCCCGGAGCGCGAGCGGGCCATCCTCTACATGCGCTTCTTCGACGACATGACACAGAGCCGCATCGCCGAACAGCTGGGCATCTCGCAGATGCACGTCTCCCGCCTCATCAGCCGCTGCTGCGGGCGCGTGCGGGAGCAGGTGCTGCGGGACGCGGAGCACGGCACGGGGAGCGGCTGACGGTCACCCGCTCGGGCGCGGCCGTCCCGCTAATGGTGTCCGGCCGCGCGCGGCGCGGCGTGCGGCGGGCTGTGATGGCAGCCAGGGCGCGAGCAGCGCCCCGCAGCCGCCGCTCGAAGGAGCCCACCCCATGCGCCGCACCGCCCGCGCCCTGTCCGTCGCCGTCCTGGCCGGCGCCGTCCTCGGCGGTCCCGCCGCGGTCGTCCGCGCGGACCCGGCCGCGGAGGTCAGCCCCGCGACCGTCCACCCGGGCGGCAGCGTCACGGTCTCCGTGTCCTGCGACCCCGTCGCGGGTCCCGCGCCGAAAACCCTCGAAGCCACCTCGGACGCCTTCGCGGACGGCGTCGTCGAACTCCGCCTGCTGCCCGCCGGCGACACCGCCGAGGCCAAGCACGACAAGCCCGCCTACCGCGGCACCGCCCGCATCGCGTCCGCCGCCGAACTCGACGCCGGGCCCGCGGGCGGCGGCCCGGACGCCGCGTGGACCGTCGACGGCACCTGCCCGGCGGCACCCGGCGGGGCGGGCAAGCCGTGGAGCGCCACGTTCACCGTGACGCGCGGCGGAGGCGCCTCCACGGCACCGCCCAGCCACCGGCCCTGCCCGAAGCCGCCGGAGCATCACGCCGGGCACTGCGAGGGCGCCGTGATCCACCGGGGCGTACGCGCCGGGGAGGGCGGCACCTTCACGGACTCCGTTCCGGCCCTGGCCGCCGGCGGCGTGTTCATCGCGGCGGCCCTGGGCGGCGCGGTGTACCGCCTGCGCCGCAAGCGCCCGGCGACGGGGGAGTGACGGCGGCGGCCACCGAGGGGGACACCCCGACCGCTCCGGCACGCACGCGTGCCTCGGGGACGCGCCCCCGCGGATTACCGGAGGGCTCGTGGGTACTGGAGGGCTCGTGGTTACCGGAGGGCTCGTGGGTACCGGGGGCCGGTGGGTACTCGGCCCTCCGACAGCACGCAGCGCACCGTACGCCCCAGGGCGGGGCCGCCCCGGCCCGCCCGATGCCGAGAACCGACCCGCAATCGCCCCGCCGGGCGCCGGGACGTCGTGTCCGACGGCGCGCGGCACCGGCGCCCACCCACGGAGGTACGGATGTCGCGGACGGCCCCCGAAGGCCACGGCCCCGTCCGCTTCGGGCCGCCGCTGCCCGACGACGGACTGCCCGTGCTGCCCGAGACCGCCGAGGCCCTCGCCGCCGCCGCGCACCGCGCCGGGGCCGAGCCGGTCGGCGGCGCGACGGCCCTGCGGGAGGCCGCCTGCGGTTACTGGGCCCGGCGCGGACTGGCCGCAGACCCCGGCCAGGTCGCCGCCGCCCCCGGCTCGCTCGCCCTGCTGCTCGCCCTGACCGCCGCGATCGGCGGCGACGTCCTCGTGCCCCGGCCGTGCGCCGCCTGGTGGGCGCCGTACGCCCGGCTGCTGGGCCGGCCCGCCTTCCACGTCGCGACCCCGGCCGAGTGCGGCGGCGTACCCGACCCGTACGCCCTCCTGGAGACCGTCCGCCGGGTCCGCGACGAGGGCGGTGATCCGCGCCTGCTGGTGCTGTCCGTCGCCGACGACCCCACCGCCACCGTCGCGCCCCCCGAGGTGCTGCACGAGACGCTGGAGGCGGCCACCGGCGAGGGCCTGCACCTGGTCAGCGACGAGACCTGGCGCGACACCCTGCACGACCCGCACGACACCGTGCTGCTCAGCCCGGCCGAGATGCTGCCCGAGCACGTCACCGTCGTCACCGACCTGGCCGGCGCGCTGCTGCCGCCCGGCTGGCCCGCCGCGGTCGCCCGGTTCCCGGCCGGCGGCGGCGGCGACGGCCTCCACGCGCGCGTGCTCGACGTCCTCACCGCGCTCGGCGCCCGCGTCGCGACCCCGGTCGCCGCCGCTGCCGCCCACGCGCTGGGCGAGCCCGAGCCGGTCACCGCCCGGGTCGCCGCCGCCGTACGCCTGCACGCGCGCGTGGCCGCCGCCGTGCACGGCGCCGTCGTCGGCGCGGGCGCCGTGGCACGCCCCCCTCAGGCCGGCCGGCACGTGTATGCCGACCTCGATCCGCTGCGCGCCGCGCTGTTCGCGCGGGGCGTCGGCGACGCACAGGAACTGGAGGACTTCCTCGCCGCCCGGCTCGGCATGCCCGCGCCGGGCGGGCACCGGTTCGGCGACGACCTCGGCGCGCTGCGCGTACGCCTGTCGACCGGCCCGCTGCTCGGCGGCGGCACCGACGCGGAACTCGAGGAATGCCTCAGAACGGCCGAACCGTTGGAACTGCCGCACCCGCAACGCGCGATCATCCATCTGAAGGCGGTCTTCGACGATCTCCGCGACGACGCTCAGCGATGGGAGTCTCCCCGATGACGCAGCAGTCCGAGTCGACCACCACGAGCCCCGGCCCCCGCGACACCGGCGCACCGGCGACCCCCGCACCCCTTGCACCTCCGCCCCCGCCGCTCGCCGAGCCCCGGCCGCTGGGCGAACGGCGCGTGTGGCCGCGCTCGTTCCACGACCGGCTGACCGCCCCGCTGCCCGGCCTCAGAGCCGTCGCCCGCTTCGCCCGCGAGGGCGCCGTACGCCCGGACCGCGAAGGCCTCGCCGACATCCCCCGGCTGCCCTACGAGCCGGGCCCGCTGCCCCGCGTCGACGCCCGCACCGTCGCCGTCACCTGGGCAGGGCACGCCAGTTGGGTGGTGCGCATCGGCGGGCTCACCGTCCTCACCGACCCGGTCTGGTCCCGCCGCATCCTCGGCACCCCCGGCCGCATCACCCCCGTCGGCGTCCCCTGGAACGCCCTGCCGCGCGTGGACGCGGTCGTCATCAGCCACAACCACTACGACCACCTGGACGCGCCCACGCTGCGCCGGCTCCCGCGCGACACCCCGGTGTTCGTGCCGGCCGGCCTCGGACGCTGGTTCGAGCGCCGCCGGTTCACGTGCGTCACCGAGCTCGACTGGTGGGAGGCCGCCGAACTCCCCGCCCGGGGCGTCCCCGTCGAGGACGCCGGCGGGCGGCGGGCCGGCGTCCGCCTCGACTTCGTCCCGGCGCACCACTGGTCCAAGCGCAGCCTCACCGACACCTGCCGTTCCCTGTGGGGCGGTTGGGTGCTCACCGCGCCCGACGGGCAGCGCGTCTACTTCGCGGGGGACACCGGCTACGGCCACTGGTTCGGCCGCATCGGCCGGCGCTACCCGGGCATCGACCTCGCGCTGCTGCCCATCGGCGCGTACGACCCCCGCTGGTGGCTCAGCGACGTGCACTGCGACCCGGAGGAGGCGGTCCGGGCCTGCCAGGACCTCGGCGCGCGCCGCATGGCGCCCATGCACTGGGGGACGTTCGTGCTGTCCGCCGAGCCGGTGCTGGAACCGCTCACGCGCGTGCGTGCCGCCTGGGAGAAGGCGGGCCTGCCCAGGGACCACCTGTGGGACCTGCCGGTGGGCGCCTCACGCGTCCTGAACCCCACCCCGCCCGCCCGAACGTCCGACCTGCTCAACTGACCTCGGACGCAACGGACTGGGGTCGGGCACCGCCGGACTGGCCTGGGGCGCCGCCGGACCGGGCTGGGGCACCACCGGCCCCGGCTCGGACGCCGCCGGACTCGGATCGGCGCCGTCGGACCGGGCTCGGACGCCGCCGGACCCGGAGCGTGCCCGGCGCGCCGCGTCGTCCTCAGTGCGCCCGCGTGCCGCGCAGTCGCCGCCAGACGCCCGGTGTCGCGCTGATCAGCAGGGTCAGCGCGACCGCGGCGACCACGCCCTCCCACGGCTCCGGGAACAGCGAACCGCCCAGGATCCCGATCACCTGGTACGTCACGGCCCACGCCAGACACGCCGGCAGGTTCCCCCGGGCGAACCGCCGCAGCGGCCACCGCGCCATCAGACACGCCAGCATCACCGGAATCCGCCCCGCCGGCATCAGCCGGGACAGCACCAGCACCGTCACCCCGTGGTCCGCGAGCTTCGCCTGCGCCCGCGCCAGCCGGTCCTCCGGCGCCCGCGCCCGGAGCGCCTCCAGCCACCGCGAACCGTTCTTCGAGCCCATCCCGCGCCGCCCCAGCCAGTACAGCGCCACATCCCCGAGGAACGCCGCGAGCGACGCCGTCACGAACACCAGCGCCAGCGAGAACGGCGCCGTCTGGTGCACCGCCACCACGGCCGCCGAACTCACCAGCGCGCCCGTCGGCACCACCGGCACCAGCGCGCCGATCAGCACCAGCAGGAACAGCGACGGATAGCCGATCGCCTGCTGCGTCGACTCCGGCGGCACCGTCGTCGGAGCGACGGCCAGCAACGCCGCCGCCGCAGCGGCCGACGGACTCACCGCGCCGCCCCCGGGCGCACGCTCTCGCCGTGCTCCAGCCGGTGCACCGCCACCTCCGGCGCCCGCAGCGCCGCCAGCCGCACGAACTCCGCGCCCGGCGCGTGGAACTCGTGGGGGCGCACGGCGTCCATCCCGATCGGCCAGTACGTGCCGTAGTGCACCGGCACGGCGCAGCGCGGCGCCAGCCGCACCAGCGCCTGAGCCGCCCGCCCCGCGTCCAGATGCCCCTCCCCGAGGTACGGGCCCCAGCCGCCGACCGGCAGCAGCGCCACGTCGACCGGACCGACCTCCTTCGCCATCGAGTCGAACAGCCCGGTGTCCCCGGCGAAGTACGTCCTGGCCTCGCCCTCCACGACGTACCCGAGCGCGGGGGAGCGGTGCGGCCCGAACGGCAGCCGCCGCCCGTCGTGCCGCGCCGGCACGGCCCGTACGACAAGATCGCCGACGGTCGTCGCATCACCGGGCGCCACCTCGGTCACCCGCAGGTGAGTGAGCCGGCGCAGCCCCGGTACCGCCCGTGGTGCGCCCCGGGGCACGAGCAGGCGCGTGCCCGGCGCGAGCCGCGCGAGCGACGGCACATGCAGATGGTCGGCGTGCAGGTGCGACACCAGCGCCACGTCCGCGCGCCATGCGCCGGGCGGGGGCACCGCGCCGCGCCGACGGCGCAGATGCGCGAGCCGGCGTGCGAACAGGGGATCGGTGAGGACGCGTACGTCCGAGTCCGCGACCGTGCAGGTGGCGTGCCCCCACCAGGTGATCTCCACCGGCACTTCTTTGCCTCCTTCGCGCGACTCCCCCGAAGCCTACGGGCAGGAGTAGGGTCGGCGGCGAAACCGGAGGTGAGGGGGACGCCATGGGACAACTGCGGGGTTTCCCCGGCGCGTCGGCCGCGGCACGGGTGCGCGTGACGGCGATCGCGAGCCTGACGCCGCTGGAGGAACTCGACGCCGACCCGTTCCTCGTGGACTCCCGCAGCCAGTACGCGATGTGCGCCCGCTGGGCCGCCGAACACGGCTACGTCGTCAGCCGGGAACTGCTGGTGCACGGCCTGCGCCCCGACCACGGCGCGCTGTGGGACGGCGTCCGTCCCGGCGCCGACCTGTTCGTCGCGCCCAGCCGCCGCGTCCTCGAGAGCGCGCTCGCCTCCGTCGAGGACTTCACCGCCGAATGCGCGCGCCGCGGGGTGCGGGTGGCGACCGTGGAGCACGCCGAGCCGTCGTACGACGCGGAGATGAAGGCCTGCGTGCACCGCCGCCTGTCGATGCCGACGGCAGGCTACGACGGCCGCTGAACCGCCCCCGTGCCCTCCGCCCGCCCTTCGCGGCGCGCGGTGCGCCGCGCGCGGGGACGAAACGGCCCTTCCCGGCGTTGTGGCAGTGTGGGCGCCGGGCCCGCGGCGAGGACGGGCCGAGGACGTGAGGTGTGCGTGGCGTGCGTGACGCGCGGTGGCGGCGGATCGCCAGTCAGGTCGGACGGAGCGTCACCGTGTGGGCGGTCTCGACGCTCACCATGCTCGTCCTGGCCGGGATCCTGCCCGACTTCAAGCTCCAGTCGGCCGACGGCGACAGTGCCACCACCATCGCCGTCACGGCCGCGCTCGGCGCCGGCGCCTTCGGCCTGCTGTCCGCACTGGTCTGGCCCCTGCTGGTGCGGCTGCTGCTCCTGGTCCCGGCCCTCGTCCTCGGCCTGCTGGTCTTCTTCCTCAACGGCGCGCTGCTGCTCGTCGCCCTGGGCCTGAACCCGGCCGAGCGGGGCGCCGCCGCCCCCGAGACCGCCGTCGTCGTCGCCGCCGTGATGTCCGCCGTCGCCTCCGCCACCGGCGGCGCCCTCGCCGTCCGCGACGACGACGCCTACCGGCGCCGCCTGTACCGCCTCGCCGACCGCCGCCGCCGAAGAACGGCCCCGCCCAGCGCCGCCGGGCACGGCACCGTCTTCCTGCAACTCGACGGCGTCGGCCACGACGTGCTGCTCGACGCCGTCGCCGACGGCCTGATGCCCACCGTCGCCCGCTGGCTCGACGGCGGCGCCGGCCGCGCACCCACCCACCGGCTCACCCCCTGGCGCACCGACTGGTCCAGCCAGACCGGCGCCAGCCAGCTCGGCATCCTGCACGGCAGCAACCACGACGTGCCCGCCTTCCGCTGGTACGAGAAGGACACCCGCGAGGTGATGGTCTGCAACCGCCCGACCAGCGCCGCCGAACTCCAGCGCCGCGCCGTGCGGTACGCCGGCCACGACGGTCTGCTCTGCGCCGACGGCGCCAGCCGCGGCAACCTGTTCGGCGGCGGCGCCGACGAACAGGCCCTCGTGCTGTCCATCGCCACCCGGCGCCGCAAGGAGACCCGGTCCCGGGCGGGCTACTTCGCGTACTTCTCCGACCCCGCCAACGCCGTCCGCACCGCCCTGTCGTTCGTCGCCGAGGTCGCCCGCGAGATCGGCCAGTCCACCCGCGCCCGCCTCCGCAAACAGCGTCCCCGCGTCTCACGCGGCGGCCTCTACCCGTTCGTCCGGGCCTTCGCGACCGTCGTCGAACGGGACGTCGTCGTCGCCGCTGTGGTGGGCGACATGCTCGCCGGCCGGACCGCCGTCTACGCCGACCTCGTGGCGTACGACGAGGTCGCACACCACTCCGGGCCCACGAGCCGGGACGCCGAACAGGTCCTCGCCCGCCTCGACCGCTCCCTCGCGCTGATCGAGAAGGTCGCCGAGCACGCCCCGCGCCCCTACCGGATCGTCGTGCTGTCCGACCACGGCCAGAGCCCCGGCGAGACGTTCCGCGCCCGCTACGGCCTCACCCTCGGCGACCTGGTCCGGGCCGGCTGCGGGCTGCCCGTGCCGCGCCGCGCTCGCCGCACCCGCAGCGGGGCCGAGGCCCGCGCCGCCGTCCGCGCCGCGCTGCGCATCCCGGTGGAGGAGGCCGGCGAACAGCACCGCCCGTCCCGGCGCTCCGAGCCGATCGTGCTGGCGTCCGGCAACCTCGGCCTGATCTCCTTCCCGGACGTGCCGCACCGCATGACCAAGGAGGAGATCGACGCCCGCCACCCGGCGCTGCTGTCCACCCTCGCCAACCACCCCGGCATCGGCTTCCTGCTGGTGCGCAGCGAGACGCACGGCGGCGTGGTGCTCGGCGCGTTCGGCGCGGAGATCCCGCTGGCCGACCTCGACGCCGAGCCGGGACCGCTGGCCGGTTTCGGGCCGGGCGCCGCCGACGCGGTGCGCCGCACCCACTCCTTCCCGCACACCGCCGACATCATGGTCAACTCCTTCCACGACCCGGCCGACGGGGAGGTCCTCGCGTTCGAGGAACAGATCGGCTCGCACGGCGGCCTCGGCGGCGCCCAGGGCAAGGCCTTCCTGCTGTCCCCGCTCGCCCTGTCCGCACCGGCCGCGAACGGCGAGGACCTCACCGGCGCCGAACACGTCCACCGCGTCCTGCGCCGCTGGCTGCGCGAGTCCCACGGCCCCCAGGTGCCGGTGGTCCGGCCGCAGGAGGAGAACGCGGCATAGGGCGGGCGGCACGGGGCGGACGTGTCGTTCACGCGGCGTCCACCGGTCTTCCCCGTGCGCCGCGCCCGAGTGTGATCGGATGGGGGCCACGGAACCCGGCAACGGGCCCACACGCGAAAGGACTAATCGTGGCTACCACGCGCTCCGCACACACCGTCTGGGAAGGCAACCTGCTCGAGGGCAACGGCGTCGTCACCTTCGACTCCTCCGGCGCGATCGACCAGCAGCCGGTGACGTGGGCCGCCCGCACCCAGGAGGCGAACGGAAAGACCAGCCCCGAGGAGCTGATCGCCGCCGCGCACTCCAGCTGCTTCTCGATGGCGTTCTCGCACGCCCTCGCGCAGGCCGGCACCCCGCCCACCAAGCTCACCACCTCGGCGGACGTCACGTTCCAGCCGGGCGAGGGCATCACCGGCGTCCACCTCACCGTGGAGGGCACCGTGCCCGGCCTGGACAACGACGCGTTCGTCGCCGCGGCGGAGGACGCCAAGGTCAACTGCCCGGTCAGCCAGGCCCTGAAGGCCGTGCCGATCACCCTGTCGGCGAAGCTCGCCTGACCCGGCGCACCCACGACGGCGCGCGGCCCGCCCACCTTGGCGGGCCGCGCGCCGTCGCCCTGTGCCCGGACGCCGCACCCCCGGGAACCCGCGGGGCGGCGCCTGCGCGCCGCACCTCGCGCCATTGACAACCGCCCGCGCAAGATTTGTGCTGGAAAGCGGACAAGTGGGTTCGGGAGCGGCGGAAGGGGACAGCGATGGGACGCGCGGTCGGGATCGATCTCGGGACCACGAACTCCGTGGTGGCCGTCCTGGAGGGCGGCGAGCCCACCGTCATCGGCAACGCGGAGGGCGCCCGGACCACACCGTCCGTCGTGGCGTTCGCCAAACACGGCGAGGTCCTCGTCGGCGAGGTCGCCAAACGGCAGGCCGTCACCAACGTCGAGCGCACCGCCCGCTCCGTCAAACGCCACATGGGCGACACCGACTGGCGCTTCCCCGAGCAGGGCGACATCGACGGCACCCGCTACCGCGCCCAGGAACTGTCCGCGCGCGTGCTGCAGAAACTCAAGCGGGACGCCGAGTCCTACCTCGGCGAGGACGTCACCGACGCCGTGATCACCGTGCCCGCCTACTTCGACGACGCGCAGCGGCAGGCCACCAAGGAAGCCGGGGACATCGCCGGCCTGAAGGTGCTGCGCATCATCAACGAGCCGACGGCCGCCGCCCTCGCCTACGGACTCGACCGCGGCGAGGAGCAGACCGTGCTCGTCTTCGACCTCGGCGGCGGCACCTTCGACGTGTCCCTGCTGGAGATCGGCGACGGCGTCATCGAGGTCAAGGCCACCAACGGCGACACCCACCTCGGCGGCGACGACTGGGACCAGCGGATCGTCGAACACCTCGTGAAGCAGTTCAAGGGGCAGTACGGCATCGACCTGGCGAAGGACAAGATGGCCCTGCAACGGCTCCGCGAGGCCGCCGAGAAGGCCAAGACGGAGCTGTCCAGCTCCACCGAGACCACCATCAACCTGCCCTACATCACGGCCTCCGCCGAAGGCCCCCTGCACCTGGACGAGAAACTCACCCGCACCCGCTTCCAGGAACTCACCGCCGACCTCCTCGACCGCTGCAAGGCCCCTTTCCACCAGGCCGTCAAGGACGCCGGGATCAAACTCGCCGCCGTCGACCACGTCATCCTCGTCGGCGGCTCCACCCGGATGCCCGCCGTCACCGAACTCGTCAAGGAACTCACCGGCAAGGAACCCCACAAGGGCGTCAACCCCGACGAGGTCGTGGCCCTCGGCGCCGCCCTCCAGGCGGGCGTGATCCGCGGTGACGTCAAGGACGTCCTGCTCCTCGACGTCACCCCGCTGTCCCTCGGCATCGAGACCAAGGGCGGCATCATGACGAAGCTCATCGAACGCAACACCACGATCCCCACCCGCCGCTCGGAGATCTTCACGACCGCCGCCGACAACCAGCCCTCGGTCGGCATCCAGGTCTACCAGGGCGAACGGGAGATCGCCGCCTACAACAAGAAGCTCGGCGTCTTCGACCTCACCGGCCTGCCGCCCGCGCCGCGCGGCGTCCCGCAGATCGAGGTCGCCTTCGACATCGACGCCAACGGCATCATGCACGTCGCCGCCAAGGACCTCGCGACCGGCCGCGAACAGAAGATGACCGTCACCGGCGGCTCCGCGCTGCCCAAGGACGACATCGACCGCATGATGCGCGAGGCCGAACAGTACGCCGAGGAGGACCGCGCCCGCCGCGAGGCCGCCGAGACCCGCAACCAGGCCGAGCAACTCGTCTACCAGACCGAGCACTTCCTCCGCGAGAACGCCGACCGCGTCGACCCCACGACGAAGACGGACGTCGAGTCGGCCGTCACCGAACTCAAGGCCCTCCTCGAACGGCAGGCCCCCACCGAGGAGTTGCGCACCGGCGTCGAGAAACTCGCCACCGTCAGCCAGCGCATGGGCCAGGCCATGTACGAACAGGCCCGCCCCACCGGCCCGGACGGCACCGGCGCCGGTACCGACCACGCCCCGCCCGAGGAGGAGGGCGTGGTCGACGCGGAGATCGTCGACGACGAGAAGAACGCCGGCCCGGCCGACGAGAAGGGCGGCGCGGCCTAGGAGCACGCCGCCCCTCAGGCGCTACGGCTTGCGCGCCACCCCCGCGTACACCGGCACGATGCCCTCCGCCTGCGCCGCCACGTCCTCCGGCTCGGGCCGCCAGCCGGTGACCGGGATGACACCGGGACCGAGCAGCTCCAGGCCGTCGAAGAACCGGCTGAAGTCGGCCAGCGTCCGCGGGTGGAACGGCGTGCCGCTGCGCGCGAACAGACCGGCCGCCTTCTCGATGGACTCCGGGTTCAGATCCGGCGTGACCTGCGAGAGGATCACATAACTGCCCGGCGCGAGCGCGTCGACGTACCGCTTCAGCAGCCCGTACACGTCGTCGCCGGACGGGTCGTCGCCCAGGTAGTGGGTGAGCGCCACCAGCGACAGCGCGACCGGCTCGCCCAGGTCCAGGCGCTCACCGGCCCGCCGCAGCAGCGTGTCGACGTCCCGCACGTCGGCGTGCACGTAGTCCGTGCTGCCCTCCGCCGTGCCGTGCAGCAGCGCCTCCGCGTGCCGCAGCACGATCGGGTCGTTGTCCGCGTACACCACCCGCGCCTCGGGAGCCACGGACTGCGCCACCTGGTGCAGGTTCGGCTCGGTCGGGATGCCCGTCCCGATGTCCAGGAACTGCCGCACCCCGGCCTGCGCCGCCGTGCGCACCGCCCGGTGCATGAACCGGCGGTTGGCACGCGCCCCGCGCACCGCCGTGCTGTCCACGGCGAGGATCCTGCGGGCCAGCTCCTCGTCCACCGGGTAGTTGTCCTTGCCGCCCAGCCACCAGTCGTACACCCGGGCCGGATGCGGCCGGCTGGTGTCGATGTGCGTGGGCGCGGCGTCTGATCCGGTCATGCGCTGTGCTCTCCTAGCGATTTCGGTACAACTGCTCGCTGTGCGTGATGCGTGATGCGTGATGCCTGATGCGTGCGGGGGCGGGCCCGGCCGTTGCGACGGCGGTCAGTACGTCTCGCGGTACTCCCGCAGGATCTTCCGGGTGCGCTGCGTGGACGCGGCACGCGCCGTCATGTGGTCCAGCACCTCCAGGTGCACGGACACCTCCGTACGGGAGTCCAGGTACAGGGCGCCGGTCAGGTACTCCGTGAACACCATGTCGGGCAACTCCGGCTCCCCGAACCGGAACAGCGTGAACGGCGCGTACGTCCCCGGATGCGGCCCGCTCGCGAACTCCGCGACCTGCAGCGTCACCCGGTCCCGCTCGGCGAACTCCAGCAACCGGTCCAACTGGTCCCGCATCACGGAGCGCTGCTTGCCCACCGGACGCCTCAGCACCGTCTCGTCCATGATCACCCACAGGTGCGGCGGGCCGGGCCGCTCCAGCAGCCGCTGCCGCTCCATGCGCAGCGCCACGTGCCGCTCCAACAGCTCGGGCCCCAGCGGACCCTGCCCTATCGTCCCCGCCCGCATGACGGCACGCGCGTAGTCCTCGGTCTGGAGCAGCCCCGGCACGAAGTGCGGCTCGTAGCAGCGGATGATCCGCGCGGCACCCTCCAGGCTCACGTACATGCTGAACCAGTCCGGCAGCACGTCGTGGTAGCGCTGCCACCAGCCCGGCCGGTTCGCCTCCTCGGCCAGCGCGACGAACGCCGCGACATCCTCTTCGGCCACCCCGTACGTCGTCAGCAGCACCTGCACGTAAGGGATCTTCAGCGTGACTTCGGCCGTCTCCATCCGGCGCACCGTCGCCGGCGCCACCCGCAGCACCCGGGCCGCCTCCTCGCGCCTCAGCCCCGCGGCTTCCCGCAGCTCCTGAAGACGCTTGCCGAGCACCACCTGTCCCACGGTGGGCGCCGGCCGCCGCTCACTCACGCCACGCCTCCCCTACGCGCCGAAAGTACGGGGGCAGTCTGACACGCGCCGCCCCCACTCTCCCAGCGTCCACGGGGCGACCGGCGTCACCGCGGGGGCACGAACCCGGCATTACTCCGGAGGTAATCGACCCCACGCCCGGCCGCGGCCATCGTGGACGTACCGGGTTCCGGGCCGGCGCACTCCGGCCCGGGATCCGGCCCCCAGCGACAACTCGACCCCGACGAAGGGGGATTCGCCATGACCGCGACCCAGCTTGCCGTGCTCGCCCGCACCCCGGACCCGCAGCGGATGCTGCGCCGGTTCCTGGCGCTCGACGCCGTGGTGACCGGCGCCAACGCCGTCGCCTACCTCGCCGCGTCCGGCCCGCTCGGCCGCTTCCTCGGCGTCCGCCCCGGACTGCTGCTGATCCTCGGCGCGTTCCTCGCCGCGTACACCGCCGCCGTGGCCCTGACCGCCTCCCGGCCGCACCCGCCGACCTTCGGCGTGCGGGCCGTCGTCGAGGCCAACCTCGCCTGGGCCGTGCTCAGTTTCCTCGCCCTCGCGCTGTGGCTCACGCCGTCCACGGCCGGCACGGTGTGGACCGCGCTCCAGGCGGTGACCGTGGCCGGCTTCGCCGGACTCCAGCACACCGCTCTGAAAGTCCGTCAGTCCGCCAGTCCCTGAAGGTACTTGACCGTCGCCGGGTCGGCCGGGAGGAACGTCTCGATGGCCAGCTCGGCGACCGTCACGTCCATCGGCGTGTTGAACGTGGAGATCGACGAGATGAACGACAGCGTCCGGCCCTCGTGCTCGATCACCATCGGCAGCGCGAAATACGGATACGGCTCCGCCTCCTCTCCCGCCGCCTCCCCGCCGCCCGCCGTGTCGGAGCCCGTCGCCCCGGAGCCCGCCCTGCCGACGGAGCCCGCCGTGTCCGGCAGCGGATACGCCGCGACCTCCTCGTACAGCTCCCGCAGCGGCTCTGAGCGGCGCAGCGCGATCTGCCGCTCCATCTGCTCCAGCAGATGCCCGCGCCACTCGCGCAGATTGCGGATGCGGGGCGCCATGCCCTCCGGGTGCAGCGTCAGCCGCATCGCGTTCAGCGGCGGCCGCAGCAGATGCTCCGGAAGCCCCTCCAGGAACATCGCGATCCCCCGATTGGCGGCCACCACCCGGTACGTCGCGTCGACCACCAGCGCCGGGTACGGCTCGTACCCCTGGATGAGCCGCTCGATGCCCGCGCGCAGCGCCCCCAGCGCCGGATCGTCCAGCGACGTCTCCGGATAGCGCGGGGCGTAGCCCGCCGCGAGCAGCAGCGCGTTGCGCTCCCGCACCGGCACGTCCAGGTGCTCCGCCAGCCGCAGCACCATCTCCTCGCTCGGCCGCGACCGGCCCGTCTCGACGAAACTGATGTGCCGGGCCGAGGAGTCCGCGCGCAGCGCCAGCTCCAGCTGGCTGATCCTGCGCTGCTCCCGCCAGGCCCGCAGCAGCGGGCCCACACCTTGGCCCCCACCCTGGCCGGCGGCGGGAGCGGCGGACACGGCGGCGCGGGACACGGGCGACGTGGTCATGGCACGACGGTAGACCACCGGCACGCCGCGCGGGGGCGCACGGGCGCCCGCACCACCGCCCCCGCACCCCCCGCGTGCGGCGGCGCACACCAGGGCCCCGCGGGACGGTCTGTGGCACGCTGAGGACACACCCCCGCACCACGGAAGGAGCGCGGCCCATGCCCGTCGAACCGCTGTCGCAGGAGGAGATCGAGGAGCGCCTCGGCGAGCTG
Source organism: Streptomyces sp. NPDC037054 (assembly GCF_055606745.1). Taxonomy (NCBI): domain Bacteria; kingdom Bacillati; phylum Actinomycetota; class Actinomycetes; order Kitasatosporales; family Streptomycetaceae; genus Streptomyces; species Streptomyces sp. NPDC037054. The sequence goes on along the minus strand of NZ_JBVJSJ010000007.1, from coordinate 33,188 downwards.
CCGGGCTGGTCCCTCGAGGACGGCCGCCTCACCCGCACCTACCGCCTGGCCACCCACTTCGCGGCGACCGCCATGGTCGTCCACGTCGCGCAGGTCCAGGACGAACTCGACCACCACAGCGACCTCACCCTCGGCTACAACACCGTGACCCTCGCCGTGCACACCCACAGCGCGGGCGGCGCCGTCACCAAGAAGGACGTCGAGTTGGCTCGCAGGGTGGCAGACCTCGCCCCGGGCCACGCGGCACACTGAGGCCTGTGATCGACTACGACAGGGAAGCCGAGCACTACGACACCTCACGCGGCGGGGAAGCCCGGGCCGCCGCCGCGGCGGGAGCCGTCCTCGGCCTGCTGCCGCCCGGCGCCCGGAGCCTCCTCGACGTGGCCTGCGGCACCGGCATCGTCACCCGCCGCCTCGCCGCCGCACGCCCCGCACTGCGCGTGACCGGCGTCGACCTCACCCCCGCCATGGCCCACCGGGCCGCCGCCCGCCTGCCCGGCGCCGTCGTCCTCGGCGACAGCCGCCGACTCCCCTTCCCCGACGGCCGGTTCGACGCCGTCACCAGCGTGTGGCTGCTGCACCTCGCCGAACACCCCGACGACGTCCGGCGCATCGTCGGCGAATGCGCCCGCGTCCTGCGCCCCGGCGGCGTCTACGTCACCACCGTCGACAAGGCCGCCGCCCACAACGTCGGCAGCGACATCGACGCCGTCCTCGCCACCCGCCCGCCCCGGCAGGCCCGCGACGGCGCCGCCGCCGTCGAGACGTACGCCGCCCACCACGGACTCACCCCCACCGGCCGGGCGAGCTTCCGCGGCCACGGACAGGGCCGCAGCCCCCGCCGCACCATCGCCGACCTGCGCCGCGGCTGGTTCGTCACGCTGCCCCCGGGCGACCCCCTCAGCGACCGGTTCGCCGCCCGCCTCGCCGCCCTCCCCGACCAGGACCGCCCCCGCCCCGACCCCGTCTTCACCCTCCGCGCCTTCACCAAGTCCCCGGAAAACACACCCGAGTAGGCGGCAACCCCGCGCCCACCGGCGGCGACTGAGAGGCGGAACACCCCCGTCTCCCAGGAGGTCCGTCCCGTGAAGCACCCGCACAGGCACCGCAGAAGCCGCACCCTGCTGTCCGCCGTGACCGCCGTCGTGGCCCTCGCCGGCGCCGGACTCGCCACCCTCGCCACGGACGAGGCCGAGGCCGCCGCCGGCCGCCAGGTCGAAGCCCTCGACCGGGGCGTCGTCAGCGTCCACACCGGCACCGGCAACCTCGTCAGCTGGCGCTGGCTCGCCACCGACCCCGACGACGTCGCCTTCAACGTCTACCGGGCCGGCACCAAGGTCAACGCCACCCCCGTCACCGGCTCCACCAACTACTTCCACTCAGGGGCGCCCAACTCGGCCGACTACACGGTCCGCGCCGTCGTCGGCGGCGTCGAACAGGGCGACTCCGTCCACGCCGTGCAGTTCCGCGCCGGCTACAAGGACGTGCCCCTGTCCCCGCCCGCCGGCGGCACCACCCCCGACGGCGTCTCCTACACCTACGAGGCCAACGACGCGTCCGTCGCCGACCTCGACGGCGACGGCGCCCTCGACTTCGTCCTCAAGTGGCAGCCCACCAACGCCAAGGACAACTCCCAGTCCGGCTACACCGGCAACACGATCGTCGACGGCATCAAACTCGACGGCACCCGCCTGTGGCGCATCGACCTCGGCCGCAACATCCGCTCCGGCGCCCACTACACCCAGTTCCAGGCCTACGACTACGACGGCGACGGCAGGGCCGAGGTCGCCATGAAGACCGCCGACGGCACCCGCGACGGCACCGGCGCCGTCATCGGCAACGCCTCCGCCGACCACCGCAACTCCGGCGGCTACATCCTGACCGGCCCCGAGTACCTGACCATGTTCGACGGCCGGACCGGCAGGGCGATGGGCACCGTCGACTACGTCCCCGCCCGCGGCACCGTCTCCTCCTGGGGCGACTCCTACGGAAACCGCGTCGACCGCTTCCTCGCCGGCACCGCCTACCTGGACGGCACCCGCCCCTCCCTGATCATGGCCCGCGGCTACTACACGCGCAGCGTCATCGCCGCCTGGGACTGGCGAGGCGGCGCCTTCACCCGCCGCTGGACCTTCGACACCAACTCCTCCACCAACGCGGGCAGGGGCTACGACGGGCAGGGCTCGCACAGCCTGTCCGTCGGCGACGTCGACCGCGACGGCAAGGACGAGATCGTGTACGGCTCGATGGCCGTCGACGACAACGGCGCGGGCCTGTGGACCGCCAGGACCGGCCACGGCGACGCCCAGCACCTCGCCGACCTCGACCCGGCGACACCCGGACTCGAGTACTTCAAGGTGTCCGAGTCCACCTCGCAGCCCGCCGAGCTCTACCTCAACCCGGCCAACGGCGCCGTCCGCTGGAAACTCGCCGCCTGCTGCGACAACGGCCGCGGAGCCGCCGCCGACGTGTACGCGGGCAACGACGGCGCCGAGGTGTGGTCAGCCTCCGACACCTCCATCCGCGACGAGGCCGGCGCCACCAAGGGCCGCGAACCGTCCTCCGTCAACTTCCTGTCCTGGTGGGACGGCGACCCCCTCCGCGAACTCCTCGACGGCACCCGCATCGACAAGTACGGCACGTCGTCCGACACCCGACTGCTGACCGGCTCCGGCGTCTCCTCCAACAACGGCACCAAGTCCACCCCCGTGCTGTCCGGGGACATCCTCGGCGACTGGCGCGAGGAGGTCGTCTGGCGCACCAGCACCAACACCGCCCTGCGGATCTACTCCACCCCGCACCAGACCAGCACCCGCATCACCACGCTCCTGCACGACACGCAGTACCGCACCGCCCTGGCCTGGCAGAACACCGGCTACAACCAGCCCCCGCACCCCAGCTTCTTCATCGGCAACAAGATGCCGGCCGCGCCCAGGCCGGCCGTCCACACGCCGTAGGACCCACAAGTCCCGCCGCGACCACCCCACATGAAGAACATGAAGAAGGGGCGCGTGCCGTCACCCGGCACGCGCCCCGCTCCTTTCGCGCCTTCACCGCTCGCGCCCGGTCACCGCACGGTGCAGCTCCGGTCACCCAGCTTGAACGCGGCCGGCTTCGTGTTCGCGCCCGACCAGTCGCCCGTGAAGCCGAAGCTCACCGACGAACCCGCCGCCACGTTCCCGTTCCAGCCGACGTTCTTCGCCGTCACCGCCGAACCCGACTGCGTGTGCTGCGCGTTCCACATCTGCGTCACCTTCTGTCCGTCCGCGAACGACCAGTTCAGCGACCAGCCGGTCCACGCGCTCGCGCCCGTGTTGCCGAGCCGGACCTCCGCCTGGAAACCGCCCGACCACTGGTTCGTGACCGTGTACGTCACCTCGCAGGCCCCGACCGGCTCCGGATCCGGTCCGGGGCCCGGGCCCGGACCGGTGCCCACCTCCGAAGTGTCGCCGTACACGACGCCACGCCCGTTCGTCGCCACGTACACGCGCCCGTACACCCGCGGGTCACCCGTGATCGCCGCGCCCGTCCAACCCCACTGGTGCGCGTCGTCGTTGATCCGTGTCCAGGTCGCACCCCGGTCGGTGGAGCGGAAGATCCCCCGCACCCCGCCGATCTTGGCGCTGGTGAACAGCGTCTGGTACGTGGCACCCGGCGCGGCCTTGCCGAACCCGATCGTGTCGGCCTGCTCGACGTTCGACAGCTTCGTGAAGCTCGCCCCGCCGTTCGTCGAGTGCCACAGACCGTACGCGCCGTCGCTCGCGCCGCCCGCCAGCCACACGTCGCCCTTCGCGCCCGGCAGCGCCTTGAACCGCACGCTGTCACCGGCGGGCAGGCCCGTCGCCGCGGACGCCGTGAAGGTGGCACCGCCGTCCGTACTCACGTAGAACTTCCCGGACTTGAAGCCGTAGAACACCTTCGGGTCGACCCGGTCCGACTCCACCACCGCACCCGCCGGGATCCCGGTCGACGCCGTCCACGACGTGCCGAAGCCGGTCGTGTGGTGCACGCCCGCGCCCTGCGGGCTCCACACGAAGCGGCTGCCGTCGGCCGCCGCCGCGACCGTGCCCCCACCGCTCACGCCCGACGGGTCGGTCCCGCCGAACCAGTTGGCGCCGTTGTCCGTCGAGAACGCGATGTGCGGCCCCGCGTCGAGGTTGCCGACGCGCACCACGGTGTTCGGGTTGCTCTCCGCGTAGTCCAGGCTGGTCGTGGACGTGAAGTTCGGCTGCGTGTACATCATCGCCGGCACCTTCGTCAGGTCCGTGTGCCGGAAGCCGCCGATGTCCCCGAGCGCGCTGAGCAGCGGGGCGCCCGACGGGGGAGAGGCGATGTCGTTGACCGCGGTCTCCTCCAGGCCGCGCACCATCGGTTTGATGGCGAACTTGGAACCGGCGTCCCAGTTCGTGAGGTTCTCGCTGCCGTAGACCGTCGCGCCCGTGCCGTACATCATGCGGTCGGAGTCGAACGGGTCGATCTCCAGCGACTCCGTCATCCAGCCCAGCTTCGGGGTCTGTTCGGGAGGCGACGGGTTCGCGCCCCACGTCAGCCACGGCGACGACGACACGTCCATCGTGTAGCGGTTCTCGCGGTTCGGATACGACGTGTAGTCCCACGCCTTCGTCCAGGTCGCGCCGCTGTCCGTGGACCGGAAGAGCTGCGTGTCCGGCCACCACGAGCTGTACGCCGTCGCCATCACGGTGCCCGGATCCTGCCGGTCGACCGTGAGCCCGCTGAACCCGAAGTAGGTGTCGGCCTCCGCGACCGGGCTGATGTCCGTCCAGGTGCCGGAGGACGTCGCGTACCGGTACAGACGGCCCTTTCCGCCGTCGTAGGGACCCCCCGAATCGCTGTATGCGATGTACAGATGGCCGTTCTCGGTATCCAGTACACCCTTGTGCGGGAGGTATCCCGTCGGCTGGCCGGCGACGCGCTGCCACGTCGCGCCCGCGTCCGTCGACCGGTACACGGCGTTGTCCTTGTCGGCCACCCCGACGTAGATCGACTTCGTGGCGGTGCCCGCCGAGCCCGTCGACTCGTCGAACGTGACCCAGACGATGCCCTGGTTGTCGCTCGCGTACCCGCTCGTGTCGCTGGGATCCTGTACGTAGTTGCCGACATTCGGGAAGTTCGCCACCTGCGACCAGGTGGCCCCCGAGTCCGTCGACCGCCACAGGCCCTTGCCGCTGGGCGCGCCGAGATACAGCACGCTGTTCCTGTTCGGGTCGACCGCGAGGCGCTCACCCATGCCGCGGCCGGGCATGTTGCCGCCCAGCTTGAACGGCAGGTCCGCCTTCCGCCAGCTCGCGCCCCGGTCCGAGGACCGCAGCACCGCGCCGTTCCCCGGATCCCAGCCGTTGGTGTACGTGCCGACCGCCGCGTACACCCGGTCCGGGTCGACGGAGTCGGAGGCGAGCGAGACGACACCGGTGTGACCCCAGTCGTCCCAGCCGACCGAGTCCAGCAGCGGCGTCCAGGTCTTCGTCGCCTCCTGCCAGCGGTAGGCGCCGCCGATGTCGGTGCGGGCGTAGGCGAGGTCCTTCTCCGCGCGGTTGAAGACGATGCCCGGCACGAAGCCGCCACCGTCGATCCGGGCGTTCTTCCAGGTGTAGGTGTCCGCCGTCAGGGCCGTCGCCGTGCGACCGCCGGACGCCGCGGCCGTCCTCGGACCGTCGGCGGCCGGCGCGGACGGGGCGCCCGCGAGCAGCAGACCGGCGGCCAGCGCCGACACGGTCCCGAGTAAGCGCTTTCTCAACATGTGTGGGGAATTCCTTTCCGGTGAGGAGGAGGGGGCCTGCCTCCGCTCCCTTCGGGGAGCGACGCGACGACCGGGCGGCCCCTGTGCGGGTGGGGCCGCCCGGCGCGCGGTACGCGGAGAGCGGGGACTATTCGAGAAGCTCCGCGTACGAGCCCATGGCGAGGGCGATGTCCGCCTGGGCCCAGAACCGGTGGTACGTGAACGTGGGCGCCGCTCCGCCCGCGAGATAACCCTCGATCTTCGACCAGGCCGGGTCGTCCTCGTAGAACGAACGGATCGACTCGAAGGTCGACGACGAGTTGATCGCGTCGCCGTTCGGCATGGTGCCGGTCCAGCCGCTCGGGACGTACACGCCGTCGTCGAAGCGGTTGTAGTCGGACCGGGTCTCCTCCACGGCGATGCCGAGGTCGTCCTGGTGGTTCTCCCACATGCCGTCGAGCAGGGCCTTCGCCGTGGCGGCGGCCTCGGTGTCACCGGAACGGTCGGCGTAGTACGTCAGGGTCTTGGCGTACGCCGCCGCCACACCGACGTCGTTGGTGTAGTCGGCCACGGTGACGTGCAGGTTGCTGTTGGCGCCCGGGTTCGCGGCGTTCCAGGTGTCGGGCTGGCCCGACCACTTGAGCGTCGAGGGGATCCGGAAGGTGCCGTCGGGGTTGATCGTGGTCTCCGACAGCGCCCAGTCGACCCACTTGTCGAGGACCGACTTCGCCAGCGCGTTGCCCGACTGCTGGTAGTACTCGGCGACCCGCTCCATCGACCACGCCTGGAAGCCGAACCACTGGTTGGACGGCGGGTCGTGGTAGACCGGCTTCTCGTCGTAGTACATGCCGTAGAACGTCGACACACCGGCCGGCGGCGTCGTGTACCGGCCCGCCCAGCTGTTGGTCGCGCCGCCCGCGATGGCGCCCTCGTCGGCCTGCAGCCAGCGGTAGAACTCCACCTGCCGCTGCAGCGACTTGGCCCAGTCCGCCGCACCCGTCGCCGACTTCGGCTTCAGGTCGGCGTAGTTGCTCAGCGCGTACGCCGCCAGCGGGTTCTGGTAACCGCCGTGCGCGTGGCTGGAGCCGATGCGCCAGGCCCAGCCCGCCGAGGTGTCGGTGGCGCCGCCCCACGCGTAGTACCAGGACAGCAGGTAGTGCGAGGAGTCCTTGCCGGTGCCCGCCGGGCAGGACGGGCTGGTGCAGTTGCCGATCTTCTTGAAGTACTTGTCGAACATGGCGTACCGCAGGTAGTCACCCATCTTCGCGGCCTTGGCCACGGTCGCCGAGACCTGGGACCCCTTGCCCTGCTCCTTCGCCCAGATGTCCGCCCAGTACGCGGCCTGCACGGCGCGCGCGTCGGCGTCCGGGGCGTTGGTGAACTTCCACTGCTTGGCGTAGGACGCGTCCTTGGTGAACAGGTCCAGATAGCCGTTCCTGCCGCCGTACTTGAAGGCGTCGCAGGTCGGCTGCGGGATCGTCTCCCACACCGACTCCTGCGGGCCGCGCTGGAAGGTGTTGATGTACGACGGTCCGGTGTCCGCCGGACCGGCCTCGCACTTGCCGGGCGAGTTGCCGAAGCCGTAGACGTTGTCGACGTCCTGGATCCAGTGCATGCCGTAGACGTCGTCCGTACCGTATGCGGTCTTCAGTTCACCGGCAATCGGATCCGGTCCCACCGAGACACCCGTGTCGAGCGCCGACGGGTATTGGTTCACGTTGTCGTACTCCGGCGCGTACGTCGCCGGCTTCGACGCGTTGTAGAACGAGTTGGTCGGCTGGTCCGCGTGGGTCGGGATCATGTACTTCTCCATGATCTCCCAGGCCCCGTTGAACTTGGTCCAGTCGCCCGTCACCTTGCCGTACATGGCCTGCAGCCACAGCAGATAGCTGTACGCCTCCGAGGTGGTCTCGTGGCCGTGGTCCGGCGCCTCGACGATCAGCGTCTCCACCGAGTGGTACGGAATGCCCTCGGGGGAGAAGTAGCCGTTCGCCGGGTTGGTGATCTTCCCGTACAGGTCGAGGAAGCGGGCCTCGTACGCCTTCGTCGCGCCGATCTGCGTCACGGTCACCGACGCCTTGCCGTGGCCCGGCGCCGTCGACTCGAAGACGGCCGCACCGGTCCCGGAGGAGTCGGCGGTGACGGTCACCTTCTGCGCCGTGTTCCAGTTCGACGGCGTGAACGTCAGCGACGCGCCGCCGGTGACCGACAGCCCCGAATTGCCGCTCGCCCGCGCCGTCGTGACGGTGACGTTGGCGGTCGGCTGCTTCGACAGCTTCACCTCGTACGTGCCCGTCCTGCCCTGCTGCACGGCGAGTTGGGCGGGCGTGGCGACCACGGTCGGCCCGGACGTGACCGTGATGCCGACCGGGGTGGAGTTCGCGGACGCGCCCAGACTGTCGTACGCCTTCGCCACCAGCGAGTGGCTCCCGACCGACAGGTTGGCGGCGGACAGCGTGTACGGCGAGCTGGTGTCGGTGCCGAGCAGCGTGGTGTCGTCGTAGAACTCCACCTTGCTGATCGTCGCGTTGTCCGCCGCGGCCGCGGTCGCCGCCAGCGGGACCGCCTCGCCCTGCGTGTAGACCGCGCCGGCCGCGGGGCTGGTGAGCACCGCGATCGGCGGCTGGTGCGCCCCGTTGCAGGCGGTGCCGTTGACCGAGAAGGAGGACGGCGCGGTATTGGTGCCGCTGTAGGTGAACTGGGCGCCCGTGGAGACGGCGGCGCCCGCGGCGATCCGCCCGTTGTAGGAGGCGTTCTTCACCGTGACCGACTGGCCCGACTGCGACCAGGTGCCGTTCCAGCCGTTGGTCAGCCTCTGGTTGCCGCCGTACGCGTACGTCAGGGTCCAGCCGTCGATGACGTCCGTACCGCGGTTGGTGATCGTCAGGTCCGCGGTGAAGCCGGAACCCCAGTCATTGGTCTTGTAGTCGACGCTGCACTGAACGGCCGCCGCCTGAGCGGGAGTCGAGCCGGTCGACAGCATGGTCAGCGGAAGGGCGAGGGCCGCCACGACGGCGGTCAACAGCCGCCGCGTGACACGGCGTCTGCGTCTGGGATGCATGTGCTGGTTCCTCCTTGCGGCTCGGACGAAGTGGGGAGGAGCAACAAGCCTTGAACCAGTGGGAGCGCTCCCATAGTGGAGACGGGGCCCGAAGGGGTCAAGACGCTTGAAGAGTCGAAAAGATTCGACCTGCGGCGACCCAGAAAATTTGCAACTCCTCTGTCTTTCGCCGTCACTTGGCGCTAGCTTCGTTGCACCAGTGGGAGCGATTCCATTCAGTCGGCACGCCCGTCGCGGCGCGCCCGGTCTGCAAGGAGTCGCTCATGCGACACCCCCCGCGTTCAGCTCTCACGTCCCTCTCGGGCGATCACGCCTGCCCGCCGGCCGAGCCTTCGTCCCACCGCCGGCGTCCGGCCCGCCCCGAGGGATCCCGGCGACCCGGCCGCCCCGTGCGCCCGGCGTCCCGGAGCGGGGACCGTCGCCGCCCTTCCGGGGTGCAAGTCCGCCCCGGCCGCACCGAGTTCCACGGCACGACCGGCAAGGCCGACGCCGAGCACCCCCGCACACCGACGGATCTGACGAACCGTCGGGTGATGGGAGCGCTCCCGCGCCACGCGTGACCGGCAGGCCCGCGGACGGACGGCACGACCAACCGTCCGTCCGGGCGTCGACCACGGCCGCACCGTCAACACCCGCTCAACGGACAAGGGAACCCGCACTCATGAGCCGTAGCAGAACAGCGATGATCGCCGCACTGGCGCTGGTCGCCGGGGCATCCGGAACCGCGCTGGCCGCGACGTCCGGGGGCGTCGGCACCGCCGCCGTCCCCTGCACCGTCGACTACAAGGTCTCGAACCAGTGGTCCACCGGCTTCACCGCCGCCGTGACCGTCACCAACAACAGCGCCGCCAAGAGCTCCTGGTCGCTGAAGTGGTCGTACTCCGGCAACCAGAAGGTCACCAGCGGCTGGAACGCCAAGATCACCCAGAGCGGCACGGCCGTCACCGCGGCCAACGAGTCGTACAACGCCACGCTGTCGAGCGGCGGTTCGGTCAGCTTCGGATTCCAGGGCACCTACAGCGGCACCAACGCGATCCCGGCGACCTTCACCCTCGACGGCGTCACGTGCAACGTCGACTCCGGCGGCCCCACCGACCCGCCCACCGACCCGCCCACCGACCCCCCGACCGACCCGCCCACCAACCCCGGCGACAAGGTCGACAACCCGTTCGCCGGCGCCAAGGGCTACGTCAACCCGAACTGGTCGGCCAAGGCCGCGGCCGAGCCGGGAGGCAGCCGCGTCGCCAACCAGTCCACCGCCGTGTGGATGGACCGCATCGCCGCCATCGAGGGCGTCGGCGAGGCCATGGGCCTGCGCGAGCACCTCGACGAGGCCCTGCGCCAGAAGGGCACCGGCGAACTCGTCATCCAGGTCGTCATCTACGACCTGCCCGGCCGTGACTGCGCCGCGCTCGCCTCCAATGGCGAACTCGGCCCGACGGAGATCGACAAGTACAAGACGCAGTACATCGACCCGATCGCGGCGATCATGTCCGACCCGAAGTACGCGGGCCTGCGCATCGCCACCGTCATCGAGCCCGACTCCCTGCCCAACCTGGTCACCAACGCCGGCGGCACCAACACCACCACCCCGGCCTGCGAGACCATGAAGGCCAACGGCAACTACGAGAAGGGCGTCAGCTACGCCCTCGACAAGCTCGGCGCCATCCCGAACGTCTACAACTACATCGACGCCGCCCACCACGGCTGGCTCGGCTGGGACACCAACCTGGATCCCTCCGTCCAGCTGTTCAAGAAGGTGGCCACCACCAACGGCGCGAGCGTCAGCGACGTCCACGGCTTCATCACCAACACGGCCAACTACGGGGCCACGACGGAGCCGTACTTCAAGATCTCCGACACCGTCAACGGGCAGACGGTCCGCCAGGCGAAGTGGATCGACTGGAACTGGTACACGGACGAGCAGTCCTTCGCCCAGGCGCTGCGCACCAAGCTCGTCGCGGCCGGCTTCCAGTCGAACCTCGGCATGCTGATCGACACCTCGCGCAACGGCTGGGGCGGCACCGCCCGTCCCTCCGGCCCCGGCCCGCAGACCTCCGTCGACGCCTACGTGGACGGCAGCCGCACCGACCGCCGCATCCACCTCGGCAACTGGTGCAACCAGAGCGGCGCCGGCCTCGGCGAGCGTCCGAAGGCCGCTCCCGCCGCGGGCATCGACGCCTACGTCTGGGCGAAGCCGCCGGGCGAGTCCGACGGGGCCAGCAAGGAGATCCCGAACGACGAGGGCAAGGGCTTCGACCGCATGTGCGACCCGACCTACGGGGGCAACGCGCGCAACGGCAACAACCCCTCCGGCGCCCTTCCGGACTCCCCGATCGCCGGCCAGTGGTTCTCGGCCCAGTTCCAGGAGCTCATGAAGAACGCCTACCCGCCGCTGTCCTGACCCGCCGGCCCCGCCGGGTCCCGGCCCGCCCGGGCCCCGGCACCGGGGTGAGCGTTTTGCGGTAACGGCAACAGCAGTGGCCTCCGTCCGGTGTGCCGTCGCACTCTGACGTCACACCGGACGAGAGGCTGACCCCATGGCGCACGACCACGACCACACGCACGGCACGCACGACTCCTCGCCCACCCACCACCGCCCGAACGACTCCTCCTCCGCCCACCACCACGCGCACGACGACATCGACTGGGCCGAGATGGCGCCCCTGCTGGAATCGCAGGCGGAACTGTTCACGCCCCTGTACGAGAAGGCGCTGGCCTGGCTGGCGAAAGAGGTCACCGAACCGGGCCTCGTCGTCGACGCGGGCAGCGGCCCCGGCGTCCTGTCCTGCCTGTTCGCCGAGACGTTCCCCGGCGCCCGCGTCGTCGCCGTCGACGGCTCCGCACCCCTCCTGGAACGGGCCCGCGCCCGCGCCGGCCGCGAGGGCAGCGCCGACCGCTTCGGCACACTGCTCGGCGAACTCCCCGACGTGCTGGAGGAGTTGGATTACCCGGCCGACCTGCTGTGGGCCAGCCGCAGCGTCCACCACCTCGGCGACCAGCGCGCCGCCCTCGCCGCGTTCGCCGAACGCCTCGCACCCGGTGGCACCCTCGCCGTCCTCGAGGGCGGCCTGCCCCCGCGCTTCCTGCCGCGCGACATCGGCATCGGCCGCCCCGGACTCCAGGCGCGCATCGACGTGCTGGAGGAGGAGAGGTTCACCCGTATGCGGGCCGAACTCCCGGACGCGGTCGCGGAGACCGAGGACTGGCCGGCACTGCTCACGGCGGCGGGCCTGAAGCACACCAGGACCCGCAGCTTCCTCCTCGACCTGCCCGCCCCGGCCACCGACCGCGCCCGCGCCTACGTCGCCGACGCCCTCACCCGCACCCGCGACTTCTTCGCCGACGACCTCGACGCCACCGACCGCGCCACCCTGGACCGGCTCCTGGACCCCGACGACCCGGCGAGCGTCCACCACCGGCGCGACGTCTTCGTCCTCGCGGCCCACACGGTGCACACGGCGGTACGGCCGGTGTAGGGCCCGGTCGGGGTGACGGTGCGGTCAGTCGGCCGCGATCAGTTCGCGGGCCAGTCGTTCGCCCAGTCGGGTCGCCGCCGCCCGGTCCTCGATCGGCTTCACGCGCGCGTGCCGGAAGAGGATGTACGTCACGCCGGAGCCGGTGCCCCCGGTGCGCGGGTCCGGGTCGATGCCCAGCGACTCGGCCATGGCGTACGACGCCTCGCCGATGACGCCCGCCGGGCCGGTGTCGCCGACCACCCCGTACCGCACCTTGCCGTCGTGGACCACCGCGACCGGCGTGCCGCCGCCGATGCCGGACCGGGAGTAGTTCCACAGGCCGCTGGGGGCGGGGACCACGACGTGCGGGAGCCGGTCGGAGCGCAGCGGCCTGCCGTCGGACTGGCGGAACGCGGTCTCCGGCAGGAACCAGGGGTCCGTGCGCGAGTTGCACCGGGAGGTGCGGCGGCCGTCGCAGTCGATGTCCATGTCCGCCTTCCAGAACACGACGTCGTCCGTCCCGCACACCGGCACGGACGGCCGGGCGTGCGCGTCGGTGCGGTAGTCGCCCCGGGAGATCCGCGTGCAGGTCCGCACCCGGGCGAGCAGATCGGCCGCGCTCACGTCACCCGCCTCGCCGGCCTTTCCCACCGTGCCTGTCGGTGTCGGTGTCGGCGTCGGCGTTGGCGGGGGAGGGGGCGTCGGCGTGCGCGGGGGCGTCGGCGTAGGTCCGGTGCCGCCGGTGGCGGTCACGGGCAGCAGTCCCGCGGAAAGGAGGGCGGCACCGGCGACCGTGGCGAGGCGCAGCGGGCGTACGCGCAAGGCGGGACCCTTCCTGTGAGGAAAGCTTCCTTGCCGGCCGGGACCGGCCCGGGGCGACGGTGCGCTCCACACTGAAGGGTCGCCCCGGGCCGGTCAAGGAAGCCCCCGACCGGCGTGTGGCCCCGGACCGCACGGGTCCGGGGCCACAGACAGGCGGTGCCGCGGGGCCGAGCCGGCAGGGCTCAGCGGGACCGGCTCAGAGGGACTGGCTCAGCCCATGTCGAACTCGGCCGGGTCCGGGCCCAGCCGCCGGTCCTCGTTCAGCGCGCTGATCGCCGCGAGGTCCTCGTCGTCCAGGCTGAAGTCGAACACCGCGATGTTCTCCCGGATGCGGGACGGCGTCACCGACTTCGGGATCACGACGTTGCCGATCTGGAGGTGCCAGCGCAGCACGACCTGCGCCGGGGTGCGGCCGTGCTTCCGCGCGATCGCGACGATCGCCGGGACCTCCAGCAGGCCCCTGCCCTGACCGAGCGGCGACCACGCCTCCGTGGCGATGCCCCGCTCCGCGTGGAACTCACGGGCCGCGCGCTGCTGCAGGTGCGGGTGCAGCTCGATCTGGTTCACCGCCGGCACGACCGACGTCTCGCCGATCAGCCGCTCCAGGTGCTCCGGCAGGAAGTTGGACACGCCGATCGCGCGGATCCGGCCGTCGGCGTGCAGCTTCTCGAACGCCCGGTAGGTGTCCACGTACGTGTCCCGGGCCGGCAGCGGCCAGTGGATCAGGTACAGGTCGACGTAGTCGAGGCCGAGCTTGTCCAGCGACGTGTCGAACGCGCGCAGCGTCGAGTCGTAGCCCTGGTCGCTGTTCCAGAGCTTGGTCGTGACGAAGAGCTCCTCGCGGGCGATGCCCGAGGCGGCGATGGCCTTGCCGGTGCCCTGCTCGTTGCCGTAGATCGCCGCGGTGTCGATGCTGCGGTACCCGGCCTCGAGCGCCGTCGCCACGGCCGTCTCGGCCTCGTCGTCCGGCACCTGCCACACGCCGTAGCCCAGCTGGGGCATCTCGACGCCGTTGTTCAGGATGATCGGGGGGACCTTGCTGCTCACGAGCTCTTGATCCTTCGGTTGTGGTCAGATGGTGCTTCCATCGTCAACGATCACGGACGGCGACGCATTCCTGACCGCAGATTTCCGGTCGGCGCCGCCGGGCCCGGGTGCCGCGTGGGGACACGGCGGTCACGCCCGGTACAGCGCGTCGACCTCACCGGCGTACGCCTTCTCGATCGCCTTCCGCTTCAGCTTCAGCGACGGCGTCAGCAGCCCGTGCTCCTCGGTGAACGGCTGCGCCAGGATGCGGAACGTCCGGATCGACTCGGCCTGCGACACCAGCGTGTTCGCCGCCACCACCGCTCGCCGCACCTCCGTCTCCAGGTCCGGGTCCCGCACCAGCTCCGCCGGAGTCATCCGCGGCTTGCCCCGCATCGTCAGCCAGTGCTCGACCGCCTCGGTGTCCAGCGTCACGAGCGCCGCGATGTACGGGCGGTCGTTGCCGACCAGGATGCACTGGTTGACCAGCGGATGGTCCCGCACCCGCTCCTCCAGCACCCCCGGCGAGACGCTCTTGCCGCCCGACGTCACCAGGATCTCCTTCTTCCGGCCGGTGATCGTCAGGTAGCCGTCCTCGTCGAGCGAGCCGAGGTCGCCGGTCGCGAGCCAGCCGTCGTGCAGGGTCTGGTCGGTGGCCTTCGGGTTGTTCAGATAGCCCTGGAAGATGTTGGCGCCGTGCAGCCACACCTCGTTGTCGTCCGCGATGTGCACGGTCACCCCCGGGATGGGCTGCCCGACCGTGCCGTACCGGGTGCGCTCCGGCGGGTTGGCCGTGGCCGCCGCCGTCGACTCCGTCAGGCCGTACCCCTCGTAGATGTGCACGCCCGCGCCCGCGAAGAACAGCCCGAGCCGCCGGTCCATCGCCGAACCGCCCGACATCGCGTGCCGGATCCGCCCGCCCATCGCCGTGCGCACCTTGGAGTACACCAGCTTGTCGAACAGCTGGTGCTGCAGGCGCAGCGCCGCCGACGGACCCGGACCGACGCCCCACGCCTTCGCCTCCACGGCGTCCGCGTACCGCACCGCCACGTCGACCGCCTTCTCGAACGGCCCCGCCCTGCCCTCCTTCTCCGCCTTGCGCCGCGCGGAGTTGAACACCTTCTCGAAGATGTACGGCACCGCCAGGATGAACGTCGGCCGGAACGCCGCCAGGTCCGGCAGCAGCGCCGCCGCGTTCAGCTGCGGCTGGTGCCCGAACTTCACCCGGCCCCGGATCGCCGCGACCTCCACCATCCGCCCGAAGACGTGCGCGAGCGGCAGGAACAGCAGCGTCGACGCCTCGTCGCCCTTGCGGGAGTGGAACACCGGCTCCCACCGCTCGACCATGGTGTCGGCCTCGTACATGAAGTTGCCGTGCGAGATCACACAGCCCTTCGGGCGGCCCGTGGTGCCCGACGTGTAGATGATCGTCGCGATCGAGTCCGGCGTGACCGCCTGCCGGTGCCGGTGCACCACCTCGTCGTCGAGGTGCGCGCCCGCGTCGTAGAGCTCCTGCACCGCGCCCGCGTCCAGCTGCCACAGCTGACGCAGCCGCGGCAACCGGTCGATGACCGTCGCGATCGTCATCGCGTGGTCCTCGTGCTCCACGATCGCCGCCGACACCTCCGCGTCGTACAGCATCCAGAAGCACTGCTCCGCCGACGACGTCGGATACACCGGCACGACCTGCGCGCCGATCGTCCACAGCGCGAAGTCGAACAGCGTCCACTCGTAGCGGGTACGGGACATGATCGCGACGCGGTCCCCGAACCGGACCCCGCGCGCCAGCAGCCCCTTCGCGATCGCCAGCACCTCGTCGCGGAACTCGCCGGACGTCACGTCCCGCCACCGGCCCGCCTCGTCCTTGCGGCCGAGCGCGATGCGCCGCGGGTCCTGCCGGGCATGCTCGAAGACGGCGTCGGCCAGACCGCCCACCGGCGGTGCCAGCGCCAACGGAGGGTTGGTGAACTCGCGCAAACCCGCTCCCCGCTTCTCGGCTCCCGGTCTGCCTGTGGCGCGGTGAAAGCTACCCCACCCACCGACGGGCCGGGAGGGGGTCGAAGACCGGACAGCGCCCTCGTCCGCCCTGGTCAGCGGGGGACAATGCGCTCACATGGGGAAGGGTCGGACACATTCCTGACGGTTGAGTAAGTTTCGGTGCCGTAATCTCCACCGAATCTGTACGACCCGACCGCGGCGCTCCGCTCCGGGCGCGGCCCCTGCCGCCCCGCCCCTCGGGCGCCGTCCGCTCCCTTCAGCGCCGTGACCGCCGAAAACGTCACCGGTGCGACCCCCGTGACCCGTGCCCCCCCGTGACCGCCGAGGTATCGCCGACGTGACCGCATAGGGCGTTGCCGACGTGGCGGGCGAGGGCGTCGGCCGTTCGGCGGGCCGGGATCGCGGCGCGACGTCACTCGCCGGGGTCCCCGACGTCGCCCGCCGGCGTCCCGACGTCACCCGCCGGTGTCCCGCCGTCGTTGCAGCCGGTCGCCGCCCGCCAGGACGCGTGCCGCCAGCGCGTCCGCCGCGTCCTGCGCCGAGGAGTGCCGCCGCCCGTGCACCAGCACGAAGTCCACCCGCCCCAGCTCCGGCAGCCCCGCACGCTCCGGCACCCGCACCAGACCCGGCGGGACCAGACCCCGCGAGTGCGGCATCACGCCGAGCCCCGCACGCGCCGCCGCGATCAGACCGTTCAGGCTGCCGCTCGTGCACGCGATCCGCCACTGCCGCCCCTGCCGCTGCAACGCCTCCAGCGCCAGCGCCCGCGTGATGCCCGGCGGCGGATACACGATGAGCGGCACCGGACGCTCCGGATCCAGCCGCAGCCGCTCCGCGCCGATCCACACCAGCCGGTCCTGCCACACCGGCTCGCCCCGCGGATCCTCCGGCCGCCGCTTGGCCAGCACCAGATCCAGCTTCCCCGCCGCCAACTGCTCGTGCAGCACCCCGGACAGCTCCACCGTCAGCTCCAGGTCGACCTCGGGGTGGTCGTTCCGGAAGCCCTCCAGGATCTCCGGCAGCCGCGTCAGCACGAAGTCCTCCGACGCCCCGAACCGCAGCCGCCCCCGCAACCGGGTTCCCGTGAAGAACGCCGTCGCCTGCTCGTGCACCTGAAGGATCCGGCGCGCGAAACCCAGCATCGCCTCGCCGTCCTCGGTCACCTCCACCGAATGCGTGTCCCGCGTGAACAGCTGCCGGCCCGTGGCCTCCTCCAGCCGCCGCACGTGCTGGCTCACCGTCGACTGCCGCAGTCCGAGCCGCCGCGCGGCCTGCGTGAAACTCAGCGTCTGCGCCACGGCCAGGAACGTCCGCAACTGCGAAGGGTCGTACACAGTCGACAGCCTACCGTCCCCCATCACGAACCACGATCACAGTGAGAGCGGTATACGGGATTCCCGATCGCCGACGAAGAGAGCACGATGGAACGGGGCACCCGTGACCCCGAGCACGTCACCGAGTAAGTGGAGCACTGTGAAACGCCTGTCCTGGCCGAGCCGGCTGCCGGTCGACCCCTACATCCTGCTGCTGCTCGGAACAGTGGGCCTCGCCGCGCTAGTCCCCGCCCGGGGCACACCGGCCGACATCGCCTCCGGCGCCTCCACCGCCGCGATCGCCTTCCTCTTCTTCCTCTACGGCGCCCGTCTGTCCACCCGCGAGGCCCTCGACGGCCTCAAGCACTGGCGACTCCACGTCACCGTCCTGGCCTGCACGTTCGTCGTCTTTCCGCTGCTTGGCCTGGCCGCCCGGGGACTCGTCCCGGTCTTCCTGACCGACCCCCTCTACCAGGGTCTGCTCTTCCTCACCCTCGTCCCGTCGACCATCCAGTCGTCGATCGCCTTCACCTCCATCGCCCGCGGCAACGTGCCCGCCGCGATCTGCGCCGGCTCCTTCTCCTCCCTCGTCGGCATCGTCCTCACCCCGCTGCTCGCCGCCGCCCTGCTCGGCGGCACCGGCGGCTTCTCCGCCGACTCGCTCGGCAAGATCGTCCTGCAGCTCCTCGTGCCCTTCCTCGCCGGACAGCTCCTGCGCCGCTGGATCGGCGCCTTCGTCGTCCGGCACCGCAGGGCCCTCGGGCTCGTCGACCGCGGCTCCATCCTCCTCGTCGTCTACACCGCGTTCAGCGCGGGAATGGCCGAGGGCATCTGGAACCGGGTCAGCCCCGCCCGGCTGGCCGGACTGCTCGCCGTCGAGGCCCTCCTCCTCGCCGTCATGCTCGCCCTGACCTGGTACGGCGCCCGCGCGCTGGGCTTCGGACGCGCCGACCGCGTCGCCATCCAGTTCGCCGGGTCCAAGAAGTCCCTCGCCGCCGGGCTGCCCATGGCGAGCGTGCTGTTCGGCGCCCACGCCTCCCTCGCCGTGCTCCCGCTGATGCTGTTCCACCAGATGCAGCTCATGGTGTGCGCCGTGATCGCCAAGCGCCGCTCCCACGACCCCCGCGAGGACGCGGACGTCACCGCGTCGCGGCCAGCCGCAGCGTCACGAAACGCGGCCGGTACAGCGACACGTCACGGCTGAGCCGCTCCGCCGCGCCCGCCGTGCCCAGCCAGTTGACGTCATAACTGAGGACCACCCGCGCGCCCCCGCCGCCCTCGGCCCTGCCCTCGCCCCCGGCGCTGCCGTCGTCCCGGGCGGCGTCGTCGGTCGGGGCGCTGCCGTCGTCCCCGGTTCCGCCCCCGGCCCCGCGCCCGGCTCCGCCCTCGCCGAGAGCCGGATGCGTCTGAGGGTTGTACACGGCGACCCGCCCGTCCCCGCCGTCCCCGCCGTCCCCGCCGTCCCCGCCGTCCCCGGGCAACGGGGGAGCGAAGTCCCGGGTGGGCCCGTGCCACGGACCGGCGGGCGAACACGCCCAGTACGACGTCACCGCCGTCAGCCCCTCCACGCCCGCCGCCATCGTGAAGAGCACATACGTCCCGCCCTCGCGCACCACGGAGAACGCGCTGCCCACCCCGGTGCGCCGGCCGTCGCCCAGCACGGGCCGCGGCCGGGCACCCGCCCGCCAGCCGTCGCCGTCCCAGTACTGCCAGGCACCCGGCTCCGCGAGCCTGCCGTCCGGCACCCGCGCGGCATACGCGTGGGAGACCGGCCGGGACACCGCACGGCCGTCGTCGCCGCCGAAGACGTACGTCCATCCGCCCCGCGCCACCAGCGCCGTGCCGAACAGGACCCGCCGCGACGGGTCCGGCACGCCCTGCTCGTCGCGCACCCGCGTGATGGACTCCACCCGCAGGTCGGGCAGCGAGAGGGTGGCGACCTCCGTGGCTGCCGGCACGCCGTAGATCCACGGCGCCGGACCGGCCGCCCGCACCCACAGCAGGACCCGCACCACCCGCTCGTCGGAGCCGGGGGAGCGCGGCTCCACACGGGCAGCGACCGGCCAGCGCCACTGGCCCGGCGCCGGATCGGCGAACACCGGCGCGGGCAGCGTGGCCTCCAGCCGGCCGTCCCGCATCAGTACGGCCGAGTTCCGCACCATCGGCGCGGTGCCGTCCCGCCAGGCGCGGGGCTCGCCCTGCGGGTTGGGCGGGCCGTGCACCCGGCCGAGGAAGGTGTCGGAGAACAGCCACAGCACCCGGCCGTCCGGGAGGCGCACAGAGTGCGTGCCGTCGCCGCCGGTCCAGTCGTCGGTGCGGGCGGCGTCGTCGCCGTAGCGGACGAACTCGCCGGTGAGGGCGTCGTCCGTCGACCAGGAGGCGACCGTACGCGGTATACAGTCGCCGCTGTTCCGCCGACCGTCGTCCGTCGGCAGTCCGCCGAACACTGCCGCCCCGAGGACCAGGGCCAGCACCAGGCCGACCCCGATTCCCGTACGCCGTAGTGCGCGGCTCCCGTCGTCGGACACGCACCGGGACGTTAGTGGCTGCCGCCCACCCGGTCCATGGGCAGCCACGCCACCGTGCCCCACGTGGCCGGACTCGTCGGCCCGTCGGCGAGTTCCCCGTCGCTCAGCGCCCGGTTCCACACCCGTACGTCGTCGATGGCGCCGGTGAAGAACGCCCGGCTGTCCATCCGCTGGCCGACGTGCACCCCGAACGGCGAGTTCCGGCTGACCGAACCGGCCGGCGCGTCCACGGATCCGACCGGCGCGCCGTCCAGGAACATCGTGAGCTTCCCGCCGCCCCGGCGCAGCGCCAGACGGTGCCACTCGCCGTCGTTGTACGCGCCCGTCGTGCGCACGGACGCCGACCGCGGGGCCGCGGCCCCGTCGCGGGCCGTCATCAGCCCCTGGACGCGGTTGTTCGAGGGCTCTCCGCGCAGCCAGACCTGCGGCTGGTTGGTGCCGATGCCACCCATCCACAGCAGCGGCTGCTCACCCGAGGACGCCGTGTACCGGAACCACAAAGACGCCGTGAAGTCCCCGTCCCCGAGCCGCAGTCGCTCACGGTAGGGGAGGCGTACGGCGTCGTCGGCGCCGTCGAACTCGAGCGCGCCGCCCCGCGCGCCGTCCGTCGTCCGGGCGCCTCCGAGCACGGCCGCGGGCCTGCCGTGCGGGGCGACGTCCGCGGTCGTCGGGTCGGGACCGCGGCGCGGCGTCAGCCAGCCTTCCGTGAACCGGGCGAAGCGGATCTCGTCCCGGGCGTCGACGGCGCCGCCCTCGTACATCAGGCCCACCGTGTCCCCGTCGATGCCGACCATGTCGGAGTAGCCGGACCAGTCCCGTGCGACGACCGTGCCGCGGTCCACGCTGTCCCAGGTCCGGCCGCCGTCGTAGGAGGACCGGATCATCATCGTGCGCCGGCGGTCGGGATCGGCCGGCGCGGACAACAGGATGCGGTCGCCGCGTTGCAGGACGGCGCCCTGCACCTGCGGCGTGTACAGATCCGGAATCGCCCGGAACGGAGCGGCGAAGCTGTCGCCGCCGTCCCGGCTGACGGCCTGCGAGCGGTGCCCGAGGTCCGTGCCGTCCTGCTCCCGGCCGCTGACGAGGATCGTGCCGTCGGTGCGCTCCGTGAGGGTCACCTCGGAGGGTTTCTGCCGGAAGGTGCCGTCCGCGGCGAGCGGCCAGCTGTCCGTCGCGCCGATCCGCCAGGTGTCGCCGCCGTCGTCGCTGACGACCAGCGCCGCGTGGTTGGCCGTTATCCGATTGCCGTCCCACGTCTCGGTGTTGACGCCGAACACCAGCCGCCCGGCGTGCCGGCCGCGGGTGAGCTGGATGCCGTGCACGGGGCCGGTCGCGTACCAGGAGTTCCAGTGCGGCGGCAGGATCTGGTCGCTCAGGTCCCGCGGCTTCGACCAGGTGCGGCCGTCGTCGTCGCTGTACTGCAGATGGGGGGTGCGGTCGCAGGGCACCGTGCAGTTGCCGCTGTCGGTGCGGCCCGTGTTGTAGGTCTCGGCGAGCAGGATCCGGCCCGTCTCGCGGTCGACGACCGGCGCCGGGTTGCCGTGCGTGTCGCCGGCGCCCTCGTTGACGACCTGGAGGGGGCCCCAGGTGCGGCCGCCGTCGGTGGACCGCTTGAGGACGATGTCGATGTCGGCGGCGTCCCCGCAATTGAGGACGCGGCCCTCGGCGAAGGCGAGCAGCGTCCCGTTCGTGGTCCGCACGATCGCCGGGATGCGGAAGCAGGCGTAACCGGGGTCCTGGGACGCCTTGAAGATGACCTGCTGCTCGAAGTCCGGGGCGGCGGAAGGGGGTTGGGCCCGGGCGGGGGCGGGCAGTACCGCTGTCGCCGCGAGGGCGAGCAGGGCGACGAGAGGGGATCTCAGGCGGGTGCGAAGACGTGCCGGCATGGTGCGACCTGCCCTTCATAGGTCTGGTCGTGTGGTCCGGTCGGTGGCCCAGACATCTGAACATCAGGACATCCCATGTCCAGGTATGGGCGGCCGACGTTAGTTGGGCGCACGCCCGCCCCGCAAGAACCGTGCACGTGTCGGCGCACGAACCATGCCGGGACCTGACGCCTCGTCACCCGGTTGGTGGCCGCTGGCCGCTGGCCGCTGGCCGCTGGCCGCTGGTCGATAGTCGATGGTGCTCGCGGCGCGGGGCGCTGACAGGCGGCCGTGACCGCCGGCCGACGCGTCAGCCGTGGGTGGCGTCAGCCCCGGGTGGCGTCGGCCGTGAGAGCGACGCGCTCCTCGCCCGCGTACACGTTCATGGAGTTGCCCCGCAGGAAACCCACCAGGGTCAGGCCCGTCTCCGCGGCCAGGTCCACGGCGAGGGACGACGGCGCGGACACCGCCGCCAGCACGGGGATGCCCGCCATGACCGCCTTCTGCGCCAGCTCGAACGACGCCCGGCCCGACACCAGCAGTACCGCCCGGGACAGCGGCAGATCCCCGTTCTGCAGGGCGCGGCCGACCAGCTTGTCGACCGCGTTGTGCCGGCCCACGTCCTCGCGCACGTCCAGCAGTTCACCGTCCTCGGAGAACAGTGCCGCCGCGTGCAGGCCCCCGGTCCGGTCGAAGACGCGCTGGGCCGCCCGCAGCCGGTCGGGGAGACTCGCGAGCAGTTCGGGCGTGACGCGGAGCGGGGGCGTGTCGGCGATGGTCCAGCGGGCCGTGGTGCGGACCGCGTCCAGGCTCGCCTTGCCGCACAGTCCGCAGGACGACGTCGTGTACACGTTCCGCTCGAGGGAGATGTCCGGCAGCACCACGTCGGGGGTGGTGCGCACGTCGACGACGTTGTACGTGTTCGAGTTGTCGACCGTCGCGCCGGCGCAGTAGACGATGTTCTGCAGATCGGATGCGTTCGCCAGGACACCCTCGCTGACGAGGAAGCCGGCCGCCAGCGCGAAGTCGTCGCCCGGTGTGCGCATGGTGATCGCGAGCGGCTTGCCGTTCAGCCGGATCTCCAGCGGCTCCTCGGCGACCAGCGTGTCCGGGCGGGACGAGACGGCGCCGTCCCGGATGCGGAGCACCTTGCGTCGTTCCGTGACTCGTCCCATGCCCTGATCAGCCCCGGTTCTGTGATTGTCGTGCGGCGAGGTGACCTTCACGATCTCATTGTCGTGGCCTGCCGCGTCAGGGTGCAGCCCGCGCGGGCACGTGCACGGATATTGTCTACAGTATGTAGGTGGGGTCGGCAAGTATCTCTACGTGAGTCGTGAGTCGCGAGTCGTGAGTCGTGAGTCGGCCGAGGTGGGTGATGGGTGGCTGTCTGCGGGCGGCTGCCTGTGGGGGACCGGCGACCGCTCACCGCATGCTGCATACCGCTCATCGCATACCGTCGACGCGCCGTCTTCTCAACTCCCGGCCCCCTTCCTACCGTTCGGGATCATGAGTCCACCCGTCGCCCCCGCGGGCTGGAGCCGCTGGCTCGTGCCGCCCGCCGCCCTCTCCGTCCACCTCTCCATCGGCCAGGCCTACGCCTGGAGCGTGTTCAAACCGCCCCTGGAGTCCGCACTCGGCCTCAGCGGGACCCAGAGCGCGCTGCCGTTCCAGCTCGGCATCGTCATGCTCGGGCTCTCCGCCGCCTTCGGCGGCACGCTCGTCGAACGCAACGGGCCGCGCTGGGCGATGACGGTCGCCCTGGTCTGCTTCTCCTCCGGGTTCCTGCTCTCCGCCCTCGGCGCGGCCACCGAGCAGTACTGGCTGATCGTCCTCGGCTACGGCTTCGTCGGCGGGATCGGCCTCGGCATCGGCTACATCTCGCCCGTCTCGACGCTGATCAAGTGGTTCCCCGACCGGCCCGGCATGGCCACCGGCATCGCCATCATGGGCTTCGGCGGCGGCGCGCTCATCGCCTCGCCGTGGTCGGCGCAGATGCTGGAGTCGTTCGGCAGCGACAGCACCGGTATCGCCCTCGCCTTTGTCGTACACGGGCTTTCGTATGCGGTCTTCATGGCGTTGGGCGTACCTGCTGGTGCGGGTGCCGCGCGGCGAGCGGCCCGTCGACAGCGGCCCGAGCATCCTCGACGGGCCCCAGGTCTCCGCCCGCGGCGCGGTGCGCACCCCGCAGTTCTGGCTCCTGTGGATCGTGCTCTGCACCAACGTCACCGCGGGCATCGGCATCCTGGAGAAGGCCGCCCCGATGATCACGGACTTCTTCGCGGACACGTCGGCGCCGGTCTCGGTGACGGCAGCCGCCGGTTTCGTGGCGCTGCTGTCGGCGGCCAACATGGCCGGCCGCATCGGCTGGTCCTCGACCTCCGACCTCATCGGGCGCAAGAACATTTACCGCGTCTACCTCGGCGTCGGCGCGCTGACGTACACGGTCATCGCGCTGTTCGGCGACTCCTCCAAACCGCTGTTCGTCCTCGGCGCGCTGGTGATCCTCTCCTTCTACGGCGGCGGCTTCGCGACGATCCCCGCCTATCTGAAGGACCTCTTCGGCACCTACCAGGTCGGCGCCATCCACGGCCGGCTGCTCACCGCCTGGTCCACGGCAGGCGTCCTCGGCCCGCTGATCGTGAACTGGATCGCCGACCGCCAGGAGGAGGCCGGCCGGCACGGCCCGGCCCTGTACGGACTCTCCTTCCTGATCATGATCGGGCTGCTCGTCGTCGGCTTCGCCGCCAACGAACTCGTCCGGCCCGTCCACCCCCGCCACCACGTCCCCACGCCCGAGGAGGCCGCCGATGACCGACGACAGCAGCCAGAGTCCGCCTGACCGGCGCGGCCTCATCGCCTTCGCCTGGCTGTGGGTCGGCGCACCGCTCGCCTACGGCCTGTACGAACTCGTCCGCAAAGCCACCCAATTGTTCACCGGGTAGACGGCTGCGCCGCGGCGGCGGGGGAGTCCCGGGGCGGGCCGGGGCTCCCCGCGGACGATGGTCGGGCGTCCAAGGGTCTGACAGAAGCCGACAAGGCCACCTCGGCTTTCCTGTCGCTTCACCCGCCGCGCTACCCGTGAGTCACTGATCAGACTGGTGAATCCCGCATCACACAGCATCAAGGGGGACGCCATGAACGGCTCGCGGATCGCCGCCGTCGGCCACTACCAGCCCGCCCGCATCCTGACGAACGAGGATCTCGCGGCCATGGTGGACACGAGCGACGAGTGGATCACGAGCCGGGTGGGCATCCGCACGCGCCACATCGCCGGTCCCGACGAACCCGTCGACGAACTCGCCGCCCACGCGGCCGCCAAGGCGCTCGCCGGGGCGGGCCTGCTGCCCGCCGACATCGACCTCGTCCTGGTGGCGACCTCGACCGCGATCGACCGGTCCCCGAACATGGCCGCCCGTGTCGCCGACCGCCTCGGCGTGCCGTCGCCCGCCGCGATGGACGTCAACGTCGTGTGCGCCGGGTTCACCCACGCCCTCGCCACCGCCGACCACGCCGTGCGGGCGGGCGCCGCGACCCGGGCGCTGGTCGTCGGCGCCGACAAGATGTCCGACGTCGCCGACTGGACCGACCGCAGCACCTGCGTGCTCGTCGGCGACGGCGCGGGCGCCGCGGTCGTGGAGGCCGCCGAGGAACCCGGGATCGGGCCCGTGCTGTGGGGCTCGGTGCCCGGCATGGGGCGGGCCGTGCGCATCGAGGGCAGCCCGCCGCGGTTCGCCCAGGAGGGCCAGAGCGTCTACCGCTGGGCGACCACGCAGCTGCCGCCCGTGGCGCGCGCCGCGTGCGAGCGGGCGGGCCTCGCCCCCGCGGACCTCGCCGCGGTCGTCACGCACCAGGCCAACCTGCGCATCATCGAGCCCCTCGCAGAGAAGATCGGCGCCGTGAACGCCGTCGTCGCCCGCGACGTCACCGAGTCCGGCAACACCTCGGCGGCGAGCATCCCGATCGCGTTCTCCAAGCTGGTGGAACAGGGCGCGATCACCTCCGGCGACCCGGTGCTGCTGTTCGGGTTCGGGGGCAACCTCTCCTATGCGGGACAAGTCGTCAGGTGCCCGTGACCTGCTCACACGATCGAGTGTGATGAGGTCAACTCCCCGCCACCCTGGCCTTTGTGCGCCGTAGACTGTAGACGAAAGACAATCGATAGTGGATTCGGTGCGGCCGCGGGGCCGCTGCCGAGAAGGGGGATCCCGATGTTGTCCACAGGTCTGCCACAGGGTGCGGTGCCCAAACTCGAACGCCCGGGGCCGCTGCGCGACCGCGTCTACGAGGCGCTCCTCGAACTCATCACGACGCGCGCCCTGAAACCGGGCCAGCACCTCGTGGAGAGCGAGCTCGCCGGCCACCTCGGCGTGTCCCGGCAGCCGGTGCGCGAGGCGCTCCAGCGGCTCAACACCGAGGGGTGGGTCGATCTGCGGCCCGCCCAGGGCGCGTTCGTCCACGAACCGACCGACGAGGAGGCCGACCAACTCCTCACGGTCCGCGCACTGCTGGAGGCCGAGGCAGCCCGCCTCGCCGCCCGCAACTTCGAAGAGGAGGACGTCCACGACCTCGACCTGATCGTGCAACAGGGCCTCGTGGCCGTGGAGTCCGACGACGTGGACGCGGCCGTCGCCCTCAACGCCCGCTTCCACGCCAAGATCATGGAGCTCGCGGGCAACGCCGTGCTCGCCGAACTCGCCGCGCAGGTCGACCGGCGGGTGCGCTGGTACCACACACCGGTCGCCCGCCAGCGGGGGAAGCAGTCCTGGATCGAGCACGAGGAGCTGATCGTGGCGCTCCTCAACCGCGACGAGCAGCGCGCCACACAGCTGATGCGGGAGCACACCGAGCACACCCGGCGCTCCTACCACGCCCGCACCCGGTCGTAGGCTCCGTGCCGACCGGTCGCAGACCTCGCGTCAGCCGGTCGTAGACCTCGCACCGACCGGTCGTAGATCTCGGACCAACCGGTCGGACGCTCCGCACGTCCCGGAACACCGCCCGCGTCCACCCCTGGTGGCGCGGGCGCACGCGTCATCGGAGCCGGTTTCGCGCCCGGCTTTGTCCTGTGAGTGGAGAAAGTCGGCGGCAATTCGTGCGCGACTTCTTCCCACCTCCGGCAGCCGCTGCTACTTTCCCCTACGAAGCAAGCCGACGACGTGGCCGGAAACCGGCGCGCACAGGCCTACCGAGGCGGGGAGGGGCACGTGAGACGCATGACGGCACGACCCGCGAACGCCCACCAGGCCCGGCTGCTGAAGCTGTTGCGCGACGGCGGCCCCAACTCCCGCGCCCAGCTGGGCGACCAGATCGACCTCTCCCGGTCCAAGCTGGCCGTGGAGGTCGACCGCCTGCTGGAGACGGGACTGGTCGTGGCCGACGGGCTCGCCGCCTCACGCGGCGGACGCCGTTCCCACAACATCCGCCTCGCGCCCGGACTGAGGTTCCTCGGCGTCGACATCGGCGCGACCTCGGTCGACGTCGCCGTCACCAACGCCGAACTGGAGGTCCTCGGGCACATCAACCAGCCGATGGACGTGCGCGAAGGCCCCGTCGCGGTCTTCGAACAGGTCCTCGCCATGGCCGCGAAACTCAAGGCCTCCGGGCTCGCGGAAGGGTTCGACGGCGCCGGCATCGGCGTCCCCGGCCCCGTCCGCTTTCCCGAGGGCGTGCCGGTCGCGCCGCCGATCATGCCCGGCTGGGACGGCTTCCCCGTACGGGAGGCGCTCAGCCAGGAGCTCGGCTGCCCGGTCATGGTCGACAACGACGTGAACCTGATGGCCATGGGGGAGCAGCACGCCGGTGTCGCCCGCAGCGTCGCCGACTTCCTCTGCGTCAAGATCGGCACCGGCATCGGCTGCGGCATCGTGGTCGGCGGCGAGGTCTACCGCGGCACGACGGGCAGCGCCGGCGACATCGGCCACATCCAGGCCGTACCCGACGGCCGCCCCTGCGCCTGCGGCAACCGCGGCTGCCTGGAGGCCCACTTCAGCGGCGCGGCCCTCGCCCGGGACGCCACCGAGGCCGCTCAGCAGGGCCTGTCGGCGGAACTCGCCGCCCGGCTGGAGGAGAACGGCACCCTGAGCGCGATCGACGTCGCTGCTGCGGCCGCCGCCGGTGACTCCACCGCACTCGACCTGATCCGCGAGGGCGGCAACCGCACCGGCCAGGTCATCGCCGGCCTCGTCAGCTTCTTCAACCCCGGCCTGGTGGTGATCGGCGGCGGAGTGACCGGCCTCGGCCACACCCTGCTCGCCGCGATCCGCACCCAGGTCTACCGCCAGTCGCTGCCCCTGGCGACCGGCAACCTGCCCATCGTGCTCGGCGAGTTGGGCCCCACCGCCGGAGTCACCGGCGCGGCCCGGCTCATCAGCGACCACCTGTTCTCACCCGCGTAGGCACGCACCCGCACCACCGCAGTACGGCACCACGGCACCGTCGGCACCACTCACCCGCACCGCACCCCGCTCTGTCCCGCCCTGCCCGAAAACGGCCTGCCCCGCGCAGGCCCGCACGGCCCGCTCGCTCCGAGCAGGCCCGCTCGACAAGCGCCCTGGAACCGGCCCGCACGCCCGCCGAGGGGAAATCGCATGGCACCGGAAGCACCCCTGCTCAGCATGTCAGGCATCACCAAGTCCTTCCCCGGAGTCCGGGCCCTCGACGGCGTCGACCTGGACGTCCAGGCCGGCGAGGTGCACTGCCTGCTCGGCCAGAACGGTGCCGGGAAGTCCACCCTCATCAAGGTGCTGGCCGGCGCCCACCAGCCCGACAGCGGCACCATCCGCTGGCGCGGCGAGCAGGTCACCCTCCGCTCGCCCATCGCCGCCATGCGCCTCGGCATCGCCACCATCTACCAGGAACTCGACCTGGTGGAGCACCTGTCCGTCGCCGAGAACGTCCACCTCGGCCACGAACCCACCACCGCCGGCTTCGTGGTGCGCGGCAAGGCGGCCCGCGCCTCGACCGCCGCACTGCTGCGGCGCCTCGGCCACCCCGAGATCGACCCCGGCCGGCTCGTCGGGGAGTTGTCGGCGGCGCAGCAGCAGATCGTGTCCATGGCACGGGCCCTCTCCCACGACGTACGGCTCATCGTGATGGACGAGCCGTCCGCCGCCCTCGACCCGGACGAGGTCGACAACCTCTTCCGCATCGTCGGCGACCTGACCGCCGACGGCGTCGCCGTCGTCTACATCTCCCACCGTCTGGAGGAGATCCGGCGCATCGGCGACCGGGTCACCGTCCTGAAGGACGGCCGGGCCGTCGCCGTGGGACTGCCCGCCAAGTCGACGCCGACCAAGGAAGTGGTCGCGCTGATGACGGGACGCAACGTGGAGTACGTCTTCCCGGAGCGGCCCGCAAGGGACGGCTCCGCGGGCACACCGGTTCTGGAGGTGCGGGGACTGGCGCGGGAGGGCGAGTTCGCGCCCCTGGACCTGACCGTGCACGGCGGGGAGATCGTCGGCCTCGCGGGCCTCGTCGGCTCCGGGCGATCCGAAATACTGGAGACCGTATACGGTGCACGGAAGCCGACAGCCGGTCAGGTGCTCGTGGACGGACGACCGCTCAGGCCCGGCAGCGTCCGCGCCGCCGTCCGCGCCGGACTCGGACTCGCGCCCGAGGAACGCAAGGCCCAGGCCCTGCTCCTGCTGGAGTCCGTCACCCGCAACGTGTCGGTGTCCTCCATGTCCCGCTTCTCACACGGCGGCTGGCTCGACCGCGGCGCCGAACTGCGCGCCGCCCGCGCAGCGACCCGCGAACTGTCCCTGAGGCCCGACAACCCGTCCGTCCCGGTCCGCACCCTGTCCGGCGGCAACCAGCAGAAGGCGGTGCTCGCCCGCTGGCTGCTGCACGGCTGCAAGGTGCTGCTGCTGGACGAACCGACCCGCGGCGTCGACGTCGGCGCCCGCGCCGAACTGTATGCGGTCATCCGTCGACTGGCGGACGAAGGCCTCGCCGTGCTGCTGGTCTCCAGCGAAGTGCCCGAGGTCCTCGGCCTCGCCGACCGCGTCCTGGTCCTGCGCGAGGGCAGCGTCGTCCACACCGCGCCGGCCCGCGAACTCGACGAACACCGCGTACTCGACCTCGTCATGGAAGGAAGTCCGGCGTCATGACGCAGCACGTGTCCCCGCCCCGGGGCGGCACCGGCAAGACCGCCCAGGCGGACGGTCCGCCCGCCTGGCGCGGCATGCTCGGCCGCGCCGACGTCCGCACCCTGTCCCTGCTCGGCGTCCTCGCCGTGCTGGTCCTCATCGGCGGCATCACCAAGCCCGACGAGTTCCTCGACACCCGCAACCTGCAACTCGTCCTGACGCAGGCCTCCGTGATCGGCGTCGTCACCGTCGGCATGACCTTCGTCATCATCTCCGGCGGCATCGACCTGTCCGTCGGCGCGATCGTCGCCCTCGCCTCCGTGTGGGCGACCACCGTCGCCACCCAGGAGTACGGATTCTTCGGGATCCTGTTCACCGCGATCGTCGTCGGGGTGGGCTGCGGACTCGTCAACGGGGTGCTCATCGCCTACGGCGCGATGGTGCCGTTCATCGCGACGCTCGCCATGCTCGCCTCGGCCCGCGGCCTCGCCCTGCAGATCACCGACGGCAGGACACAAGTCGTCACTGTCGACGGTGTACTGGATCTCGGCGAACGCGACGCGTACATCCTCGGCGTACCGCCGCTCGTCCTGGTCTTCGCCGTGGTCACGGTCATCGGCTGGCTGGTGCTCAACCGCACCACCTTCGGCCGCCGCACCGTCGCCGTCGGCGGCAACAGCGAGGCGGCCCGCCTCGCCGGCATCGACGTCCGCCGCCAGCGCCTCTACCTCTACCTGCTGTCCGGACTGTGCTGCGGCATCGCGGCCTTCCTGCTGGTCGTCCTGTCCGGCTCGGGCCAGAACACCAACGGCAACCTCTACGAACTCGACGCCATCGCCGCCGCGATCATCGGCGGCACCCTGCTCAGCGGCGGGCGCGGCACCATCACCGGTTCCGTGCTCGGCGTCCTGATCTTCACCACCATCACCAACATCTTCGCCCTGAACAACCTGCAGAGCGACGTCCAGCAGATCGCCAAGGGCGCGATCATCGTCGCCGCCGTGCTGGTCCAGCGCCGTACCGCGAGCACGACCTGAGGAAAGGGTTCACCGCCATGTCTCAACTCACCAGTCGCAGAGGACTGCTCTTCGGGACCGCCGCCGTGTCGGCCGGTGCCCTCCTCGCAGGTTGCACGAGTAACGAACCGTCCGACAAGGGCGACGACAAGGCCGCGGACAACCAGCCCGCCGCCGACGACAAGCCGGGCAAGCAGGTCACGATCGGCTTCGCGGGGCCGCAGGCCGACCACGGCTGGCTCAACGCCATCAACCAGAACGCCAAGAGCCGGGCCGAGAAATACCAGGACGTCACCCTGGAGATCACCGAGGGCTCGAACGACACCGCTCAGCAGATCGGGCAGATCGAGACCCTGATCAACAAGAAGGTCGATGTGCTGGTGGTGCTGCCGGCCGACGGCAAGGCGCTGACCCAGGTCGGTCTGAAGGCGATGCGTGCGGGGATCCCGGTCGTCAACCTGGACCGGATCTTCAACTCGCCGCAGGCGTACCGCTGCTGGATCGGTGGTGACAACTACGGCATGGGCCTGAACGCCGGTCACTACATCGGCGAGAAGCTCAAGGACAAGCCGAATGCCCGGGTCATCGAGCTCGCGGGTCTGGACAACCTGGAGCTGACGAAGCAGCGCACGCAGGGCTTCGACGACGCCCTGAAGAACTACCCGAACATCAAGAAGGTCGCCCGCCAGGCCGCGGACTTCACGGTCGAGTCCGGTCAGGCCAAGATGGCTCAGCTCCTCCAGGCGCAGTCGAAGTTCGACGCGCTGTGGAACCACGACGACGACCAGGGCGTCGGTGCCCTGCGCGCCATCGAGCAGGCGGGCCGCGACGACTTCCTCATGGTCGGCGGCGCCGGCGCGCTCTCCGCGTTCCAGGCCATCAAGCAGGACAACGGCGTCCTCAAGGCGACCGTCCTCTACCCGCCGACCATGGCCGCCTCCGCCATCGACCTCGCCCGCGCCCTCGGCCAGGGCAAGGGCATCGGCGGCCTGGCCGAGTTCGAGATCCCGGCGTCCCTCACCCTCTACTCCGCCGTCGTCGACAAGACCAACGTCGACCAGTACATGCCCACCGGCTTCAAGTAGAGGCGCCCGCCCGACCGGGCCCGGCCCTCACGACGGACCGGGCCCGCCCCCACCGCGCCGTGACGACGAGGAGGACCTTCCGCATGGGACAGCCGCAGCAGCAAGAAGGGACGCCGACCGACAAGCCGCCGCTCAGGATCGGCATGGTCGGCTACGCCTTCATGGGCGCCGCCCACTCCCAGGGCTGGCGCACCGCGGGCCGCGTCTTCGACCTGCCGCGCCGCCCGGTGCTCGCCGCGATCTGCGGCCGCGACGCCGACGCCGTGCGGGCGGCGGCCGACCGGCACGGCTGGGCGGCCGCCGAGACCGACTGGCGGGCCCTGATCGAACGGGACGACGTCGACCTCGTCGACATCTGCACCCCCGGCGACAGCCACGCCGAGATCGCCCTCGCCGCCCTCGCCGCCGGAAAGCACGTCCTGTGCGAGAAGCCCCTCGCGAACACGGTCGAGGAGGCGCAGGCCATGGCCGCCGCCGCCGAAGAGGCCGCACGCCGCGGCCAGGTGGCCATGGTCGGCTTCAACTACCGCCGGGTGCCCGCCATGGCCCTGGCCCGGAAGATGATCGCCGAGGGCCGGCTCGGCGCACTGCGCCACGTCCGAGTCTGCTACCTCCAGGACTGGCTGGTCGACCCGGAGTTCCCGCTGACCTGGCGGCTGCTCAAGGAGCGGGCCGGCTCCGGATCGCTCGGCGACCTCGGCGCGCACATCGTGGACCTCGCCCAGCACCTCGCCGGTGAGCACCTGGTGGGAGTCTCCGCCATCACCGAGACGTTCGTCCGCCGACGGCCCCTGCCGGGCGGCAGCCCGCAGGGCCTGACGGCGACAGCGGCGCCGGACGGTGGCGCGGGGGCGGCGGATGGCGGCGCGGGGGCGGGGGATGGCGGCGTACGGTCGGCGGACGACAGTACGCGGTCGGCGGATGACAGCGGACTGGCCGCAGACGGCACTGGACTGCATACCGGCGACACCGGACAGGTCACCGTCGACGACGCCGCCGTCTTCACCGGCCGCTTCACCTCCGGCGCCCTCGCCTCCTTCGAGGCCACCCGCTACGCCACCGGCCGCAAGAACGCCCTGCGCATCGAACTCAACGGGTCGCACGGTTCGCTCGCCTTCGACCTGGAGCGCCTCAACGAGCTGTCCTTCCACGACCACCGGGAGCCCGCCGCCACGGCCGGTTTCCGCCGCAT